>JAICEW010000173.1 GCA_025923995.1 Vicinamibacteria bacterium | reverse complement strand
TGCCCACGTGCCGCGAGCTCGACTGGGCCCCGGCGTGTGTCCTCTCCGATCCGGCCCAGGTGGCCCTGGAGGACTACGCGCGGGCGCTGCTGCGTGCCTCGTCCGCCGAGGCGGTGCCGGACGCCTCGGGCCGCGTGAAGGGCGTACACGTGTGCGGCCTCGAGTCCGACCCGACTCCCGCCGCGCGACGCGACGTGGAGGCGTTCGCCCAGGACCTGGCCCAGCGCGAGAACGGCGGCGGCCTGGGCTGGAGCTGACCGGGCGCTCAGCGGCCCAGGCGTCCGTGCCGTTCCAGGATCGCGCGCACCTTGTCCTGCGGCAGGGCCACCACCGTGCGCCCGTCGTGGCCGGTCATCGTGCGCGCGGCGACGAGCGCGTTGACGATCGCCTCCTCGGTCGCGCCCACGGTGGCCTCGAACAGCGGGCCCATGCGGTCGTTCGGCAGCATCTGGAGGGGCACGATGCCTTCCGACCCGCCCGCTCCCGCGTTCGCGGTCGAGAACGCGAGGAACAGGTCGCCGGACCCGTTGCCCGCCACGCTGCCGGTGCGCGCGAGGCCCAGCGCCGCGCGGCGCGCGAGGCGCTTGGCCTGGTGCGGGAGCAGCGGCGCGTCGGTCGCCACCACGATGATGATCGATCCGGAGTCCTCGGTCCGCACCAGCCCGTCGCGGATCTCCGCCCCCACCGGTACGCCCGCGATGCGCAGCTGGTGGCGCAGCCCGAAGTTGGCCTGGACCAGCACCCCCAGCGTGTACCCGCCGAGCTTCGCGGGCAGGACTCGTGACGCGGTGCCGATCCCGCCCTTGAACTCGTAACACACCATCCCGGTGCCGCCGCCGACGTTGCCCTCGGCGACGGGGCCGCCCGACGCGCGGTCGATGGCCTGGAACGCGTGCTCCGTCTTCACGTGCATGCCGTAGATGTCGTTGAGGCCGCCGTCCCACGTCTCCGCCACGACGGGCAGGGACCAGACGGTCCAGCCCCAGTCGTTGCCGGGCGGCGGTGGCCAGTGCTGCGCCGCGTAGCGGATGACGGCGTCGCGCACGACGCCGACCGAGTTCGTGTTCGTGATGAGCACGGGCCCGTCGAGCAGCCCGGACTCCTCGACCCACGGCAGACCCGTCATCTCGCCGTTCCCGTTGAGCGAGAAGTGGCCGGCGAACACCGGCTGCCGCGCCGGGTCGCCCTTGCCGCGCGGGAGGATGGCGGTGACGCCTGTCCGCACTCCCTTGCCCTCGATGAGCGTCACGTGACCGACCTCGACCCCCTTCACGTCGGTGATCGCGTTGTGCGGGCCCGGCGCGCCGAAGTCGAACGGGATGCCCAGGTCGCGCGCGCGCGGCTCTGCGGCGAGGGCCGCGCCAGCGCAGATCAGCACAAGCGGGATGGCGAGTGGCATGGGCAAGGCTACACTCATCTCGATGTCCTGGAAGAAGGCCGCCCGCCGCGACCCCGCGGGCTTCTACCGCTACCGCACCGAGGGCGGCGAGGTCCGCATCTTCATGACCGAGTCCCTCTTCGCGGAGATGGAGGAGGACCTCGAGAACCAGGTCCAGAACGCGCGGCGCTTCCCGGGCGTGGTGGACGTGGTGCTCACGCCCGACGCGCACACCGGCTACGGCGTGCCGGTCGGCTGCGTGATGGCGACGAGCGGCACGCTGGCGATGGGACCGGTGGGATACGACATCGGCTGCGGGATCGCGGCGCTGCGGTCGGACGTCCCGCGCGACCGCGCGACGCCGGAGCGCGTGCGCGAGTTCTCGACCAAGGTGATGGCGCGCGTCGGCCTGGGCAAGGGCAGCAAGGGCGACGGCGTCTCCAGGGAGCGCTTCCAGGAGATCCTGCGCGGCGGCGCGGAGGCGGTCGGCGAAAAGCGCGGGACCGCGGAGCGTGACCGCATCCCCGTCGACGACGACTGGGACGTGCCGAAGGACTCGCGCGCCTGGCGGGGCCAGGGCCAGCTGGGCAGCCTGGGCGGCGGCAACCACTTCATCGAGCTGCAGCACGACGGCGAGCGGCTCTGGGTCATGTTCCATACCGGCTCGCGCGGCTTCGGGCACGGCCTGGCCACCTGGTACTTCGAGCGGGCGCAGCACGAGCTGGGCCTCTCGCGCGGGCAGATGGACCTGGGCTACTTCACGCCCGAGTCGCGCACCTGGCGCTCCTACCGCAACGCAGTGGCGGCGGGCGGCAACTACGCGATCGTCAACCGGCTCCTGATCGGGCGCGCGGTCTCGCGCGCCTTCGAGGAGACCTTCGGCGGCGCGGCCGGGCTCGTCTACGAGATCAGCCACAACCTCGTGCAGGAGGAGCGCCATCCGGACCTGTTCGACCGCCCGGTGTGGATCCACCGCAAGGGCGCGACCCGCGCGCTGCCCGCCGGGCATCCGATGCTGGCGGGCACGCGCTGGCAGACGACCGGCCATCCCGTGCTGATCCCGGGCTCGATGGGCGACTCCTCCTACGTGCTGCGCCCGCTTCCGGGCGCCGCGCGCAGCCTGTACTCGGTCAACCACGGCTGCGGACGCCGCAAGTCGCGCACGGCCGCGCGGCGGGACATCAGCCAGGCCCAGGCCGACCGGCAGATGCGGGAGCTGGGCGTCATGGTGAACGCCGGCGGCCGCGTGCCGGTGGACGAGTCGCCCGACTGCTACAAGCCCGCGGAGGAGGTGATCCGCGCCGTGACCGAGGCCGGCCTGGCCGAGGTCGAGACGCGGCTCACCCCCATCGCGTCGATCAAGGGCAACGACTATGGGTCCGGGGGGACGAGGAGTCCGTCCTTCAGGACATCAGCGCGCGCAGGATGCCGACGGCCTGCATCGTCGTCTCGAGCAGGATGCGGGGCCACATGAGCGCGAGCGGCAGCGCCATCGCCCAGCGGCCCTCGCGCAGCCCGCGCAGGAGCAGCAGCAGCACCAGGGGCGCGTAGACGCGCCCGTAGTCGTAGACGAACAGCCACTGGTCGGCGCGCTGCGAGACGACGCCCAGCAGCGCGAACAGCGCAGCCGCCAGCGCGGTCGCTGCCGGTGGCCACGGCCGCAGGCCCCAGAGCCCCAGGCCGATCGCGAGCAGCACCCCCGCGAGCGCCACGCGGTCGAAGGCCGGCTTGCGCCGGATGGTCTGCCGCCACCACTCGCCGACCTGTCCGGGCGGCACGTCGGGCGCGGGATCGGGCTGCACCATCGCGCGCACCGCGCCGCTCAGCGGACGCGGGTCGAGAGGGTACTCGTAGGGCGGCGTGCGGGCGTGCACGTACGCGAACCAGGCGAGCGCGGGGACGAGCGCCAGCAGGGGCCGCAGCGCCTGCATCCGCTGCCCTCGCAGCGCCAGGGCGACCGCGACGCCGAGGGCCAGCAGCACGCCGGTCTCGCGCACCAGGGCGGCGAGCGCCAGGACGGCGAGCAGCCGCCTCGAGCCCGGCCGGTCGGCGTAGAGGGCGAAGCCTGCGGTCAGCGCGGCCAGCGCCACGTCGATGGTCATGCGCTCGGCCGAGATGGGGACCGCGGGCACGAGCAGGAACGCGAGCCCCCACAGCGGCGCCCGGCCCATCGCACTCGCGCAGCGGGCCGACCAGTACGTGCCCGCGAAGACGCAGAGCAGGATGACCACGCGGTACGCGGCGTCGATCCACGCCGGCCGGCCCAGCGCGAGCACGTGGGCCGCCAGCGGGACCAGGATGCGCCGGTAGCGCAGCCGGGGGGCGTCCACGTACCGGTCGAGTCCGTCGCGCAGGAACGGATCGTGCGCGATCAGGTGGTAGATCTGCCCGTCGAAGCCCGTCCCCGCGATGCGCCGATGACGCTCCCACTCGAGCGGCGGGGCCGCGGGATACTCCGCCCCGTCCACGAACAGCGCGCTCCAGTCGCCGTCGTGGTTGCACGCCACGGTGGCCCACTGGAGCGCGAGCGTGAGGGCCGCCGCGAACGCGGCCAGCGCGAGGGCGGGCCGACGGCGCGTCGGGTCGGGCGTCAGCAGCGCGCGCAGGAATCGCATGGGGCGGATCGCTGCGGAGCATAGCGAATTGCGGTTTCCGGCGGTTGGCGGCGGGACGCGGCCGCCGTACCATCCCTGGCGCGCCGCGCCCCCGAGGCGGCGCCCTTCGTGGAGGACGAGATGATCGAGCCCGCCCTGGTCGTCGCGGTCGCCGCCCTGCTGGCCGCCCCGCCACCCGCCACCGCCACGAAGCCGACGGTCGCGAAGGCCGAGTACGGACGCACGCCGGAAGGCGCGGCCGTGGACGTGTACACGCTCACGAACGCGAACGGCCTGGAGGTGCGCGCGATCACGTACGGCGCCTACGTGGTCTCGCTGAAGACACCGGATCGGCAAGGCCGGCTCGACGACGTGGTGCTGGGCTTCGACACGCTGGACGGGTACCTGCAGTCCGGATCGCACATGGGCTCGGTGGTCGGGCGCTACGGCAACCGCATCGCGAACGCGAAGTTCACGCTGGACGGCAGGACCTACCCGCTGGCCGCCAACGACGGCGTCAACCACCTGCACGGCGGCGTCAAGGGGTTCGACCGCCACGTCTGGACCGGCGAAGCGGTGCGCAAGGGCGAGGACGTCGGCGTCCGCTTCACCCTCGTCTCGCCCGACGGCGACGAGGGCTATCCCGGCCGGCTGGAGACGACCGTGACCTACACGCTGACGCCGAAGAACGAGCTCGTGGTCGAGTACGAAGGGACGACCGACAAGCCGACCGTCGTGAACCTGACGCAGCACTCGTACTTCAACCTGGCGGGGCAGCACAGTGGCGACATCCTGGATCACGAGCTGCAGATCCATGCGGACCGGGTGACGACGGCGGGCCCGGGGCTGATCCCGACCGGCGCGCTCGCCTCCCTGGACGGGTCGCCTCTCGACTTCCGCAAGACGACGCGCATCGGGGCCCGCATCGACCACGACGACGCGCAGCTCCAGCTGGGCCGCGGCTACGACCACAACTACGTCGTCAACCGCGCGGGCCCGGGCCTGGTCCCCGCCGCCCGCCTGGCCGACCCGAAGTCCGGGCGCGTGATGGAGGTCCTCACCACCGAGCCGGGCCTCCAGCTCTACACCGGCAACTGGCTGGGCGAGGAGAAGGGCAAGGCGGGCCGCGTGTATCCCAGGCGGTCCGGGGTCTGCCTGGAGACGCAGCACTACCCGGACTCGCCCAACCGGCCGGAGTTCCCGTCCACCGTGGTCCGGCCGGGCGAGACGTATCGATCGAAGACGGTGTTCGCGTTCGGCGTGACGCGCTAGACGCGACCATGCGGTGGCTGGCGCGTTCCTGCGCGGTCCTGGCCCTCGCCGCGGCCGCGGCGCCCTCCGGGGCCGCGGACCGGCCTTTCCTGCAGGCGAAGGCGACGCGCGGCGGCTTCCGGCTCGCGGACCACGTCGCCGCGCCGATCCTCGTGGACGACGCGGACCATCCGGGCGTCCGACGCGCCGCGCGCGACCTGGCGGAGGACGTGTTCCGCGTGACGAGCCTCCGTCCCGACGTCGTCTCCGGCGATCGGGCCGCCTCGGACCTGGTCATCGCGGGCACCATCGGCCGCAGCCGCGCGATCGACCGCCTGATCGCCTCGGGGCGCCTCGACGTGGCCGAGGCTCGCGGCCGCTGGGAAGCCTCCGTCGTGCAGGTCGTGCCGCGACCGTGGCCGGGCGTCGATCGCGCGCTGGTCGTCGCGGGCAGCGACCCGCGCGGCACCATCTTCGGGATCTACGACGTGTCCGAGCGCATCGGCGTGTCGCCCTGGTACTGGTGGGCGGACGTCCCGGTGCGCCGGAGCGGGTCGCTGCACGTCGCGCCCGGGCGATGGGTGCGGCGCGAGCCCGTCGTGAAGTACCGCGGCATCTTCATCAACGACGAGGCGCCGGCCCTGTCCGGCTGGACCAGGGAGAAGTTCGGGGGCTTCAACTCGAAGTTCTACGCGCACGTCTTCGAGCTGCTGCTCCGCCTGCGCGCGAACTTCCTCTGGCCGGCCATGTGGGGCAACGCGATCGCCGACGACGACCCCGCGAGCCCGGCGCTCGCGAACGAGTACGGGATCGTGCTCGGCACCTCGCACCACGAGCCGATGACGCGCGCCCACGTCGAGTGGGCTCGATACGGCAAGGGCCCCTGGAACTACGCGACCAACGCCGAGACGCTGCGGGCGTTCTGGGCCGAGGGGCTGAAGCGCGTGGGGGGCTTCGAGAACGTGGTCACGCTGGGGATGCGCGGCGACGGCGACGAGCCCATGTCGCGCGAGGCCAACGTGGCGCTGCTGGAGCGGATCGTGGCCGACCAGCGCGGGATGCTGGCGCAGGACGCGCGCTGGCGGAGCGCGCCGCAGGTCTGGGCGCTCTACAAGGAGGTGCAGGAGTACTACGAGAAGGGCATGCGCGTGCCCGACGACGTGACCCTGCTGTGGTGCGACGACAACTGGGGCAACATCCGCCGCCTGCCCACGCCCGAGGAGCGCGCGCGCCCGGGCGGGGCCGGCGTCTACTACCACTTCGACTACGTGGGCGGCCCGCGCTCGTACAAGTGGATCAACACGTACCCGATCCCCAAGATCGGCGAGCAGATGCACCTGGCCTGGCGCTACGGCGCCACGCGCCTGTGGATCGCGAACGTCGGCGACATCAAGCCGATGGAGCTCCCGATCTCGTTCTTCCTCGAGTACGCGTGGGACCCCTCCGCCTGGCCGGTGGAGCGGCTCCACGAGTACCCGGGTGCGTGGGCCGGGCGGCTGTTCGGCCCCGAGCGTGCGTCCGCCATCGGCGAGCTGCTCGCGGGGTACACGCGGCTCAACGGCCGCCGCAAGCCGGAGATGCTGGAGCCGAACACGTACAGCCTCGTGAACTACGACGAGGCGGAGCGCCTGGTGCGCGAGTACGAGGAGCTGCGCGCCCGGGCCGAGGCGATGCACGCGGCGCTGCATTCGGAGCCCAGGGCCGCGTTCTTCCAGCTCGTGCTGCATCCGATCAAGGCGTCCGCCATCCTGCACTCCATGTACGCCGCCGTCGGACGCAACCGCCTGTACGCCACGCAGGGCCGCGCGACCACGAGCGAGCCGGCCCGCCTGGCCCGCGACCTGTTCCGTCAGGACGAAGAGCTGACCCGCGAGTACAACGAGCGTCTGTCGAACGGCAAGTGGAGCCACCTGATGGACCAGACGCACATCGGCTACACGTACTGGCAGCAGCCGCCGCGCAACGCGATGCCCGGGCTCCAAGAGCTGCAGGTCCCCGAGCGCGGCGAGCTGGGTGTCGCGGTCGCGGGCTCGGAGCAGAGCTGGCCGGGAGCCTGGGGCGAGCCGACCCTGCCGGCGCTCAACCCCTTCGACGGCGCGGTGCGGAGCGTCGACGTCTTCAACCGGGGACGCGCGACGGTCTCGTTCACGGCCGCGCCCTCCATGCCGTGGCTGGAGGCCGACCTCCGCGAGGGCTCACTCGGCCCGGACACGACCGTGCGCGTCAAGGCTCGCTGGGCCGACGTGCCGTTGGGCACGCACGACGCGTCGCTGACGATCAAGGGAAGCGACGGGTCCGAAGTGGTCGTGAAGGTCCCCGTCTTCAACCCGGCGTCCCCTCGGCCCGACACGGTCAACGGGTTCGTGGAGACGACCGGCTACGTCGCGATGGAGGCCGAGCACCACGACCGCGCCGTCGCGCCGAAGGGCCGCGAGTGGAAGACCATCCCGGGCCATGGCCGCACGCTGTCGGGCGTGACGCCGTGGCCGGTGGCCGAGGCGGCCACGCTCGAGACCGGCATGCGGCTCGAGTACGACGTGCACCTGTTCCGGGACGGGCCGGTCGACGTCGCGGTCCATCTCGCGCCGACGCAGAAGTTCCAGCCGGGGCCCGGGTTCCGCTTCGCGGTGTCCTTCGACGACGAGGAGCCGCAGGTCGTGAACGTGCACGCGGACGAGTCGCCGGGCGCGTGGTCGCGATCCGTCGGGGACGGCGTGACCGTGGTGACCTCGAAGCACGCCGTTAAGCCGGGCCCGCACGTGCTGAAGCTGTGGGCGCTCGATCCCGGCCTCGTGTTCCAGAAGATCGTCGTCGACGCGGGCGGCCTGAAGCCCAGCTACCTCGGCCCCCCCGAGAGCCCGCGGTTCGTCAGACCAGTGCGACGGGGTTCGTGAGCACGCCGATCTCGGCGCACTCGATGGTCACGACGTCCCCTTCCTCCAGGCCGACCTCCATGGGCTGGATGATCCCGGTGCCGGTCGAGAGCACGGTGCCGTCCGGCACGTCGTTCGACCGCAGCAGCCAGTCGATCAGCTCGGGGATCCGTCGCTTGAGCTGCGACGTGCTGGCCGAGCCCGCGAACACCTCGCGCCCGCCGCGCGTGACCCGGCAGCGCAGCTCCAGCGCGTGGGGATCCGCGATCGCGTCGGGCGTCACGATCACGGGCCCGAAGGCGAAGCAGCCGCGATACACCTTCGACTGGGGCAGGTACAGCGGGTTGTCGCGCTCGATGTCCCAGGCGGACACGTCGTTCGCCAGCGTGTAGCCGAGGATCGCCCCGGAGGCGGCGACCACCACGGCCAGCTCGGGCTCGGTCGCGGTGAACGTCGAGTCGCGGCGGCGTCCGATGGGCTCGCCAGGGCCCACGCAGCGCGACGCGGTGGCCTTGAAGAACAGCTCCGGCCGCGCCTCCGCGTAGACGCGGTCGTAGATGCCCGAGCCCTCTTCCCGGAAGTCCGCGCTTCGGCGATACGTGACGCCCGCGCCCCAGACCTCGGGCGATGCCAGCGGCATCGCCGGCCGCGCGCCCGGCGCGGCTTCCGCGAGCGCGCCCGCGGCCAGCGCCGATCGCTGCCACGCGGCCGCGTCGAAGTCCCGATCGGCCGCGCGCAGGAGGAGCTCGAGCGCGCTCCCCACGCCCTCGTGCGCCCGCGCCAGCGCGAGCATCCGCGTTCCGTCGTCCACCGCGAGCCGGGCGCCACCGGCGCCGGTGACCTGGCCGATCCTCATCGCCTGCTCCTATCCGAACCAGGCCGCGTACGTGGTGTACGCGCCGGCCACCGCCATCGCGAGCCCCGCGAGCAGCATGGCGGCGCGCAGCCCGCCGCGCATGCGATAGGCCGCCGGCATCTGCGCGCGGTCGACCCAGAGCATCGCCAGGCACCACAGCCCGCAGCCGAGCACCCCCGACAGCGGCGACACGATCGTCACCACCGTCACGGTGCGCAGCCCCGTCCACAGGATGAGCAGCCCGCCCAGGCCGCAGTAGAGCGTGTTCCAGAGGCGCAGTCGCGGAAAGCTCCAGGCCCGCGAGGGCCACAGGGCCCGCGCGGGCTCGAAGAGCGTCCGCGCGTAGACCTCGAAGCAGCCGTAGACGGCGCCCAGCATCGCGAAGAAGATCCCGGCCTGGTAGACGGGCACCAGCGCGGGGTGCACGACGCCCAGGAACTGCGCCTGCTGGCCGTAGAGGTCCGCGTTCGTGGGGACCTGGTGCTGCGGGTGGAGCACCGCGGCGCCGAGCAGCATGAAGAGGCCCGTCATCACGAACACGGCGAGGAACGAGGACGTGACGTCGAAGGCGGGCGCGCGCAGCCAGCTGCGGCCGCGGCGCACCTGGTCCGGCTCGACGGGCATGCGGTCGGGCCCTCCGTCGGGCTCGGCGGCCGCCCCCCATCGCTTCTCGCGCACGCAGCCGACGTAGCCGATGTAGTCCTGCACGCCGCCGCCGACGGTCCCCAGCAGGGTCGCGATCTCGAGGATCGGGGGCCGGCTCACGATCTCGGGGTACGCGGCCGCCGCCCAGCCCGGGTACGCGGGCACGCGCGGGAGCAGCCCCAGGAGCGCCGCCAGCCAGTCGGGCCTCACCACCAGGCACGCGGCCAGCACGAACAGCACCTTGAGCGCCAGGAAGCCGAACGACACGCGCTCCAGCACGTCGTAGGTCTGCACGAGCGTCAGCGCCATCGTGGCCAGGATGACCGCCGTGCCCCAGAACGGGCGGCCCCACCACTGCCCCGCCCCCACGCCCGTCACCCAGATGCAGATGCTGCCGACCGCGTCGGAGAGGGCGGCGATCCACAGCGGAAACGAGATCACGGCCACGGCGCCGATGAGCTTCGGCACCCATCCACGTGGCCCCGGGAAGCGCGCCCACGCGGCCATGGGGTGCTCGCCCGCCAGCACCAGGTGGCGCATGCCTCCGTAGACGAGCAGGCCCTTCGCGATCACCGCGGTCAGCACCACCCAGAACATCGTGTAGCCGAACAGCGCGCCCATGCGCGGGGCGAAGATGGTCTCGCCCGTGCCGACCGTCACGGACGCGATGATCGCGCCCGGGCCGAACACCTTGAGCAGCGCCAGCAGCCCGCCGCTGATCTCCGGCGATGGCGGCGGATACACGAACTCGGCGCGGGTTGCGGCGGCGGTGGCCATGGGATCGCGTAGTCTAGCCCTATATACTCGCGCGCATGAGCCACCCGCCCGGCCGGCGCGCCTTCCTCGGAGCCGCGGTCGCCGCCAGCGCGCTCGCGCGCGCCGCGGGCGCCGTCGACCGCGACTGGACCGGCGCCACGCCCACGCGCTACCCCGAGCCCGACGTGGAGGTGCTGGACCCGCGCTTCGCGCGCTACCGCATCGGCAACACCCCCATCCGGCGGCTGCACACCGGCATGCTCTGGGCCGAGGGGCCCGCGTGGAACCCGGTCGGCCGCTACCTGGTGTGGAGCGACATCCCCAACGACGTGCAGATGCGCTGGCTCGACGAGGACGGGCACGTGAGCGTGATGCGCCGTCCCGCGGGCCACAGCAACGGCAACACGTTCGACCGCGAGGGCCGGCAGATCTCCTGCGAGCACGGCAACCGGCGCGTCGCGCGCTACGAGCACGACGGCTCGGTCACGGTCCTGGCCGAGCGCTGGAACGGCAAGCGCCTGAACGCGCCCAACGACGTCGTGGTCCATCCCGACGGCGGGATCTGGTTCACGGACCCCGGCTACGGGAGCATGGGCAACTACGAGGGGCACCGGGGCGCCCTGGAGGTGAAGGAGGCCGTCTACCGGATCGACGGCAGGACGGGCGCGCTCGACCTCGTCACCGACGCGCTGGGCAAGCCCAACGGCCTGTGCTTCTCGCCGGACTGGGAGCGGCTCTACGTCGCGGACACGGGCGGTGGGGCGACGCACGGCATCCGCGTGTTCGACGTGGCCGACGGGCGGAAGCTCGGCGGCGGGCGCAGCTTCGCGACCATGGACTTCCGCGGCAGGAAGGGCGGCGCGGACGGCATCCGCTGCGACGTGGACGGCAACGTGTGGGCCGGCTGCGGGTGGGCGGGTGAGGGGTACGACGGGGTGCACGTGTTCGCGCCGGACGGGACGCGCATCGGGCTCATCAAGCTGCCCGAGATCTGCTCGAACGTCTGCTTCGGCGGGCCCAAGCGCAACCGCCTCTTCATGACCGCGAGCCAATCCCTCTACGCGCTGTACACGGAGGCGCAGGGCGCGTCATGAAGAAGCTGCGGAGCCGGCTCTGGTTCGACGACCCCTCGCACCCCAGCCTGACCGCGCTGTACCTCGAGCGGTACCTCAACTACGGGCTGACGCTGGAGGAGCTGCGCTCGGGCCGTCCCATCATCGGGATCGCGCAGAGCGGCAGCGACCTGGTGCCGTGCAACCGCCACCACCTGCAGCTGGCCGAGCGCGTCAAGGAGGGCATCCGCGACGCGGGCGGCATCGGCCTGGAGTTCCCCACGCACCCGCTGCAGGAGACGGGCAAGCGGCCGACGGCGGCGCTCGACCGCAACCTGGCCTACCTGGGACTGGTCGAGGTGCTGCACGGCTACCCGCTCGACGGAGTCGTCTTGACCACCGGCTGCGACAAGACGACGCCGGCCGCGCTGATGGCGGCCGCCACCGTGAACATCCCCGCGATCGTCCTCTCCGGCGGGCCCATGCTGGACGGGCACTTCGACGGCCAGCGCGTCGGCTCGGGGACGATCGTCTGGCACGCGCGGAAGCTGCTGGCGAAGGGGACGATCGACTACGAGCGCTTCATCGCGCTGGCGGCCGCGTCCGCGCCGTCCGCGGGCCACTGCAACACCATGGGCACCGCGCTCTCCATGAACTGCCTGGCCGAGGCGCTCGGCATGTCGCTGCCCGGCTGCGCCGCCATCCCGGCGCCGTACCGCGAGCGGGCGCAGATGGCGTACGCGACCGGGAAGCGCGCCGTCGAGCTGGTGCGCGAGGAGCTGACGCCGTCCCGGATCCTGACCCGCGCGGCGTTCGAGAACGCGATCGTGGCCGCCAGCGCGATCGGCGCCTCCTCGAACTGTCCGCCGCACCTGATCGCGATCGCCCGCCACATGGGGGTGCCGCTCACGCTCGACGACTGGCAGGCGATCGGCCACGAGGTCCCGCTGCTCGTGAACTGCCAGCCGGTCGGCGAGTTCCTGGGCGAGGGCTTCCACCGCGCCGGCGGCCTGCCGGCGGTGATGGCGGAGCTGCTGGCGGCGGGCAAGGTGCGCGGCGAGGCGCTGACGGTGACCGGCCGGACGCTCGCGGAGGAGCTGTCCGCCGTGCCTGCGCCCGATCGCGCGGTGATTCGTGCGTACGCGCAGCCGCTCCGCGAGAAGGCGGGGTACCTGGTGCTCTCGGGCAACCTGTTCGACGCGGCCGTGATGAAGGTCTCGGCCATCGACGCGTCGTTCCGGTCGCGGTACCTCTCGAGCGCCACCGATCCGGAGGCGTTCGAAGCCAGGGCGATCGTGTTCGACGGCCCCGAGGACTACCACGCGCGCATCAACGACCCGGCGCTGGGAGTGGACGCGTCCTGCGTCCTGTTCATCCGCAACTGCGGGACGGTCGGCTATCCGGGCTCGGCCGAGGTCGTGAACATGCAGCCGCCCGATGCGCTCATCCAGGAGGGAATCGAGTCGCTTCCCACCTGCGGCGACGGCCGCCAGAGCGGGACGTCGGCCAGCCCGTCGATCCTGAACGCGTCGCCCGAGGCCGCGGTGGGCGGAGGGCTCGCGCTCCTGCGGACCGGCGACCGGGTCCGGGTGGACCTGCGGCAGCGGCGCGTCGACGTGCTGCTCGACGACGCAGAGCTGGACCGCCGACGTGCCGGGTGGACACCGCCTGTGCTGCTGAACCAGACGCCCTGGCAGGAGATCTACCGCCAGATGGTCGGCCAGCTCTCGACCGGCGGCTGCCTGGAGGCCGCGACACTGTTCCTCGACGTCGTGAAACTTCGCGGCAATCCGCGACACTCCCATTAGAGGGCCGTCGGCCCGCTCCCGGAGGGTTCGATGATCCAGCGTCTTGTGTCGCGGGCCGGGCTCGTGCTGCTGCTGGGGTGGTGGCTGGGGCCGGCCTCGGGGTCCGCAGCGCCAGGGTTGTGGACGAGCGGCGGACCCTTCGGGGGCACGATCTTCGCGCTTGTCTTCGACCCGCAGGCGCCGAACACGATCTACGCGGGCGGCGGGCTCGTCTTCAAGTCCACCGACGCCGGCGGGACGTGGACGATCCCCGGCACCGGCCTGGACGGGACGCCTGTCACCAGTCTCGCCGCGCATCCGACGCGGGCCGGGATCCTCTATGCCGGCACCCAGCAACACGTATTCCGGTCTACGGACGCGGG
>JAICEW010000172.1 GCA_025923995.1 Vicinamibacteria bacterium | reverse complement strand
CGCCAGCGGCAGCGCGTCCATGTCCACCCGCAGCAGCACGCCCCGGCCCGCCCGGCCGATCTCGGCCAGGACGCCGGTCCCGCCCACCCCCGTGCGGACGGCCAGGCCGCGCCCCTCGAGGAACTCCGCCACGCGCGCGGCCGTGCGCGTCTCCTGCCAGGCCAGCTCGGGCTCCTGGTGCACGGCGCGGCGGAGGGCCACGATGTCGCCGCGCAGGGCGGCCGTCTCGTCGTCCAGGCTCGGCATGAGACGCGGATTGTACAATCACTGCGCCATGGACCAGGGACGGCGGTGAAGCAGAAGCTGGCGTTGGCGCTGGCGGCCGCGGGCGTCGCGCTGGCCGTGGCGCTGGGCGTGTGGTCCGTGGTCGCGCCTCCGGCTCCGCTCGTGCACGTGGGAGACCTCGCTCCCGATTTCGCGCTGCCGCACTTCAACATGCCGACCCGACGCGGGACGCTGGCCGAGCTGCGCGGCGACCCGGTGGTGCTGGTGCGGTTCGACTCGCGGTGGGCCCCCTCGGGGCCGTACCTGGCCGAGGTGGAGAAGATCCACCGCCGCTTCCTGCGCGAGGGGCTGGTGGTCGTGGGCGTGGCGTTCGACCCGGCCGAGGAGCAGCGCGCGCTGGAGTTCGTCCTCCACAACCGCACCGTGACGTTCACGGTGCTGCTCGACCCCGGCGGAGCGGCGACCGGCCCCCTCTACGGCATGCCCCGCGACCGGCCCGAGACGTACCTGATCGACACCACGGGACACATCCGCGCGATCGAGCTGGAGCCGCGCCCGTGGACGAACGAGACGGGCCTCTCCCGCCTCGGGGCCCTGATCCCCGCCCCGACGCCGACCCCCCACCCGACGCCGGCCCCCGCCGTCACCCCCTGAATCGCTCGACAGAACGGGCTTGGGCGGCTAGAATCCTTCGTTTCGTTCGGCCGTCGCCGTTCGGAGGTGTTCGATGAAGTTTCGCCCTTATCCTTCCGCCGTCGCCGCCCTGCTGCTGGTTTCGGGATGCGGAGGCTCCAGCACGGCTCCGCCGGTCGATCCGACCCCCACGCCCACGAGCTCGTCGACGGTCAACCCCAACACGACGGTGAGCGTGCCGCCCTCCTCGACCACGGAGGGCCCCACCGCCAACAAGTGCGGCAACCTGCCCGCGGGCCCGGTCACGCGTTATGCGATCTCGCCGCGCGAGCAGCGGACCGACGGCTCCATCACCGATATCCGGGTGCGGGCCAAGCCGGGCTTCGACGAGGTGTGGTGCCTCGACAAGGACCGCGAGCACCGGCTGGACTTCAACTCGAACCAGCGCAACTCGTCGGGCCGGGAGTGCTGCTGGATCAACGATCCCTCGTGGAGCTTCGAGGATCCCGACCACATCGCGCAGGAAGGCCAGGCGCTCGCGGGCACCAACAACTTCAACTTCCGCCTGCGCGTGAACCCGCGCGGCGCGCGGGGCACGATCTACGTCCAGGCGGAGGTCGACGGGATCAAGTCCCACCAGTGGCAGTCGGGCAGCGGCTACGACATTGCGCCGCTGCGCCTCGTCTCCATGAGCAGGAACGAGATCGAGCGCGACTGCCAGTGCGTCTTCCGCGGCAACGGCATCTACGAGGGCGACCGCTGCCCCAAGTGACGGACGGCGGGACCGCCTAGGCGATCCGCCGTGGACGTCCGGGACGCGCTGCGCGACTTCGTGAAGACGGGAGCCGCGCCGCGCCCCGCCGGGGCCGCGGAGGCCCAGGCGCTCCTCGTCGCCGCGCGCGAGCAGGGAGTCGCGGGCCTCTGGCACGAGGCCGTCGCGGGCGACCCGCACGCGGACCTGGTCGAGCCCCTGGCGACCATCCATCGCGCGTGGCTGGCGCGCGGGCTCCAGCAGCTGGCGCTGCTCGAGCGCACGCGCGAGCTCCTGCGCGGCGCCGGCGTGCGGTCGCTGCCGCTCTCGGGCGGCGCGGTGGCCGAGCGTCTCTACGCCACGGCCGGCCAGCGGCCGATGTCGGACGTCGACCTGCTGGCGCTCGACGACTGGACCGCGGCGGTGCGGCAGCTCCGGTCGGCCGGCTACGAAGAGGAGGAGCGGGCCGACCACGCGTGGAGCTTCCGCGCGCCGGGCGGGCCCTGGCGGGTCGAGCTGCACCGCCACCTGACCTCGTGCGGGCGGCTGTTCCCGATCGACGCCGAGGCCCTGTGGGCGCGCCGCAGCGGCGAGGGCCCCTCCAGCGAGGACCTGCTGGTCCACCTCGCGCTGCACGCCGCCTTCCAGCACGGGCTCGTGCTCTCGCTCGTCCAGTGGTGCGACCTGCGCCGGCTGCTCGAGCGCGAGACGATCGACGTCGCGCGGCTGCGCGCGGTCGCGCGCGAGCTGCACGCCGAGCGGGCCCTGGGGGCGGCGCTGCACGCGGCCGAGCGCGTGGTCGGCGCGCCGGTTCCCGAGCCCCTCCGGGCGGCCTTCGTGCAACCGCTGCCGGCGGCGCTGGGGGAGCTGGGCCCGCTGGAGCGGGTCGCGCCCGCGTCCCCCCGGTTGGCGCGCGTGCGCTGGCACGTCGCGCGGGGTCGGCGGCTGCTCCTGCTGCGCGCGACCCTGACCGAGGGACCGCTGCGGGAGGACGGCTCGCAGGAGAGGCGCCGCGCTCTCGGCCGCGTGTGGTCCCTCGCCCGCGCGCGCAGGCGAGCCTCGCCGCCGGCCGTGCCGGGCTGCCTCGCCGACGAGGCGCTGGACGACTGCCTGGCCGGCTTCGACCGGCTGCGGCTCACGGTCACGGGTGGGTGCATGAGCCCCTCCCTCGAGCCCGGGGACACGGTCGTGCTGGAGCCGGTGCGCAAGACGGCGCCGCGCTTCGGCGACGTCGTGCTGCTGCGGCATCCGGCGGGGCTGCGGCTGCACCGGCTGGTCTGGCGCCCGCCCTTCCTGCGCTGGCGCACCAAGGCCGACCGATCCCCCTTCTGCGATCCGCCGCTGCGGCGCCAGGACCTGCTGGCGACGGTCGTGGGCTCGGCTCCCGGCCGCGTGCGCGTCCGCTCGGGCTGGGCCGCCCTCAAGTCGCTCACCGCCGCGCTGGCCGTGCGCATCCACCTCAAGGACGCCGCCTGAGCGGCCCGTCGACGAGCGCCGTGTTCGCGCGCTCGGCGCGCATCGTCGGCCGCCGCATCGCGGGCGAATACGTGCTCGTCCCGCTGGTGACCCACGGCGCGGACCTGGACGCGATCTACAACCTGAACGCGGTGGCCGCCTTCATCTGGGAACGCATCGACGGCCGCACGAGCGGGGACGAGATCGTGTCGGCCCTGACCGAGTCCTTCGAGGTCACTCCCGGCCAGGCGGAGGCGGACTACCTCGAGTTCGTCACCCGTCTGGGTGAGTTGGGCGCCGTCGAGGCGGTGTAGGGTGGTGGGGGTGCGATTCAGCGGCAGCGGCGGGTCTGTGAGACAATCCGCTCCAGTTTCGGAGTCCTTCGTGGTCCCTAAGCGTCGCTCCCGGGGCCCCTCCCCCCTGTATCGCCTGCTCCAGCACTCACTGATGGCCCTGGCCTGCCCGGCCGCGGTCCTGGCGCAGCCCTGCAACCAGGGGCTGCCGACCGGCAACCTCACGGGGGTGCTCAACACCTACTACCCGGGCGCGGTGGGCACGGCCGCCGCCGGCTCCACCTCCATCACGGTCGACACGACCGCGATCCGCGGGGCGAGCACCACGCCGGACATCGTGGCGGGCGACATGCTGCTCGTCATCCAGATGCAGGACGCCGAGTTCAACCAGGTGAACAGCGTCGACTACGGCGACGGTGCGGGCGGCCTCACGGGCGCGGGCTCGACCGCGCTCAACAACAGCGGCCGCTACGAATACGTCGAAGCCGAAGGGCCCGTCTCGGGCGCCGGCGTCATCACGATCCGCGGCGCGAACATCCAGCCCGGCCCGGTCTACGGCCTGCTCAACTCGTACACGACCGCGCCGCGCGACGACGAGGGAGGGACGCGCCGCGGACAGCGGACGTTCCAGGTGGTGCGCGTCGCGCGCCGCGCGAGCGGCACGCTGACGGCGGGCCTGGCCGTCGCCACCTGGAACGGTCGCACCGGCGGGGTGCTGGCGGTGGACGTCGCGGGGGACCTCGCGCTGGGCGGCGTCACGGTCAGCGTGGACGGCACGGGGTTCCGCGGCGGGGTCGGCATCTCCCAGGCGGGCGACGGCTCGCTCGACAACGACGACTACATGACGCTCGACTCGGACTCCGGCCACGGACGCAAGGCCGAAGGCATCGCCTGCACGCCCGACCCGCTGGGCCAGGTGCCGGCCGGCGGCTCGCCCGGCAACGACGGCTGCCCGCGTGGGGACCGCGCGCGCGGCGCGGCCGGCAACGCCGGTGGCGGTGGAACCGACGGGAACCCCGACGGCGGCAACGACGAGAACTCGGGCGGCGGTGGAGGCGGCAACGGCGGCACCGGCGGCCTCGGCGGCAACACCTGGAACAGCAACCTCGCGCTCGGCGGCCGCGGGGGCGCCGCGTTCCCGGCCACGGCCGCGACGCTCGTCATGGGCGGCGGCGGCGGCGCGGGGACCTCGAACAACCTCGGGCCGGCGACCGGCGCCGCGGGCGGGGGGATGATCTTCATCCGTACGGGCACCGTCTCGGGCACCGGGACGCTGAGCGCGGACGGTGCCGCCGCCGCCTGCAGCGCGCAGGACGGCGCGGGGGGCGGTGGGGCCGGCGGCAGCGTCGTGTTCTTCAACGCGTCGGGCGCGCTGACCGGCCTGACCGTCACGGCCACGGGCGGCCAGGGCGGCAACGCGGACTTCTCGGGCGCCTGCGCCGTGTCGAACTCGCCGCACGGTCCGGGCGGCGGAGGCGCCGGTGGCGTGGTGTTCGCGTCCAGCGCGCTCAACGCCGCCTCTTCCGTGCTGGGCGCGCCGAGCGGACGCACCACCGGCAACGTCGCGTACGGCTCGACCGCCGGGACCAACGGATCGATCACCGCCACGCTCGCGGTGACCAGCATCCCAGGCGTGCAGGCGTGCACGGTCGCCACGAACGCCTCGCTGGCCGGGCTGCGCGTGCGACGCGGGCTCGTGGAGTTCGCGACCACGTCGCAGCGGGACACGCTCGCGTTCCAGCTCTACGGCACGCCCGACCCGTCCGGCCGCCGCAGCGGGCGCGCCCTTCACCCGCGGCCGATCCCGGCGCCCCTGCCCGACACGCTGGACGCGGTCCTCTACCGGGTGCCGGTCTCGCCAGCGGCGGGACCATACCTGATGGTCGAGGAGATCGAGACCAGCGGCCGGCGCCGCATGCTCGGTCCCTTCCCGGTGGACGACGCGCCGCTGCGCGAGGCCTTCGAGCGGCTGGAGGCGCGAGCGGCGGAGGAGCGGACGCGAAGGGTCCGCGGCGCCACCGTGCTCACCGGCGAGCCGCTGGAGCGGAAGGCTCCCGCCATCGCGTCGCGGACGCTGACGCCGGCGCGGGGGGCGGGCGCATTCGGCGCGAAGGTGGAGACGCGCGGCCGCGGGACGGCGACCGTGACGTTCGCGGAGCTCGAGGCCGCGGGCCTGCCGCCGGGCCCGCCCGAGAGCCTGCGCGTGTTCCACCTGGGGCGCGCGATCCCTCACCGCCTGCTGCGCGCGCGGGGCGGGCTGCCCACGGCGATCGCGTTCGAGGCGGTCCCGCTCTCGACCGACTACACCGACCGCAGCCCGCACGTGGTGACGCGCGGTGCCACGCCGCCGCGGCCCGCGGTGCCCTTCACGCGCTCGGGCCCGCCGCTGCCCGTCGGCTGGCAGCGCGCCGGCGTGAACGCGATGTACGCACCGTTCCTCGACCTCGAGAGCGACCCCTGGGTGTGGGACTTCCTGATCACGGGGCTGCCGACGCTCACCAAGACGTTCGCCCTGGGCGACCTGCTGCCCGGCGCGGATCCGGTGCCGGTGCGTGTGCACTTCGCGGGCAGCTCGGCGCATCGTCACGTGGTGCGCGTGACGCTCAACGGCGTCGGGCTGGGCTCCATCCGGTTCACCGGCCGCACGCACGGCGTCGTGGAGGGGCAGATCCCGCGGGCGCTGCTGCACGCGACGGGGAACGAGCTCGCGGTCGACTACGAGGTGGTGCAGCCGACCGACCCGCCGACCGAGACCGGCGTGGCCTTCCTCGACGCGATCGACGTGGGCGCGGAGGCGGCCCCGGCCGCGGGCCAGCTGGCCGAGGTCGCGCGCATCGCTCCCTACGACCCGGGCCTGCCGGATCTCCGGGCGATCGACTACCTGGTGCTCACGCACGCCGACTTCGAGTCCGCGGCGGCCCGGCTGGCCTCCTGGCACGCGACGCTGGGACGCCTGACGGGCGTCGTGGACGTGGAGCGCGCGTACGACGCGCTGGCCGGCGGCGCGTTCGAGGCCCAGGCCGTGCGCGGCCTGCTCCAGCGCCTGCAGCCGGAGAGCCTGGCGGTCCTGTTCGGCGACGACACGCTGGACCCGCGCGGGTACCTCGGCCTGGCCTCGGTCTCGTACGTGCCCTCGCTCATGGCCTGGGACGGCCAGTTCGGCCGCGTCGCGTCCGAGAACCGCTTCGCCGACCAGGACGGCGACGGCGCGCCCGACCTGGGCATCGGCCGCCTCACGGCCCGCACGGCCGCGCAGGCCGAGCTGCTGGTGGACAAGATCCAGGCCGGCAGCCCCGCGGTCGGACCCGACAGCACGCACGTGATCGCCATCGACGACCATGGGCCGACCGACGTTCCCTTCCGTGACGTGGCGGAGCGCATCGCGGGATCGCTCCCGCTGGGGACGCCGGCGTGGGTCGACGTGGCCGCCGGCATCGGCCCCGCGCGGGACGCACTGTTCCAGGCCTGGAGCCAGGGGCCCGTGGCCGTGCACTACTTCGGCCACGCGGGCGTCGAGACCTGGGCCGACGAGCACCTGCTGACGCCCGCCGACGCCGGCAGCCTCGGAGGCGCCTCCTTGCCGCCGCTCGTCTTCACGTGGACCTGCCAGGCGCAGTGGTACCAGTACCACCTCGGCCCCTCGGTGAACGAAGCGCTCCTGCTGGCGCCTTCGGGCGCGCTGGCGACGTTCGGCCCCTCGGGCATCAGCGACCCGGGCCTGCAGGCGCTGCTGGCCGAGCGCGTGCTGGCCCGCGTGGTGAAGGGCGTGCCGCTGGGGGACGCGGTGCGGCAGGCCAAGGCGGAGGCGCTGCTCGCGCACGCGGGCATGCAAGGAGTGGTCGAAGGGTTTACCCTGTTGGGCGATCCGGCGCTGGTGGTGGGCGAGCGGCCTGCTCCCGCGAGCGGACGCGAACAGGCAAGATGAAGCCACCCCGAAGGCCCGCCACCGCCGCCAAGCTGCCCTACGAGCCGCCGCGCATCCGCAAGGTGAAGCTGGCCGCCGACGAGCTGGCCGTCGCCGGCTGCAAGAGCCAGATGGTCGGCACCGAGGTCTGCCTGCGCGGCGGCGTGCTCGTCAACCGCTTCCGCGGGTCCTAGGCCCTTGAGCGAGTCCGCTCCGCTCCCCGAGATCACGCTGCCGGAGCTGTTCGCGGAGTGGGACGTCGCGGGCCGGCGCGTGCCCGTCGAGGGCGTGCTGGAGCCCACGTTCCGCTGCAACCTGCGCTGCGTGCACTGCTACGTGAACCAACCCGCGGCGTCTGCGGAGGAGCGCGCGCGCGAGCTGCCCACCGCGCGGGCGCTGGCGGTGATCGACGAGATCGCCGACGCCGGCTGCCTCAACCTGCTCCTGACCGGGGGCGAGGTCCTGCTGCGGTCGGACTTCGAGCGGCTGTACACGCACGCGCTCGCGCGCGGGCTGCTGGTCACGGTCTTCACCAACGGCACGCTGGTCACCGAACACGTCGCGGACCTGTTCGACCGCCACCGCCCGCTGCTGGTCGAGGTGAGCCTCTACGGGATGACGCAGCCCACCTACGAGCGCGTCACCGGAGTACCCGGCTCGTTCGAGCGGTGCCTGGCGGGCATCCGCCGACTGGTCGACCGTGGCGTGCCGCTCAAGCTCAAGACCATGGCCCTCGCCTGGAACGCGCACGAGATCGCGGCCATGCAGGACTTCGCCGCGTCGCTGGGCGTCGCCTTCCGCTACGACGGGCTGCTCAACGCGCGCGTCGACTGCGGCGCGAGCCGGCACGGCGACGTGCAGCTGCCGCCGCGCGAGCTGCTGGCCCTGGAGCTGGAGGACCCCGAGCAGCGCGCGAAGCTCGCCCACTCCGCGGACGACGTGCGTGCCCTCGCCGGGCCTGACCTGGCCTTCGAGCAGGTCTACACCTGCGGCGCGGGCCAGGTCTCGTTCACCATCGACCCCTACGGACGCATGCAGATGTGCCAGCTCTCGCGCCGGGCCGCGTTCGACCTCTCCCAGGAGAGCTTCGCGACCATCTGGGGCGTGCGCTTCGGCGCGCTGCGCGCCCGCTCCTGGCAGACGGACGCCGCCTGCCGCACCTGCAACCTGCAGCCGCTGTGCGGGAGCTGTCCGGGCGCGGCCGAGCTGGAGACGGGCGACATCGAGGCGCAGGTGCCGCACTTCTGCGAGATCGCGCACCTGCGCGCCCAGGCGCTGGGCGTGGGCGAGGGCCACCGCGAGGACGCCACGTGCTGCCTCGGCCGCGGCTCCCGCACGGCGCCGCCGCCGGCGACGGGCTGCGGCGGCTGCGGCCATCGCGAGGCCGGCCCGGCGCTGGTGCAGATCGAGCGCCGGCGCCGTCCCGCCTGACGTCCCTGCGCATCCGCATCGCCGGCCGCACCCTGCTCGTGCGCAGCCCGGCGCGCCTGGCCGTGCCGTCGGCCTACGCGGCCTTCCGGGCGGTCCGCGGCGCCGACATCGTCCTCGACGTCCGTCCGGGCCCGCTGCCCGCGATCGGGTCGCCGCCCCTGTTCGAGTCGGGCGGCACCTGGACCGCGCACGCGCGGCGGGGCGGGATCGTGTACGCGTTCCGGTCGAAGGGGCCCGCGTCCGCGCCCGATCGCCTGCTGGAGGTCGACCACGCGCGCACGCGCGCCACGCTGCGCGTGCCGCCGTTCCGCGCCGGCTCGCCGCGGCCGCTCGCGTACCCGCTGGACGACCTGCTGTTCCAGCACCACCTCGCCCGCGCGGGCGAGCTGGCGGTGCACGCGTGCGGCATCGAGACCTCGGGGAGGGCCGTGCTCTTCTGCGGGACGTCCGGCGCGGGCAAGACCACGACCGCGCGGCTGTGGTCGCGCCACGCGCGCGGCTCGCGCGTGCTCTCGGACGATCGCATCGTGCTCGCGCGCCGCGGCCGCGGGCACGAGGCGCACGGGACGCCCTGGCACGGCGAGGGCCGGTTCGCGTCAGCGGCGTCGGCGCCCCTGCGTGCGCTCTTCTTCATCCGGCACGGCCGGACCGGCCGGGCCACGCGCCTGTCGACCGCCGACGCGGCGGCGCGGCTCTTCGCGCGCACCTTCCCGCCCCCCTGGGACCCGGTGGCGGTCGCGCGCACGCTGGCGGCCTGCGCGCGGGTGGCGGAGCGCACGCCCGCGTGGGAGCTGCGCTTTCGTCCCGACGCGAGCGCGATCCGGCTCGTGCGCGAGACGCTGGAGCGCGGCTAGCCGGCCAGCTCGCGCTCCAGCTCCGCGAGGTCCGCGTCGCCCAGCCCGCGCGAGTTCTTGCGGATGGCCGTCGGCAGGTCGTCCTGCTCGATGTACTGCGCCGCGCAGCGCGGGTGCAGGTAGCCGGTCCCGGGGCGCCCCATCGCCTCCAGCTCGCGCTCGGTGGCCACGCGCAGCGCCCCCTTGTCGATCGGCTCGCGGCACTGCAGGCAGCGCGAGCGCGCGGTGGGAGCGCGCTCCGCGTAGGGGTACACGCTGGCACTCTCGTCCGCCTCCGCCATGGCCGCCTCGATCGCGGCCCGGTCGGGGATCTCGCCGCCGAACGCGTCCATCGCCGCCTTCAGCGGCACCGGCTTGCTCTTGGCCGCGCAGGGCAGGTGGTACCAGGCCCACTGCATCCCCTCCGCGAACTGGCTGGGCTGCTCCTCGCCGAAGCGCAGCGCGCCCTTCTCGATGGGCTGGCGGCAGCCCCGGCAGCGCGCGCGTCCGGTCTTCGCGATCTCGATCGTCTCGGCCATGTCCCGTTCTCCCTCTTTCGCGCGGCGTCTGTCAACGGGTCCGCCAAGTCTCGCGTCCGAGCAGGTCCAGCGCCTCGCCGACCAGGAACAGGCTGCCGGCCACCACCACCCGTCCCTCCGGGCCGGCGAGCGAGCGCGCACGGGCGAGCGCTCGGGCCACGGTGGGCTCGTGCCGCGCGCCGCGGGCCAGGGCCCCGATGCGCGCGGCCAGGCCGCGGGTGGGAGCGGCGCGCTCCTGGCCCACGCGCGTGAGCACCACGGCCGTGGCCAGCGGGAAGAGGGGGCGGGCCATGCCGGCCACGTCCTTGTCCGCCATCGCGCCGAACACGAGCACGAACGGCGGGCCGCCGCGCAGGTGGCGCGCGAGCGCTCGCGCTCCCTCGGGGTTGTGCGCGCCGTCGAGCAGCAGGGGCGGCCGCCCGGGGACCGTCTGCAGGCGGCCGGCCCACTCCGTCCGCGCGATGGCCTCCGGTATGGCGCGGAGGTCCACCGCGATGCCCGCGTCCTTCGCTTCCTCCAGCAGTGCGAGGGCCACGCGCAGGTTGGCGGCCTGGTGCGCGCCCGGCAGGGGATGCAGCCCGCGATAGGCGGCCCGGCGCGTCCGGATCGTCAGGCCCCGCGGCGTCTGCTCCATCGATCCCTCGCGGGACACGTCGCGCACGCGTGCCTTCACCTTGCGCGCCGCGCGCAGGACGGCGGCGCGGGCCGAGGCGGGCAGCGCGCCGATCACGGTCGTGCGGCCCGGTCGCACCACGCCCGCCTTCTCCCGTGCGATCGACGCCAGCGAGCGGCCGAGCTGCGCCTCGTGGTCGCGCGCGATGGTCACGATCGCGCTGGCCACGGGATCGCAGACGTTGGTGGCGTCCAGGCGCCCGCCCAGGCCGACCTCCAGCACCATCACGTCCACCCGCCTCCGCGCGAAGTGCGCGAAGGCGGCCGCCGTGAGCACCTCGAAGTGCGTCGGGTGGGCGGGGATGCGTCCGTCGCGCAGCAGAGGGTCGGCTGCCCGCCGGACGGCGCCGATGACGCGCTCGAGCGCGGCGTCGCCGATCTCGCGCCCGTCCACCACGATCCGCTCGTTCACCCGCACCAGGTGCGGCGAGGTGTAGCGGCCCACCCGCAGCCCCGACGCGCGCAGCACGCGGTCGGCGTACGCGACCACCGACCCCTTGCCGTTCGTGCCCGCGACCAGCAGCACGGGCGCCGTCCGCTCGGGATGGCCCAGCGCCTCCAGCAGGGCGCGCATCGTGTCCAGCCCGAACTTCATCCCGAACCGCGCGCGCGCGGCGAGGTAGCGAAGGGCGGGGGATCCCACGCCCGTCATTCAAGCACGACTGGCCGCGGCCCCGGTCTCCGCCGACCGCAGTGTGGAAAAGTGGAAGAAAGTGTGGAATACTCCCAGGCCGCTGTGTTCAAAGGGACTTATCGCCACCGCATCGACCCCAAGGGACGCCTCCCCGTGCCCGCCGCGTTCCGCCGCGCGCTGGGTGGGGACGCGCTGGTGGCGACGCCCCTCGACCAGTGCGTTGCCTGCTATCCGGTCGCGGAGTGGGCGCGGCTCGAGGCCCAGCTGGCCGCGCTGCCCGCGTTCAGCGGGCCGGTGAAGGCGCTGACGCGCCTGCTGGCCAGCCGGGCGGTCGACTGCGCGCTGGACGTGCAGGGGCGCATCCTCCTGCCGGCCGCGCTGCGCGCGGGCGCGGGCCTCGCGCAGGAGGCGGTGGTGGTGGGCGTGCTGAACCGGTTCGAGGTGTGGGAGCCCGACGCCTGGTCGGGCTTCGTGCGCGACTCGGAGCGGATGCTCGAGGACGTGACGCTCGACGTCCAGTGGCCGCCCCCTGCGGGCCCCTCCGTGGCCGACCCGGAGACCGTCCGTCCACAGGCGAAACCCAAGCGCTAGTTCGTTTTCCCCTTGACACCCCCTCCGGGCCACCTCTAGACTCGGGGTGGATTTCTGTGGAGAAAAGTGGGCGGCAAATCGCCCTTCGACCGTTCGCGCGGTCGCGGGGGATTCCTCCCCACACCAGCGATGCTTCGCGGCAACCATCCGGCGCGCATCGACGAGAAGGGCCGACTCAAGGTCCCGAACGGATTCCGCACGCTCGTCGAAGCGCAGTACGGCGCCGAGCTGTTCGTCACCAGCGTGACGGGCGAATACGTGCGCGTGTACCCGATGGCGGTGTGGCTCGAAGTGGAGCGTCGCCTCGCCGAAGTTCCCTCCTCCAATCCTTCCAAGCTGCGCTTCCTCGAGCGCGTGAACTTCTTCGGGCAGACGGCGGTGATGGACAAGCAGGGACGCGTGCTGATCCCGCAGATGCTGCGCGAGAGCGCGTCGATGGCGGGCGAAGTGAGCGTGCTCGGACAGCAGAACCATCTCGCGGTGTGGAACCAGAAGCGGCTCACCGAGCGGTTGTTCAAGAAGGAGCCCTTCACCGACGAGGACGGCCGCGTGCTCTCGGGGTTCGGGATCTGATGTGGGGAGCGGGCACGAGCCCGTCCTGCTGGCGGAGACGATGGAGCTGCTGCGCGTGAGGCCGGGCGGCCTCTACGTGGACGGCACCGTGGGCCTCGCGGGCCACGCGGCGGCGGTGCTCCGCGCGAGCGCGCCCGACGGGCGCCTGGTCGGCTTCGATCGTGACGGCGAGACGCTGGAGGGGGCCCGCGCCGCGCTGGCTCCCTTCGGCGCGCGCGTGCGCCTCGAGCATGCCGATTATCGCGAGGCACCGCGCCTCATCGGGTCCGAACGTCCCGACGGGATCCTGCTCGACCTCGGCATCAGCTCGGTGCAGCTCGACACGGCCGAGCGCGGGTTCAGCTTCAACGCGGACGGGCCGCTCGACATGCGCATGGACCGCAGCCGCGGCCTGAGCGCGGCCGACGTGGTGAACCGCACGCGCGAGTCGGAGCTGGCCGACCTGATCTACCGCTACGGCGAGGAGCGCGCGTCGCGCCGCATCGCGCGCGCGATCGTGTCCGCGCGCGAGCGCAGGCACTTCGAGACGACGGCGGAGCTGGCGGCGGTGGTGCGCCGCGCCGCCGGGCGGCAGCGGCGGCCCGGCCTCGATCCCGCCACGCGCACCTTCCAGGCGCTGCGCATCCACGTGAACCAGGAGCTCACGGGGCTGGGCGACGCGGTCACGGCCCTCGCGGACACGCTGGCGCCCGGCGGCCGCCTGGTCGTGATCGCCTTCCACAGCCTGGAGGACCGCGAGGTCAAGCAGTCCTTCCGCGCGGCGGCTTCGCGCGGCTTCGCGCTGCTCACGAAGAAGCCGCTGCGGCCCGGCGAGGACGAGGTGCGCCGCAACCCGCGCTCCCGGAGCGCGCGCCTGCGTGCGCTGGAGCGCGCGGCATGAGGGCGCGCGAGGACGCGGGACAGGTGACGCTGCTGGGCCGCGCGATCGACAACTCGCAGGTGGTGCGCGAGGTGGACCCGCGCATGTCGCGCGACATCTGGCTGCTGCTGCTGCTGGTGGCCGCGCTGGTGGGCGGGCTGGTGCTCTACGCCTGGCCCAACCTGGAGCT
>JAICEW010000171.1 GCA_025923995.1 Vicinamibacteria bacterium | reverse complement strand
GCCGCGGTGGGCGGCGCGCTGGCCGGGCTCGTCGCGGGCGTGCTGGGCGGGACCGTCCTGTGGCTCGGCCCCGGCTCGCGCATGACTCCGACCGTCCCGATCGTGATGGGCCTGCTGGGCATGGCCGTCGGCGGCGCGGGCGCGGCCGGCGTCGGGGCAGGCCTGGCGGCGGCCGAGGTGCTGGTACGCTCCTGGCGGCGCCTGACGCTGACGGCGCTCGGCGCGCTGGGCGGCGCGCTCGCGGGAGCCCTGTCACACCTGTTCGCGCAGTGGACGATCCAGGGGCTGTTCGGTCGCGACATGTCCCCGATCGGCGGCAGCTTCGAAGGGCTCGTGATGGGCGGGGCGATCGGCCTGGGCTACGCGCTGGCCACGCCGCGGCCCGAAGGGGGCATGGCCACGCCGGCCGGGTGGACGCGGTTGCGGGTCGCGCTCCTCACCGGGCTGGCCGGAGCGGTCGCCGCGCTCGGCCTGGCCTCGACCGGCAGCCACCTGGGCGCGATGAGCCTGGACTTCATGGCCCGCTCGTTCCCGGGATCGCAGGTGAGCTTCGCGCCGATCGCGCGCCTGCTGGGCGAGAGCGCGCCGGGCTGGCTGACGCGGGTCGCGATCGGCGCCGGCGAGGGGTTCGCGTTCGGGGCCGGCCTCGCGTTCGGCCTCACCCACCGCCCGCGGTAGGTCACGGCAGCCTCACCACACGCTCACAACTCCCTCATGCGCGCCCTCTCGCCCTGGCGCAGCGTTGGTGCGGCGGCACTTCCGCCGCCCACGAGCGAGGGAACCCATGAACACGCGGGCCACGGTGGCCGAGCCGGTCTTCACCACGTTCTCCGATGCCGTCACGCTGCGCACGCAGGCGCGCCGGCAGTTCATCGACCTGACCGAGCTGGTCGCCGAGCGGGTCCGCCGATCGGGCATCCGCGACGGCCTGGTCCTGGTCCAGAGCCACCACACGACGGCGGCGGTCGTGGTGAACGAGAACGAGCCGCTCCTGCTCGGCGACTTCGAACGGCTCTTCGACCGCCTGTGCCCGGCGGACGCGCCGTACGACCACGACGACATGGCGCGTCGGATCGACGCCGCCGAGGAGGAGCGGCCCAACGGCGCCTCGCACTGCCGGTGCGTCCTGCTGGGCGTCAGCCAGGCCCTCCACGTGTCCGGGGGCGTCCTCCAGGTCGGACGCTGGCAGCGGCTGCTCCTGGTCGAGCTGGACGGCCCGCGCAGCCGGACGCTCTCGGTCGTGGTCCTGGGAGGAGCACGCTCGTGAGGGCGGCGTCCGGATGGAGCGAGCGGGCGCTGCTCGGCCTGGCGCTCGCGCTGGGCGCTCTGGGGGATGGGATGCTGCGCGCGGTCCCCTTCGGCCTGAACGCGACGGTCGTCGTCGTGTGCGCCACGGCCGCGGTCCTGGCCGTGCAACGGGCCGAAGGACGCGGGCTCGAGCGGTGGGCGCTCGCCGCGGCGGCCGTCCTCGCCGGCCTCGGATTCTGCTGGCGCGACTCGCCGGTGCTCAAGGCGCTCGACGGCCTCTTCGCCGGCGTCGCGATCGCGCTGCTCGCGAGCGGCGGGCTCGAGGCGCCGTCGCTGTCGAGCTACGCGGCGCGTGTCGCCCGCACCTCCTTGTTCGCCGTCCCCGGTCCCCTGCAGGCGATGACCGAGGTGCGCTGGGGAGGCAACCCGCTCTCGGGCCGCGTCGTCCTGGGCCTGCTGCGCGGCCTCTTCCTGGCCGCGCCGGTCGTGCTGGTGTTCACGGTGCTGCTCGCGAACGCCGACCCGGTGTTCGCGAAGGGGCTGGAGGAGCTGGTCGACGTGGACGTGGCCGAGGTGCTCGGACACGTCGCCGGAACGGTCGTCCTCGCCTGGGTCGCCGCCGGCGTCCTCTGGGCCGGCTTCCGCGGCCCTCACGGCCGCCTGCTGCCGACACGGCCCGCCTGGTTCGGTCTGGGCAGCATCGAGATCGGCACGGTGCTCGGCCTCGTCGACGTGCTCTTCGCCGCGTTCGTCTGGGTCCAGTTCCGCTACCTGTTCGGCGGCGCCGCGTGGGTCGAGGGGGTGGCCGGGCTCACGTATTCGCAGTACGCGCGTCGCGGGTTCTTCGAGCTGGCCGCGGTCACCGCGCTCTCGCTGCCGCTGCTGCTGGCCGCGCACTGGCTGCTGGGCCACGCACGCACCGCGGTGCGGCGCGCCGTGCTCGGGCTGGCCGCGCTCCAGGTGACGCTGCTGCTGGTGATGCTGGCCTCGGCGCTCGAGCGCATGCGCGCGTACCAGGAGCAGTACGGGCAGACGGAGCTGCGCTTCTACACGACCGCGTTCATGCTCTGGCTGGGCGTCCTGCTGGTCTCGTTCCTGGCGACCGTGCTCCCCGGCGCGCGCGGCGCCTTCGCGCACATCGTGCTGGGCAGCGCGTTCGCGGCGCTGGTGGTGCTCCACGCGGTGAACCCGGACGAGCGCATCGTCGTCGCCAACCGGAGCGCGCCCCGCGGGTTCGACCTGGAGTACGCGCTCACGCTCAGCGCCGACGCCGTCCCCGCGCTGTTGCGGACAGCCCCCGCGCTCACGGTCGAAGCGCAACAGGTGATGGCCTCGCGCCTCCTGGGCGTCTGGTCCAGACCCGAGGGCGTCCGGACCTGGAGCCTCGCCCGCGATCAGGCCCGCCGCGAGGTCGCGCAGCTGGGCGCAGCGGGCGGCGAGCGCCCCGCAATCCGTTGACGCGAGGCGACGCGGGCGCGTCTAACATGGTGGGCTCCGGAGGCTGCCATGCTGATGACGCCGCTCGCGCTGCTGGTCCTGCTCGCACCGCAGGAAGGACGACCGGTCGACCTGACGCCGGTGATGGCCGAGCTGCGCGGCCTGCGCCAGCAGGTGACGCTGCTGGAGCAGGCGGTCCGCCAGCGCGACGCGGCGCTCGGAGACGTGCGGACGCAGATGCAGGCCCTCGGCAGCGAGCTGGCCGAGGTGAAGGAGCGGAGCGTGCCGCCTCCCTCGAGCGCGTTCATGGGCGGCCCGCCCCTGGCGTCGGACGCAGTCGGCGTGGCCAAGGCGGTCGTGTTCGCTCCGCGCCTGGAGGGCGACAACGTGCGCCGGCGCGACCTGGTCAAGGTCCGCGTGCGGCGCGTGGAGCCGGGCGGGTTCCGTCCCGTCGGCGAGGTCGAGCTGGGGCAGGAGGGGACCGTGGACCTTCCCCTCGACCAGAACGGGGCGCTCTACGTGGCCGACTGGTCGACCGGCGACGGCCAGACGTTCACGCTCGTCCTCCGCGACGGCGCCAGCCTGCAGGAGGCGGCCACGGTGAAGGTCCGGCCCGAGCAGGCGGAAGGTCATTTCCTCTTCGTGGGTTACCGGCTCCGGTAGCCCCGCGCCCTGAGCAAAACGGCCCCCGGACTCCTCTCATTCCGGTAGGCGGGCGTGTCCCGCCAAGGAGGCCCGAAGATGAACCGCATCGCCTGGACGATGGCCGTTTGCGGCCTGGCCGCGAGCGCCGCCGCCGCCCCGCCCGCCAAGCCCGCCAAGAAGGGGGCGGCTCCCGCGAAGGCCGCCGCTCCCACCGTGAGCGTGGCCGGCATCCGCGTGGTGGGACAAGGCTACGGGGAGGACGGGCGCGAGGCGCAGCCGTTCAACGAGTCGCCCGGCGTGGGCCTGGCGCTCGTGGTGCAGGCCAAGGACGGCGGCATCATCGCCTTCGACGACGACGCGAGCGCGCTGGGCGAGATCAACGACTCCGAGGGCAACAGCCTGCTCGACAACGCGAGCATCTGGCCCTTCCCCAAGCTCACGAAGGACGGCAAGACGGCCGTGATCGAGATGAAGACGCAGGGCGTGCCCGCGGTCGGGGCCACGCACGTCGTCGCCAAGGGCACCGTCACCGTGACGACCGCGAGCGGCTCCAAGCCGGTCAAGGTGCCGAACGTGAAGCTGGCCACCGACACCACGTTCAAGGTCGGCACGGGTGTCGTCAAGCTCGAGGACGTCTCGACCGACGAGACCACCACCTCGCTGACGCTCACCGGCCCCATGTCGGCGATGGGCGCCATCCGCGCCATCAAGTTCCTCGACGCGAAGGGCGTCGAGATCGAGGCCAGCGAGCGCGGATACAGCCGCTCGAACGACACGATGTCCAAGGGGTACGGCGTGACCACCGTCGCGAAGACGGTCACGCTGGAGCTCGACGTCTGGCAGGGCCTCAAGCAGTCCGCGATCCCGTTCGACGTGAAGGCCGGCCTGGGCTACGCCGTCCCGACGGAGACCGCCTCCAACCCGTAGCTCCGCGTCGCGACGGACGGGCACGGCCCCGTTCCCGTCCGTCGCCGATTCACGTCTAGAATCGGCCTGTCGGCAGATGGACGACCCCACCGCCGCGCGCGGCCGCCTGATCCGCATCCTCCAGCACGCCTACTCGGGCGAGCGCGCCGCCGCCTACGCGTACCGCGGCCACTCGCGCGCCTCGTCCGACCCGGACGAGCGCGCCCACATCGCGCGCATCGAGTCGGAGGAGTGGCACCACCGCGACCAGGTGGGCCGGCTCCTGCGCGAGCTGGGGGCCGCGCCGCTGCGGTCCCGCGAGCTCCGCGCGATCGTCATCGGGAGGACGCTGCAGGCGCTCTGTCACGTGATCGGCTGGTTCGCGCCCATGTACGGGGCGGGCAAGCTGGAGCGGCGGAACATCGTCGAGTACGAGGACGCGGCCCGCGACGCGATCGCCTGCGGCCGGGGCGACTTCGTGGACTGCCTGCTCGAGATGGCCGAGGTCGAGTGGGACCACGAGGCCTACTTCCGCGCGAAGGTGACGGGCCACTTCCTGACGCGCGTGTTCCCGGTCTGGCCGCCGCCACCGCCGCGCGACTCGATCCGCGCGCCCTACGCCTCGGCGGGAGCGGCCTGATGGACCTCGTGCGGGCCTGCGCGGAGCTGGGCGTCACGCCGTCGGCCTCGCTGCGCGAGGCCAAGCGTGCGTACAAGAAGCTGGTGAAGCGGTGGCACCCGGACCGCTATGCGAGCGACACGCAGGCCCAGGCGGAGGCCACGCTGCGACTCCAGCGCATCACCGAGGCCTACCAGGTGATCGTGCACGCGCTGGGGCCGGCCGCAGCGGTGGATTCCGTGCGGGACCGTGCGGGCGCGCCGCGCTACGAGCCCGGCGAGCGCCTGCCGCGCGAGGAGGTCGAGCGGCTGGTCCGGTCGCTGGGCAACGACGGCCCGCTGGACGCGTTCTTCAGCCAGCCGATGTGGTGGTGGCCGCTGCCCTTCGCCGTCGTCTTCCTGCTGTCGACGCGCTCGACCGCCTACGAATGGCTCTTCGCGGGCGGCGTCCTGCTGATCGCTGTCACGCCGCTGCTGTGGTGGCTGGAAAGACGTTCCTGAATCAGGGGCGCGCGCCCTCGGCCAGCACCAGCTCGTTCGCCTTGTCGGGCGCCTCCGCCGACGGCGTGCCCTCGTCCCAGCGCGGGATCGACCGCTTGCCCGCAGGGTACTGCGACTCCATCGGCTGCCAGACCTTGTCCACCCCGTCCCGGAACACGTCGCCGATCAGGATGTCCGTGACCGTTCCCCGCAGGTGCGGGAACGCCTTCACGAAGCGGCCGAAGCTGAAGCCCTCGTAGTACTCGCACACCAGCCGGCGCATGCGGTCGACGCCCTCGTTGAACGCGGGGCCCCACTTGCCGAGCTGCGCGGACGAGGTGTCGCCCTGGTCGAGACCCTCGCAGATGGCGTCGGCGGCCATCTCGCCCGAGCGCAGGGCGAGCAGGACGCCAGAGGAGTACAGCGGGTCGAGGAAGCCGAAGGCGTCGCCGATCATCACCCAGCCGTCGCCGGCCACCTTCGTCGCGCGGTACGAGTAGTCCTTGGTCGCGAAGTAGCCGGTCGCGCGGGTGGCGGACGCGATGCGCTGCTTCAGCGCCGGGCACTTCGCGACCTCCTCCTCGTACGTCTGCGCGTAGGGGCCGCGCCCCTTGAACAGCTCGTCGAACGGGGCCACCACGCCCACGCTGACCATGTCGTCGTGCTGCGGGATGTACCAGAACCAGCCCTTGCGGTCGGCCGTCTGCAGCACCATGGTCGCGCCCTCGTCGCGGCCCGAGTCGCGGTAGGCGCCCCGCCAGTAGGTCCAGATGGCGCCCTTGTTGAGGAGCGGGTCCCAGACGCGCAGGCCCATCCGGTTCTGCAGGATCCCGACCTGCCCGCTGGCGTCGACGACCACGCTCGCGCGCACCTCGTGCTCGGTCCCGTCCTCCTCGCGGATGCGGACGCCCACCGCCCGCTCGCCCTCGAACAGCACGTCCAGCACCCGCACGCCCTCGTGCGCCTCGACGCCGTGCTCGCGCGCGTTCTGCAGCATCATCTGGTCGAACTCGCTGCGCACCACCTGCCAGGTCTGCGAGCACTCGTGCGGCTTGTTGTCCCAGAAGTAGAAGGGCGCCGACTCCTTCCCCTGCGAGTTCACGAACTGGACGGAGTACTTCTTCACGAAATGGCTCTTCTGCATCTTGGGCAGCATACCCAGCCGCTTGAGCACCCAGTAGGTCTCGGGAATGAGCGACTCTCCGATGTGGAAGCGCGGGAAGCGCTCGCGCTCGAACAGCACGACCTTGCGGCCGCGCTGGGCGATCAGGGTGGAGACGGTGGAGCCGGCGGGGCCGCCGCCGATGACGATCACGTCGGGATTCATCGTTCTTCCTGTTCCTCGGGCACCGCACGGAAGCGGGCGGCGATGTCAGGGGGGATGGAGATGGCCTTGAGCGGTGCGTCGGGGCGGCGGCTCACGCAGACGATGGTCAGGCGGCCGGTGGCGATCGCCTCGCCGCCGCGCGTCAGCCGGCACACGTACGAAATGGTGCTGCGCTGGACCGCCGCCACCTGCATGAGGATCTCGAACTCCTCCTCGAAGCGCAGCGGACGGTGGTACTCGAACGACGCGGAGAGGCGGGGCCAGCCCACCTCGGTCCCCTCCGGGTGGATGCTGAGGCCGGCGGCGCGCCACAGGGCGTGCTCCCCCTCCTCCATGTAGCGGAAGAAGGCGCTGAAGTGGACGATCCCGGCGGCGTCCGTCTCGTGGAACTGGACGCGGCGCGTCAGGCGGTGCTCGGAGAGTGGTGCTTCGGTCCCGCTCACGCGCGCTCTACGTGTAGCGAAGACCGACGTGCTGCGGCAGGAAGAACCGCTTGAGCAGGACGTCCGCGCGCAGCAGGCCCGGCCGCGTCAGCGACACCGACTCCGGGCCGGCCTCCGCGAGGTAGCCGTCCGCACGCAGCGACGCGAGCGGCTCGCGGAACCGGGCCAGGACGTCGACGTCGTACTTCTCGCGGAAGTAAGCGGGGCGGATGGACCCGCGCTTCAGCTGCAGCACGAACTCGCGGATCATGCGCTCGTCGGGCGTCGGCCGGTACGCGCGGTTCCAGGGGATCTCGCCGCGCGCGACCGCGGCCGAGTAGGGCTCCCACTGGTCGAAGTTCTGCACGTGGACACCGTTCAGGTGCCCGAAGGACGCGACGCCGAGACCGACCAGGTCCGCGCCCTGCCAGAGCCGGTCGCGGTAGACGAACCGCGTCCGGGACGGGTCCTTGACGGCGGTGTAGGCGCTGCCGATGTGGTAGCCCGCCGCCTCCAGCGCGGCGAACGCCTCGTCCATCCAGCGGCGCTTGGTGGCCCAGGTGGCGAGCCCGTTGCCGTTCCCGAACGCGCCCGTGTGGTTGAGGATGTCCTTGCTGATGGTCGTGTTGAAGGGCAGCTCCATCTGGTAGATGGTGACGCTGTCGGGCTCGAGCGCGAGCGTCTTCTCGATGCACGCGCGCCAGTTCTCGTCCGTCTCCCCCACCATGCCCGCGATCAGGTCCAGGTTGATCTGCGGGAAGTCCACGGCGCGCGCGGCCTCCCAGGCGCGGAAGATCTCGGCCGAGCGGTGCGCGCGGCCATTGCGCTCCAGGATCGCGTCGTCGAAGTTCTCGACGCCCAGGCTCAGCCGGGTCACGCCCAGCTCCCGGATCGCGGCCAGCTTGCCCTCGGGGAGCGTGCCGGGCTCGCACTCGAACGTGATCTCCTCGGCGTCCTTCCACGACCGGACCGCCGAGAGGCCTCCGACCAGCTCCTGCAGCTGCGCCGTCGACAGGAACGAGGGCGTGCCGCCGCCGAAGTACACGAAGCTCAGCGGGCGTCCCGCGATCGCGGGCTGCTCCGCGTAGAGCTCCCACTCGCGCACCAGCGTGTCCAGGTAACCGGCGACCTCGCGCGCGTTCTTGTCGGTGTAGACCCGGAAGTAGCAGAAGTGGCAGCGCTTGCGGCAGAACGGGATGTGCAGGTACAGGCCCAGCGGAACGCCGGCGACCGCGGGAGACCGAAGGGCGCCCTGGGCCTCCGCCACGCCCTCGCGCGTCCACACGGAGAACGGCGGGTAGTTCGCGACGAAGAGGCTACCGACCTCGGTCTCGTCGGCTACCGCGCTGGGGCTGCTGTCCGCCATCCGGGAAATATAGCAACAGCGGGGCGGCTCCAATCGGGCCCGGGGGCGGCTTCACCCTCTTTCACAAGTGCCGCCGTTTCCGTCATCCCTCGCCTCAGGGCGCGTGGGGCCCCTCCATCTCGACGCGGGCGCCCTGCTGGACCCGCATCACGAACGGCTTTCCGTTGATGGTGGCGCTCACCCGGACCATCGCCGAGCCCAGCCGCTCCTCGGACAGCACGTCCACCTCCCCGATCTCGAAGCTCGAGACCGGGTCGATCCGATGCTTGATGGTCCACGCCTCGAACTCGCCCGCCGCCATGTCGAACTCGGCCTGGCTGCCGGCGCTGAAGCCGCCGTGCTTCCAGAGCGGGATGGCCTGCTGGCGGTCGCCGTGCGGCTGGAGCCCCTCGAGGATGCGGCGGACCCGCTCCCGGGCGGTGTTGGCCTCGCCCGCGGTGAACAGGTAGCCGAGCCCCAGCCGGCCGGCCACGAGGAGCCCGACCACGACCAGCCCCCAGATCGTCGCCTTCTTCATCCAAGGCCCTCCGGCCGGGATCGTAAACCCCGCCGGACGGGCGTCAAATCTGCCGCGAATGCTGGACCCGTCCACTCACTTGGATGTAGGATCGCCCCCGCGACAGGTCTCGCGAGGGGCCGGTCTCGAACTCACTCTTGTTAGATGAGGTGATGGGATGAAGGGACTCTGGGCTCTCGCCGCCGTCTCCCTCGTCGCGGCCATCCCGGCCACGGTCGAGGCGCAGTTCTTCTCGGACAACTTCGATACCTACGCCAACGGCTCCACCATCGCCGGGCAAGGCGGCTGGGAGACCTGGGACAACAACCCCGCGGCCAACACCACCGTCGTGAACACCCAGGCCTTCAGCGCGCCGAACTCGCTGAACGTCTCCGGTGGGGCCGACATCGTGCACCGGTTCACCGGCGTCAACAGCGGCATCTGGTACGTGCGCACGCGGACCTTCGTCCCCTCGACGCAGACCGGGGAGGCGTGGTTCATCCTGCTGAACCAGTACGCCCCGCTCGGGCCCGCCAACAACTGGTCGGTCCAGGTCGTCCAGTGCGTGACCAACTGCACCACCGCCGGCGCCCTCCCCGGCCAGGTCGTGAACCTGGGCGGCAGCGACATCCCCGGAACCGGCACGCTGCCCATGATCACGAACCAGTGGGTGGACATCCAGGTCGAGATCAACTTCAGCACGGGCATGTACACGGTCTTCTACAACGGCACGCTGCTGGACACGAAGCAGTGGCAGACGACAGGCACGAACCAGCTCGAGGCCATCGACCTGTTCTCGAACGGCAGCACGGTCTCGTTCATGGACAACGTCTGGGTGGACGTGACCGTCCCGGTGGAGCTGCAGACCTTCCAGATCGAGTAGACTGGCCGTCGTTCCTCACCGCGGGCCTGGGGGGCGGGGCGGGGCACGAGTGGAGCGGCTTTCATGCTCCGTGACCTGCGCTTCGCCCTCCGGTCGCTCGCCCGCCGTCCCGGCTTCCTCGTCACCGCGGTCCTGACCTGCGGCCTCGGCGTGGGAGCCAGCGCCACGCTGTTCAGCGTCGCCGACGGCGTGCTGCTCCGGCCCTTCCCGTACCGCGACGCGGACCGGCTCGCCATCCTCTGGCACGAGTTCGGGCAGGGCGCGCAGGACCTGCCCGCCGTCCACCCGCTCGACGTCCGCGACTATCGCGAGCGGAGCCGCCTGTTCGAAGCGATGACGCTCGCGGCCGGCCGGGAGGAGATCCTCGGCGGCGCGACCGATCCCGAGGCGGTCGACGTGGGAGCGGTAGAGGCCGGCTTCCTCCCGTTCCTGGGCATCGAGCCCGTGCTCGGGCGCCCGTTCCGACCGGAGGAGGACGTGGCCGCCGGTCCGGCGGTGATGATGCTCAGCCACCGTCTGTGGGTGCGGCGCTTCGGCGCCGACCCCGGCGTGGTGGGCCGCAAGGTGGACCTGGCCGGGGCGGCGCACGAGATCGTCGGCGTGCTGCCGGCCGACTTCCACCTGCTGCTGCCGGCCGAGGCCTTCCGCCTGAAGGACGCCGAGGTCTGGCGTCCGGCCCAGATCGACTACGCGCACCTGCCGCCGCGCAACTACACCGGCTTCACCGCGTTCGGCCGCATCCGCCCCGGCGTCACGTTCGCGGCGGCGCAGGAGGAGATGAGCGGCATCGCCGCGCAGATCCGCGCCGAGCAGCCGGTGCACGCCGCGTCGAACCTGCGCGTCAAGGTCGTGCCGCTGCACGAGGACGTCGTGAAGGGCGCCCGCGGGCCACTGCTGATCCTGCTGGCCGCGGTGGGGCTGGTGCTGCTGATCGCCTGCGCCAACGTGGCCCTGCTGCTGCTCACCCGGGGTCACGCCCGCTCGCGCGAGCTGCTGGTGCGCCTGTCGGTGGGCGCCAGCCGTGTCGGCCTGGCGCGGCTGGTCGTGGCCGAAGGGCTCGTCATCGCCGCTCTGGGCGCGGCGCTGGGCATCGCGCTGGCGACGAGCGGCCTGGTGCTCGTGAAGGCGCTGGCCCGGGAGAGCGTCCCCCGCCTCGACACGGTGTCGATCGACGGCGTGGCCCTGCTGTTCGCGGCTCTCGTCTCCCTCCTGGCCGCGTCGGTGTTCGCCGTCGCGCCGGCGTTGGCGGCGTCGCGCACGGACGTGGCCACCGCCCTGCGCGAGAGCGCGATCGGCTCGGCCTCGGCCCGCCAGCGGCGGCTGCACGACCTGCTGGTCGCGGGGCAGATCGCCCTCGCCCTGGTGCTGACGGTGGGCGCCGGCCTGCTGGTTCGCACGTTCGAGGCCATGGCTGCGGCGCGGCCGGGCTTCGAGCCGGACGGCGCGGTCGCCATGGACGTCACGCTGCCCCGCGGCGTCTTCCAGGACGCGGAGGGCGCGCGCGCCTTCCATGCCGACCTGATGGCGCGGCTGCGCGCGCTGCCGGGCGTCCGTGGCGTGGGCTCCGTGAGCCTGCTCCCCTTCACCGGCCGCGGGCCGCTGCAGCCGTTCGCATACGACGCGGAGACCGCGCGGGCGTGGGAGAGCGTGTCGGCCGACCAGATGAACGTGAGCCCCGGCTACTTCGACGCGATCGGGGCCACTCTGATCGCCGGGCGCGACTTCATGCCGGACGACGCCGGACGGCGGGTGATCGTGATCGACGACAGCCTCGCGCGGCGGGCGTTCGGCGGCGAGGCCACGGCGATCGGCAAGCCGCTCCAGCTCGAGCCGGAAGGCGACCAAAAGAGCTTCTCGGAAGTCATCGGCGTGGTGGCGCACCTCAAGCTCCACGACCTCACGCGGCCGCTGCTGCCGCAGATCTACTTCCCGCAGCAGTGGATGCGATTCGGGCTGGTGGTGCGCGGGCCGGCCACCGCGGCCGGCGACGTCCAGCGCGCGCTGCGGCAGGTCCACCCCGGGATCGCGGTCGAGGGCGTGCGTCCGCTGCGCGCGATCGTGAACGGCGCCTCGGGCCCCACGCGCCTGGCCATGTCGCTCATGACGGCGTTCGGCGCGATCGCGCTGGTGCTGGCGGCCGTCGGCATCTATGGCGTCGTGTCGTTCGCGGTGGGCCAGCGCACGCGGGAGATCGCGGTGCGGCTGGCGCTGGGCGCGCGCCGCAGCAGCATCCGCCGGCTGGTGCTGGGCGGCGCCTTCCGGGTGGTCGCGGTGAGCGTCGTCGTGGGCGGCGTCGCGGCCGCGCTCATGGCCCGGACGGGGCGCGCGCTGCTCTACGCCGTCGACCCGTTGGACGCGGCGACCTACGCCGGCGCGGCCGCCTTCCTCGGCCTGGTCGCCCTCGCCGCCTGCTGCCTGCCGGCCGAGCGCGCATCGCGCGTCGAGCCGCTCGCCGCGCTGCGCCAGGACTGAGGGGCGCGTCTAGAACGCGAGGCGCAGCTCCAGCACCGCGCGGCGCGCGTCCGTGTCGGGATCGGCGCCGGAGAAGGCCGCCGCGGGACGCTGGGCGCGCACCGTGAGGTACTCGGCTCCCACGCGCAGCAGGCGCGTGGCCTGCCAGAACACGGCGCCGGTGAGTGCCCAGCCGTCCTCCTCGTTCGGCTCGGCCACGCCGTCGCGGTCCTCGTTGTCGAACGCCTCGACCCGCCCGCTCACGCGGACCGGACCGCGGTTCCAGGAGAGCAGCGCGTAGCCGGTCCGGAAGCGGAGGTCCACGCGCATGTTCGGCGCCGGCAGGCCCATCCCGGTCTCGCCCAGCGCTCCCTCCGCGACGAACGTGACGTCCGGCCCCAGGTTCATCTCCAGCCCCGCCTGCCCGAAGCGCGTCCGCCACGCGTACTGGCCGCGATGCAGGGCGCGATCGCCGCGGTTGTCGGTGAAGGCGGCCTGCACGCGGATGCGGCCTTCGCGCGAGTAGCGCGCCCGCGCCTGCCAGCCGACCCGGCCCTCCAGCTCGTCCACCGGCCGCGTCCCGTCGTCGCGCTGCGCCGCGAACGCCCCGCCGGGCTCCAGGGTGGTGAGCGGCGGCAACGGCAGCACCTCTCCGATCGTGGTCAGCCGGTCGCCCAGGGCGAAGCCGCGCCACGCGACCAGCGCGCCGCTCGCGTCGTTCGCGCCGAATGCCGTGCCCGCCAGCTCCACGCGGTCGCGCGCGCCCTGGAGGATCCAGGCCGTCTCCAGGCCCCCCAGACGCACCTCTTCGCCGATCCACGTGTTCCAGGCCGAGAGCGTCACCGTGTACGGCGACTGCCACAGGCGGTCCACGTTCTCGAGCGACGTCTGGGGGAAGAAGAGGCCGCCCCGCACGCGCAGCTGCGTGCGCGCCGTGATGTCCGGCTGCGCCTGCACGAAGGCCTCGACGACGCCCGCGCGCTGGCCCAGGGACGCGTCGGGCTCGCCCTGGACGACGCCCGACGCGCGCACGAGCCAGATCGATCCGGGCCGCCAGTCGAGGCCGAGGTGGAGCTGGCCGCGGACGGCCGGCAGCGCGTCGTTGGGCTCGCCCGCGCCTTCGGTCAGGCGCCCCCAGCCGCCCTCGAGCCAGCTCTTCTGGCCCTCGACCACGAGGCCGCGCGCGGACGCGACGCCGTGGATCGCGACCTCCGCTCGCGCCGGCCCCGCGAGGAGGATCACGCCCGCGATGCCGGCCAGCCGAAGCGCTCTCCGCACAGGCTGGGCATCTTACCGGAACCGCCCGGAGCCGCTACCTCGGCCGCGTCGTCATCGGCGAG
>JAICEW010000170.1 GCA_025923995.1 Vicinamibacteria bacterium | reverse complement strand
TGGGGCACGCTGTACGAGCCGCACCGGCATCCCGACGGGGCCGAGATCGGGGCGCGGCTCGTGCTGCCTTCCGGACGCTACCGCATCGATCTCGACGTCGACCGGGTGGGGTTCGAAGCGGAGCAGGTGCCGGCCGCCCCCGGGCTCGAGGTCCGTCCGGAGGGCGCGACCGTCGGCCGGGCCTACGACTTCGCGCGCACGCCGACCGGCCTTTCGGCGGCGTTCGACGTCCTGCCCTCCGACCCCGCGCTCGGACTCCGGCTGCGCGGGGGGAGCGCGTTCACGCTCGGCCGCATCCGCCTTTCAACCTTTTCCTGAGCGGCCGGTCCAAGCAGAAGAGGCGGAGCGCGCTCGTTGACACGGCGGGAAACGGAATGACACAGTCCTCGAAACCGGGATGCCCATGACCGTCGACGCGCTCGCCATTCCCGTTGGCCTCGCCGCGGCCGGGCCGCCGCGCGACGCGGTCGCGAGAGGCTTGCGCGAGGACGACCGCGAGGCGATCGAGGCCTGCCGGCAGGGGGAGCGGGAAGCCTTCGACCGGCTCGTCGAGCGCTACCAGCGGGACGTCTACCGGCTCTGCTACCGGTACGTGAACAACCACCAGGACGCGAACGACATGGCGCAGGAGGCGTTCCTGAAGGCGTACCGTGCCCTCTCCCGCTTCCGGGGCGACAGCGCCTTCTCGACCTGGCTGTACCGCATCGCCGTCAACACGTGCCTGAACTTCCGGGCGGCCCGGCGGGTCCCGCAGGAGGAGCTGTCGGAGCACCTCGCGGACGGCGGGGCCGGAGTCGCCGAGCGAATGCAGGAGGACGAGCGCTCGGCGCAGGTGCGCAAGGCGGTCGCGCGGCTGCCGGAGAAGCAGCGCGCCACGCTCATCCTGAAGATCTATCACGACCTCACCCACGAGGAGGTCGCGCGGGTGCTGGGCGCCAGCGTGGGCACGGTGAAGGCGAACCTCTTCCACGCGCTCGGCAACCTCCGCAAGCTGATGGGCGTCTGACGATGCGCACCCACCTGACGGACGACATGCTGGTCGAGGCCCTGGACGGCCTCGGCTCCGCGGAGGTCCGCCGGCACCTGGGCGCGTGCCCGGAGTGCGCGGCGCGGCTGGACGAGGTCCGCCTGGGGCTGGAGATGGCGCAGGCGGCGGAGGTGCCGGAGCCGCCTCCTCGTTATTGGGAGGTCTTCCGCCGGCAGGTCGGGCGGCGGATCAGCGAGGAGGCGCCCGCCCGGCGCGCCGTCGCCTTCTGGCTGTTCCCCGCGCTCGCGACCCTGGCGGTGCTGATCGCGCTCGGAATCCTCCGCGGACCGAACGCGTCGCAGCCCGGCGAGCCGGCCGTCACGCTGCCGGCCTGGTCGGCGCTGCCGCCCGCGGAGGAAGACGAGGGGCTCGAGGTGCTCCAGGCGCTGGCGGCCGAGGGCGATCCGCTCGACGCCGCGCTGCCGCCGCAGACGGTGGCGGGCGAGCTGTCCCAGCTCTCGGACGAGGAGAGCGAGGTGCTCGCCGACGCGCTTCGGCACGAGCTGACCGGAGGCGAAGCGCTGTGAAGGTCCGCGCCACCTGCCTGCTCGTCGTGCTGGCCGCGGGATGGGCCAGCGCGCAGACGGCCGCCCGCCGGCCGCGCGAAGAGGCCTTCAAGATGGTCGAGGCCTACATCGTGAGCAACCTGCAGGAGAGCCTCGGCCTCACCGACGACCAGTTCGCGAAGCTGCTCCCGCACGTGAAGCGCCTGCAGAAGGACCGCCGCGACTTCGCGCAGAGGAAGGGCCGCACGATGGGGGAGCTGCGGCGCATCCTGGAGTCGGGCTCGGCCACGGAGCCCCGCGTCGTGGAGCTCATGAAGGAGGTCAAGGCGGTCGAGGTCGAGCAGGCGGAGACCGTACGCAAGGACATGGACGCGATCGACGGCGTGCTCACGCCGGTCCAGCAGGCCAAGTTCCGCCTGCTCGAGGTCGAGGTGGAGCGGAAGATCCGGGCGCTCATGAACGACCTGCGCGCTCCGAACCGCAACCCCGGGCGCAACCGCCGGCCCGCCGACGAGGAGCCCGAGCCGTAGGACACGGATCGGGAGCGCCCGCCAGGCGTGCCTCGTGGTAGGCTCCGGCCATGGCGCGCGAAGGCGACAAGAAGGACGACAAGCGCGGTCGTCCTGCGGCGAAGAAGGCGGACGAGCCGCGCAAGAAGCCCCCCCGCGCCAAGGCCGCTCCAGACGCGAAACCGGCCGCGGCGCCCAGGAAGAAGGCCGTCGCCGCACCGCCCGCGCGCAAGCCCGCCAAGGCGGCTGCCGCACCGGGGGCGCGTCGCGCGCCGGCTGCCGGCAAGCCCGCGAAGAATGCCGCGGCCAAGGTTGCAGCCAAGCGCGCCACGCCGGAGAAGCCGGCGGCACCACGGAAGCGCGCCGCGGGACGCAAGCCGCTCTCGAAGGGAGCGCCGCCTGCGCCGCCCGTGCTCGACGAAGAAGAGCGCATCGAGGACGCCAAGTACCAGCCGCGCCACCAGGCGCGCCGGCTGTTCGAGGAGGAGCGGTTCATCTTCCCCGACAGCTACGGCCAGAGCCGGATCCGCCTGCTGGTGAAGGACCCGGAGTGGCTGTTCGCGCACTGGGACGTCGACCCGCAGTCGCTGGCGGACCTGCGCGCCGAGCTGGGTGAGCGCGCGAGCGCGCTCTCGAGCTTCACGCTGCGGGTGAGCGACCCGGAGCACGGCGGCGAGAGCCGGGTGCTGCTCCCGGACGGCGCGCGCTCCTGGTACGTGCGCGCGGACTCGGTCCAGCGCAGCTACCAGGCCGAGCTGGGCCTGACGCTGCCCTCGGGCGAGTTCCGGCCCCTGGCCCGAAGCAACGTCGTCACCACGCCGCGAACCGGCCCGGCGCGCACCGGCGGCCCCCGCCGGATGCGCTACGACGGCGCGGCGCCCTCCGGGCATCCGTCGGCGTCGCCCGCGCCGCCGGCGGCATCCCCCGCGGGCCAGGCGCCGGCCGATCCCGGACCCTGGCACCCCGATCCGTCCACCACGTCGTATCCCGGTCCGGGCGGCGAGGCGGGGAAGCCCGGCGAGGCCCGGGGGACCGGCCGCCCCGGCGAGCCCTCCGGCGGTGCCAGCGACGTCTATCGCCGCTAGTCCCGGGACAACATGACGCGCGGGTACTGGTGCCCGGTCCTCCACGCGCACCTGCCGTTCGTGCGCCATCCCGAGTACCCGGAGTTCCTCGAGGAAGACTGGCTCTTCGAGGCCATCACCGAGACGTACGTGCCGCTCGTGCGCGTGATGGACGGGCTGCTGGCCGACGGCGTCGACTTCCGGCTCACGATGACGCTCTCGCCCAGCCTCCTCTCGATGCTGCGCGACTCCCTGCTCGTGTCGCGCTACGAGCGGCACATCGACCGCCTGGTCGCGCTGGCCGAGGGGGAGATCGACCGCACGCGGCGGATGGGGCCCGAGTTCGAGGCGCTGGCGCGCTTCTACCTGGACGAGTTCTCGAACGTCCGGCGCATCTTCCGCGAGACGTACGGTTCGGACCTGGTGCGCGCGTTCCGGAAGCACCGCGACGCCGGGAAGCTCGAGATCATCACCTGCGGCGCGACGCACGGCTTCTTCCCGCTGATGGACACGGTCCCGGAGGCGGTGCGCGCGCAGGTGCAGGTCGGGGTCGCGCACTATCGCCAGACGCTGGGCGCCGATCCCAGGGGCATCTGGCTGCCCGAGTGCGGGTACCTGCCGGGCCACGAGCGCTTCCTCAAGGAGGCGGGGCTGGTGTTCAGCCTGCTGGAGTCGCACGGGATCACGGACGCGGACCCGCGGCCGACGCACGGCGTGCGCCAGCCCATCCTCTCGCCGGGAGGCATCGCGTTCTTCGGACGCGACCGCGAGTCCTCGCGCCAGGTCTGGAGCGCCGAGGTGGGCTATCCGGGCGACGTGGACTACCGCGAGTTCTACCGCGACGTCGGGTGGGAGCTGCCGCTTTCGTCCCTGGGCGACCTGGTGAGCGACGGGCTGCGCAAGAACGTCGGCATCAAGTACTACCGCGTCACGGGCAAGGTGGAGCTGGACCAGAAGCAGCCGTACGTGCGCGCGTGGGCCCTCGAGAAGGCCGCGCGCCACGCGGGGCACTTCATGCGGGAACGCCAGAAGCAGGTCGCCCGCGACGCCCCGTCGATGGACCGGCCGCCCCTCGTGGTGACACCCTACGACGCGGAGCTGTTCGGCCACTGGTGGTTCGAGGGCCCGGACTTCCTGAACTACCTCTTCCGCAAGCTCCACTTCGACCAGGACGAGGTCCGTCCGATCACGCCGTCCGAGTACCTGGAGCGCCATCCGGAGTGCGAAGTGGCCCAGCCGCCCATGTGCACGTGGGGGGCCAAGGGCTACGCGGAGGTCTGGCTCAACCCGGGCAACGACTGGATCTACCGCCACCTCGACGTGGCCGCCGAGCGCATGGTGGGGCTGGCGCGGCGCTTCGAGCATCCGTCGCCGCTCGAGGCCCGCGCGCTCAACCAGGCGGCCCGCGAGCTGCTCCTGGCCCAGTCCTCCGACTGGGCCTTCATCATGAAGACGAACACGACCGTCGAGTACGCGAAGAAGCGCACGCGCGACCACGTCGCGCGCTTCACGTACCTGCACCGGGTGCTGACCGAGGGCGGGATCGACGAGGCCATCCTGGCCGAGTTCGAGGAGCGCGACAACATCTTCCCGGACCTGGACTACCGCGTCTATCGCTGAGGGCGGGACCTGAGGGCTCGCGTGGGCCGTGGCATGCGGCTCGCAGGTCGTCCCGAAAGGCACGCGTAGCGGCCGGGGAGGTTGTCCATGAATCGCGAGACAGTACAGGAGCTCATCTACCAGGCGCTCGAGACCGAGCTGGGTGGGGTGCAGGTCTACACGACGGCCCTGAAGTGCGCGCAGAACGACGAGCTCAGGGAGGAGTGGGAAGAGTACCTGGAGCAGACGCGGCACCACGTCGAGGTGATGCAGGGCATCTGCCGCAGCCTGGGGCTCGACCCGAACGAGCAGACGCCGGGGCGTCAGGTCGTCCGACACAAGGGCGAGGCGCTGGTGCGGGCCATGGAGATGGCGCTCGAGGAGGACAAGCCCGAGGCGGCTGAACTCGTGGCTTGTGAGTGCGTTGTCGACGCGGAGACCAAGGACCACCAGAACTGGGAGCTGATGCGGCTGTGCGCCGAGAAGCTCTCGGGCGAGGAGCGAAGGGTCCTGACGGAGGCGTGCGAGGAGGTCGAGGAGGAAGAGGACGAGCACCTGTACCACACGAAGGGTTGGTGTCGGGAGCTCTGGATCCAGGCTCTCGGGATGCCGGCGCAGCTGCCGCCCCCCGAGGAGGAGAAGGACGTGAAGACGGCGATCGGCGCCGAGCGCGCCAAGCAGTCGCGTCGGCCCAGCCGGCGCGAGAAGGCCGGCCAGAACCGATAGCCGGCTGTACCGGCGGGGCGTACTTTCTACATCCTTGTACGAGATCCAAGGACGACCGGCGGGGTCGCAGACGGCACTGCTCCTCATCGACGTCATCAACACACTCGACTTTCCCGGCGCGGCCGAGCTGATCCGGGAGTCCCGCGCGCTGGCCAGGCGCATCGCGCGCCTGGCCGCGCGGGCTCGCGCGGCGCACGTCCCCGTGGTCTACGTGAACGACAACTTCGGGCGCTGGCGGTCCGACTGGAGACAGGTGATCGAGGTCTGCCTGGCCGAGTCGTCCCCGGGGCGGGAGATGGCCGCCCGGCTGCAGCCGCACCCCGAGGACTACTTCGTCCTGAAGCCGCGGCACTCGGGCTTCTATTCGACGACGCTGGACCTGCTGCTGCGCGATCTCGACGTGGGGACCGTCGTCCTGGCGGGGGTCGCCACCGACGTCTGCATCCTCTTCACGGCGAACGACGCGTACATGCGGGGGTACCGGGTCATCGTGCCTTCGGACTGCGTGGCCGCGGAGAGCCGTTCCCGCAGCACCGATGCCCTGGCGCAGATCCGGTCGGTGCTGAAGGCGCGGACGCCCACGTCGCGCGGCGTGCGGCTGCGCGCGTCGCGGAGACGAAAGGGTGCTTCGGCCGATGCGTAGGCTGCTGCGCGAGAACGGCCTGTCCCTGGTCCTGGCCCTCATGTTCGCGGGATCGCTGGCGGGGCACAGCGTGGCGGGCTGGCGCGCGGACACCCACGAGCGCCGGCTCCACGGCCAGGAGGAGCAGCCCTACGCGGCCTTCCTCGCCTCGGGGACGTTCATGGAGACGCTCGCGGAGAACATGGAGAGCGAGTTCCTCCAGATGGCCGCGTACGTGCTCCTCACGGTATGGCTCAGGCAGCGGGGCTCGGCCGAGTCGAAGCCGCTCGAAGGGCGGGAGGAGGTCGACGAGCCCCCGGAGCGGCATCGGTACGACGAGGACGCACCAGGGCCCGTGCGCCGCGGGGGCCTCGCGCTCGCGCTCTACAGGAACTCGCTCAGCGCGGCGCTGCTGGCGCTGTTCGTGGTCTCCTTCGTCGCGCACGCCGCCGGCGGCGCGCGGGCGTTCAACGAGGAGCAGGAGGCGCACGGCGGAGCGGAGCGGATCGGGACCGCCGGCTACCTGGTCACGAGCCGCTTCTGGTTCGAGTCGCTGCAGAACTGGCAGAGCGAGTTCTTCTCCGTGCTGATGCTGGTGCTGCTCTCCATCGGCTTGAGGCAGCACGGGTCACCGGAGAGCAAGCCGGTGCACGCGCCCCACCATCAGACGGGCAAGGGATGACGCGCGTGCAGGCGTCGGAGGCCAGCTGCTCGGTCAAGCCCAGGCCGGCACGGAATTGCCGCCGGCCTTGAGGGTGCCCGCGTCAGGGTGTATGAGTGGATCGAGGAGCCTCGTGACTGTGATCGAGACGGTCCGCAGGTCGGCGATCGCAGGGTCCTGGTACCCGGGCACCGCGGCCGCCATCGCAGCCGAGGTCGAGAAGTACCTGGACGTCGTGCGCACGCCGGCCGTGCGCGGCCAGCTGCGTGGCCTCATCAGCCCCCACGCGGGCCTGCGCTACTCCGGGCCCGTGGCGGCGTTCGGGTACGCGCTCCTGCGCAACCTCCGGCCGCGCACGATCGTGCTGGTGGGCCCTTCGCACCGGGTCGCGTTCGCGGGCTCGGTCGTGTTCGCGCGGGGAGCGTTCGAGACGCCGCTCGGCCGCGCGGAAGTCGACACCGACCTGGCCGACGCGCTCATCGCCGCCTCGCCCGGCGTGCGGGCCGACGAGAAGCCCCACCAGCTCGAGCACTCGCTGGAGATGCAGCTCCCCTTCCTCCAGCTGCTGGTGCCCGACCTCCTCCTCGTGCCGGTCCTGATGGGGACGCAGTCGCGCGAGGAGGTGGATGCGCTCGCGTACGCGCTGGGCGTCGCGCTGACGGGCCGCGACGCCCTGCTGGTCGCATCCAGCGACCTGAGCCACTATCTCTCGAGGGAGAACGCGCGGGACATGGACTCCACGGTCGTGAGCGACGTGGCCGACTTCGCGCCGGAGCGGCTCATGGACCGCCTGGAGCGGCGGCGGAACCACGCCTGCGGCGGCGGGCCCATGGTCGCCGTCATGAAGGCGGCACGGGAGCTGGGGGCGGACTCCGCGTCCGTGCTCCAGTACGCGGACAGCGGCGACGCGGGCGAGCACGACACCAAGCGCGTGGTCGGCTACCTCTCCGCGGCCCTGTTCCAGTCCGCCGCATGAGCGGCGACGAGGGCTTCCCGCCCGAAGGCCGGGAGCGTCTGCTGGCGATCGCGCGGGACGCGATCGCCACGCACCTGGGAGGCGGCCGCGTCCCTGACGACGACGGCGAGGCGTCGGAGCCGCAGGGCGCGTTCGTGAGCCTCAAGACGCGGACCAGGGGCCAGCTCCGCGGCTGCATCGGCCACGTCGAAGGCGACCAGCCCCTGGTCGCGACCATCCGCCGCGTCGCGGTGGCGGCGGCGACCGAGGACCCGCGCTTTCCGGCGGTGACTCCCGAGGAGCTGGCGGAGCTGCGGCTCGAGATCTCGGTGCTGTCACCGCTCGCACCGATCCACCCCGAGGACGTCGAGGTCGGGCGGCACGGCCTGCTGGTGCGCTTCCGCGGCCGCAGCGGCCTCCTGCTGCCGCAGGTGCCGGTCGCGCAGCGCTGGGATCGCGAGGCCTTCCTCGATCACACCTGCCGGAAGGCCGGCCTGCCTCCGGGCACCTGGCGCGATCCGAGCTGCGAGCTGCTCGGATTCACCGCGGTCGTGTTCGGCGAGGAGTGAGCGTCGTCCGGCCCGCCCGGCACCTTCCAGAGCCGGCCATTCCGTCCGGGTCTACAATCTAGTGTCCTAGACAATCGACCCACCGGAACGGGCCGACCTGAGGGGCGATGCCCAGTCAGGCCGCGCCCTGGAAGGCCTGATGTCGAGACGCTCGCGCACCAGCAAGAGGGACGCCGTGGTCCCACAGGCGGATCGGAGCCGTACGCCTCCGGACGTCGTCGGGCAAAGGGTGGCCCACTACGAAGTCGAGTCCGAGATCGGCCGCGGGGGCATGGGCGTGGTGTTCCGCGCCCGCGACGTGCGCCTGGGCCGTCACGTCGCACTGAAGTGTCCCTGGCCGGAGGTGGCGGGCCACGCCTCCGTCAACGAGCGGTTCCTGCGGGAGGCGCGCTCGGCGGCGCTCCTGTCGCATCCCAACATCGTTCCCGTCTTCGAGGTCCTGCGCTCGGGTGGGCTGCCCTGGATCGCAATGGAGCTGGTCGAGGGCCGCAGCCTGCGGCACCTGCTCCGGGAATCCGGCCGCGTACCGGTGGAGACGGCGATCCGCTGGGCGGAAGCACTCGCCCACGCGTTGCACGCCGCACACGAGAAGGGGATCGTCCACCGCGACATCAACCCCAACAACGTCCTGCTCCGCGCCGGCACCTGGCCGCTCATCACCGACTTCGGCCTGGCGCGCACGCTCGCCGACAAGCCGCTCGACCCGTCCGCGAGCACGGCCAGCGATGCGCTGACCGCGGAGGGCCAGGTGGTGGGCACGCGACACTACATGCCGCCCGAGCAGCTCCTGGGGCGTGCCATCGACCATCGCGCCGACATCTTCGCGCTGGGCGCGCTGCTGTACGAGATGTGCACGGGCCGGCGCGCGTTCGAGGCCCCGGACGGCGAGGTCGCGGTCGAGGCGCTGCTCCAAGGGACGCCGCCGTCGGTTTCGGGGCTCGTGCCCGAGGCGGACGAGACCGACCGCATCGTCAACCACGAGCTGGACCGCATCGTGGCCAAGGCGCTCGCGCGTCGGCCGGAGAGCCGGTACCAGCAGGCCCAGGTGCTGGCGCACGAGCTGGCGGCCCTGCGGTCCCGCCTGGAGTCGGCGGTGTACGCGCCGCGCATCGGGCGCACCTGGCTGACGACGCGACGGGCACTCTTCGGAGCCGGCATCGTGCTGGTCGCGGGGCTGGCTGCGCTCGCGGTGTCCTGGCATGGCCGCTCGCCCTCGCCGCCCCCGCCACTCCCCGTCGGCACCCCGCGGCAGGTCACGAGCGATCCCGGATGGGAGGCGGACCCGGCGCTCTCTCCGGACGGCAGCCTCATCGCGTACACGGCGGGTGGGAACGGGAACCCCGACATCTGGCTCACGGATCTGCAGGGCGGGAGCCGATTGAGGCTCACGGACGACACCGCGAGTGACACGAGTCCCACCTGGTTCCCCGACGGGAGTGGCATTGCGTTCGTCTCCGATCGGTCGGGCGTGCCCTCTGTCTGGAGGGTGCCGAGGCTGGGCGGGGCGGCGGTGCTGGTGGCGCCGAATGCGTTCGACCCGGCCGTGTCGCCGGACGGCAAGCGGATCGCCTTTGCGCGGCCGAACGCCGATGGCTACGCGAGCATCGTCGTCGCGCGGCTGGACGATGCGGCGCAGCCGCGGACGATCACTGGCCCTGCCGACGGCCAGTTGTGGCAGATCCAACCGACATGGTCTCCCGACGGGCAGACGTTGTGCTACGCCGACGCGCTCAACCTTTGGCTGGTCCACCCCGACCGGGGTCCCGCGCGCCGGCTGACTCGCGGCGGAGAAGGGCGCGCGTCCTCCTCTTCGCCGCCCCGGATCGGCCGCGATTTCGCCCCGACGTTTTCGGCCGATGGGCGGTCCGTGGTGTTCTCCTCGTTCCGAGACGGGACGCGTGCACTGTGGCGAGTGTCCCTCGCCGGCGGAGAGCCGGAACGGATGACGATCGGGTCGGGCCCGGAGAGCGAGGCCAGCATCTCGGCGGACGGATTGCGCGTCGCGTACTCCACGTACGTGGACGATTACGACGTGGTGGTGCGCGACCTGCGCGGCGGCCGTGCAGCAACGATCGGGAGCGTCCTGGCCGATGTCGCGCCCGTGATCGCGCCGGATGACCGCGCGATCGTGTTTGCTTCCGCCCGGCGTGGCGGCCTCCAGGACCTCTGGCTGCAGAAGCTGACGGACGGGCTGCCGGATGGTTCGCCGACGCGGCTCACGGACCTTCCGGGCGATGTGAACACGCCCTCGTTCTCGCGCGACGGCCGATGGATCGCGTTCAAGCGCGAGCTGGACGGACGGCGGGAGACCTGGGTGATCCCAGCCGCCGGCGGCGGAGCCGAGCGCTTCAGCGACGGCACGGGGGGGCTGGACATCCAGCCGGCCTTTTCGCCCGACGGCCGCCAGATCGCGTTTGCCTCGAAGCGGACGGACGGCGTGCACCTCTACGTCGCACCGGTGTCGGACGGGCGGCGCTCGGGGCCCGATCGGCAGCTCACGAGGGGCGACACGACCGACCTCATGCCGACGTGGTCGCCGGACGGTCGCCAGATCGCGTACCTTGCCGTCGGGTCGCAGGGGCAGCAGCTTCGGATCCTTCCGCTGGATGGTGCCGGCGCCCCGCGCACCGCCGTCAAGGGGCCCTCGTTCGGCCGGATGCGCTGGGACGAAGCCAGCGGGGCGCTCTGGTACGCCACCACGCTGGCCGACGGTGCCCCGCGGCTGATGAAGATCCCACGAGGTGGCGTGAGTCCGGTCGGCGCTTCGGAGCCGTCCCTGTTCGAGGGGGCGGCGGAACCGGGAGAGTTCGACCTTTCGACGGGGGGCCGGCTGCTGGCCTACACGCGGCGAGAGGTCCGTGGAGACGTCTGGTTGCTGGAACAGCGGGGCGCGTCGCGCCCAGGGAGGTGAACGATGCCGACGACCTACAGTGCGCAGCTGACGCAGATCCAGGAGTACATCGCGAGCCTGATCCAGGCCATCGAGAGGCCGGCGGGCGACTTCAAGAGCAAGCCTCGCATGCCGCCGATGCTGGTGGGTCCCAGGTGCCAGAACCTCGTAGGAGGTGTACGCGTTCCTGGGGTGCCGGCGAAGGTTCTGGCCGACACGCTGAAGGTGATCCAGAAGGAGCTGGGAAAGATCACGACGAATATCAGCAAGGCCGGCCTGTGAGCGACGTCCGGCCGCTGGCGGGACCGCACCTCCCGCCCGCCCCGCGGGAGATCGAGACCCTGGAGGTGATCCTCACCGCGGGGTGCAACCTGCGGTGCGCGTACTGCTACCAGGACGACAAGAAGCAACGAAGGATGTCGTGGGACACGTTGTGCTCGGCGCTCGACCTGCTGATGCGGTCGCCGCCGCGGCACGGCACCGTGTTGTTCCTTGGGGGCGAGCCGCTGCTCGAGTTCGATCTGATCCGGCAGGCGGTCGAGCATGTGCGCCAGACGCGGTCGCGCCGGAAGCGCGTGGACTTCTCGATCATCACGAACGGAACGCTGCTGCGCGACGACACGATCGCCTTCCTGGCCCGTCACCGCTTCGAAACGCAGCTCAGCTTCGACGGCGTGCCGGCCGCGCAGGACGTCCGGGGGCCGCGGACGTTCGAGACGCTCGACGCGCTCCTCGACCGCCTCCCGCGGACGCATCCCGCGTTCTTCCGCGATCGCCTCACCGTCGCGATCACTCTCACCGCGGCCACGCTCCAGCACCTGGCGGACTCGGTGGCGTACTTCCTGGGCAAGGGCGTCGAGAGTCTGGCCGTGTCCCCTGTGGTCACGCATGACCCGTACTGGAGGACGGAGAACATCGCGCTGCTGGAGGAGCAGTTCGCGCGGGCGTTCGACCTCTCCTTGCGCCACTACAAGCGCACGGGCCGCGTCCCTTTCCTCGGCTTCCGGAAGGACGCGAGCCCGGACGTCCACGCCCCACGCGGCGGCACCATGTGCGGCGCCCCCTCGGGGCGGGCCCTGGCGATCGACGTGGACGGCGCGGTCCACGGCTGTGCGGTGTTCGTCGAGTCGTACCAGCGCTTCACGAACCCGTTCCTGAGGGCCGGCGTCGAGTCGATTCGACTGGGCGACTTCCGGGCGCCCGACTTCGCGGACCGGCTCGCGCGTTATCCCGCCGCGGCGCGCGCGCTGCGGATCTTCCACGACAAGCCGTCGAAGCACTCGTCCTACGGCGAGTGCCAGCGCTGCCGCTTCGTGGAGCAGTGCTCGATCTGTCCCGCCTCCATCGGGCACATCCCAGGCAACAGCGACCCGCACCGCGTGCCCGACTTCGCGTGCGCCTACAACCTCGTGTCGCTCGCGTATCGCGAACGCTTCCCGGCGCAGCCGACACCGCTCGACATTCTCACCGGTCGCGTGCGGGCCTACGGCCCGATGAGAGCAGTACAGGATGGGCTGGCCGCCGGACGGAGGCGAGAGCGCGGCGCCCGCGCCCTCCGCGCGGCTAGAGCCGCCAGCCCCCGGCCACGGCCAGGACCTGGCCGGTGAGGAAGTCGGCGGCGGGGGAGCAGAAGAACAGGACGGCGCGCACCAGGTCCTCCGGGCTGCCCGAGCGGCCGACCGGGATGCGGTCCTCGGCGTAGGCGGTCTCGACGCCCGCGCGGCCGGCGTCGCCGTCGGCCAGCACGCCAGGCGAGACCACGTTGACCGTGATCCCGCAGCGCGCCTCCTCGAGCGCCAGCGCCTTCGAGAACGCGACGACGGCTGCCTTGGCCGCGGAGTAGGCGCCGACCTTCGGCAGGCCCTCGGTGCGCTCGGAGCCCACCGCGCCCAGGTTCACGATGCGGCCCCAGTGGTTGCGCCGCATGGAGGGCAGGACCAGGCGCGACATCTGGTAGACCGAGTCGAGGTTGGAGGCCATGAGCGCCCGCCATTCCTCGGGCCCGGTGTCCGCGACCGGCTTCCAGGCGAACACGCCGACGGCGTTGACCAGCACGTCCACGCGCCCGAAGGCCTTGATCGTCTCGTCCACCAGGGCGCGCGCCTGATCGTAGTCGGTCACGTCCGCGCGGCAGACGAGCGCCTCGCCGCCGTGCTTCTGGATCTCCTGGCCCAGCGCCTCCGCCCGCTTCTGGTTGCTGCGGCAGTTGATGACGACGCGGGCCCGCCGCTGCGCGGCCGCGCGCACCAGGGCCGCGCCCAGGCCGCACGCGCTGCCCGTCACCAGCACGACCTTGCCCTTGAGGCCCTCGGCGTCCGCGGCGGTCATGCGCGCCTCACTTGCCCGTCACCCGGACCATCTCGGTGGTGGTCGTCACGCCGCGGAACACCTTCTCGATGGCGGCCTCCCGCAGCGTGCGCATCCCTTCCTCGCGCGCGCCCTTGAACAGCTCGGGCGACCCGGCGCCCGCCGTCACCAGGCTGCGGATCTTCTCCGTGAGCGGCAGCACCTCGTAGATGCCCGTGCGCCCGCTGTAGCCCGTCTGCCGGCAGT
>JAICEW010000169.1 GCA_025923995.1 Vicinamibacteria bacterium | reverse complement strand
TCTTCATGCGCGCACTCCTTGTCGACGATTCTAGTTCGGAGGGGCGCGCCATGGGTCGCCTTCGTTCCACTTGGGAGGGGCCGCGAGTGCCGGGGCAGGGCGCGCGGGCAGGTTGAGGCCAGATGGCCCGGTGGCCGTTGGCCGTTCTGGGCGGCCGGCGTCCCCGTCCCGTCCTGAATGTGATGTAGTTCAGGGAGTCCTTACTTTCACGAAGGAGACGCCATGAAGCGAAATCCACTGGGTCTCGTCATCGCGGCGACCGTGCTCATCGCGCTCCCCGCGCTCGTCGGGGCTCAGCCGCCCGAGATGACCCCCCAACAGAAGGCCGAAATGGAGGCGTACGCGAAGGCCGGGACGCCTGGCGCACCCCACAAGGCGATGGCCGCGACCGCCGGCACCTACGACTGCAAGGTCAAGTCCTGGATGGAGCCGGGCCAGGCGCCGATGGAGGAGACCGGAACCGCGACCCGCACGATGGCCCTCGACGGCCGTGTGCTCGTCGAAGACTTCAAGGGCTCGATGATGGGGACGCCGTTCACCGGGCATGGCATGCGGGGCTACGACAACGTCTCCGGCAAGCACTGGGCGACCTGGAACGACAGCATGTCGACCGGCGTGATGGTGAGCGAGGGAACGTGTGACGCCAAGAACGCCTGCACCTTCAAGGGCAGCTGGAACGACCCGATCAAGAAGGCGCCGGTGACGTCGCGCATGACTTCGCGCTGGACCAGCCCGACGACCGAAGTCTTCGAGATGTACGGCCCGGGCCGCGACGGCAAGGAAATGAAGATGATGGAGATCACGTACACCAAGAAGTAGTGCGCCCTCGAGCCTCGCGCCTGCCGCGCGCGTGATCCGTGCGGCAGGCACCGTATACCGGCCGACCGGCTACAGGACCTCGCGACGGAGCTCGGGAAAGACCTTCGAGACCTTGCCCAGGAGGTAGTCGCCGTAGGTCCCGTCGAAGGCGTGGATGTTCGCGCCGTCCCAGCGGGCCGCGCGGTCCTGCGCCGACGGCGGCACGGCCAGTCCGGCGATCGGTTCGACGCGGGCCTCGAAGCCCGGGTCGAAGAAGAACGGCATCGAGAGGCGATCCCGGCCGGAGGTGTTGAGGGCGACGCGATGGGGCGTGGAGCGGTAGAGCCCTCCCGTCAAGCGGTCGAGCATGTCGCCGATGTTGCAGACGAAGGAGTGGCGCAGGGGCGGCGCGTCGACCCAACCGTCGGGGGTCTTGACCTGCAGTCCCCCCACCTCGTCCTGCCAGAGGATGGTGAGCAGGCCGTAGTCGGTGTGCTCGCCCACGCCCCACTGCACGTCCTGGCCCGCGGACGGCTGGCGTGTCGGATAGTTGAAGATGCGGAACAGGATCAGCGGGTCGGCGGTGTACCGATCGGAGAAGTAGCTCGCATCCTGGCCCAGGCTCAGCGCGATGCCTTCCATCAGGGCGTGCCCGAGGCGTGTGAGCGCGTCCAGATAGGCGAGCACCGCCTCACGAAACCCGGGCTGGTCCGGGAACAGGTTGCGCCCATGAAGAGGCGTTCGCGACCGCACCAGCGGCGCATCGTCGGGCAGCTCCGAGCCGAAGTAGACGCCCTCCTTCCAGTCGGGATGCCCCGACGTCAGCTCGCCGCCGGCCGGGAAGTAGCCACGCCAGGCCCGCCCGCCCAGGGACATGCGCCACCGCATCTTCGTGGGCTCGTCGAGCGCGAAGAAGAGGCGGCTCGCGGCCACCAGGCGATCGCAGGTCGAAGGCTCGACGCCGTGACCGATCACGTAGAAGAAGCCTTGAGCCCGGCACGCCTGGCCGATCTGCGCCGCCACCTCCCGGGTTGGGGTGCGGCTCACGAGGGTCGACACGTCCACGACCGGAAGGCGAGCGACGTCTGGCATCACGACGCCTGGCCGACGCCCGACACGCGCTCCGATGGACCGACGGAAGCGATCTCGTGGTCGCGGAGCTTCTTCCGGATCGCGAAGTTCAGGTCACTCTTGAGCCGGCCCTCGCCCTGGAGGTACTCCGTGCTCCAGACCTGCAGGCTCAGGTGCTGGCCGCCGCGCAGGTCGCGCAGCTCGACCTCGGGGGCAGGCTCGGCGAGCACGTGCTCGTTCTCGGCGGCGGCCTCCAGCAGGAGCCGTCTGACGAGCTCGGTGTCCGCGTCCCATGCCACCCGGACCCTCACCACGAACGCGGTGAGCAGGCCCGTGTGGCTCCAGTTCGTGACGCGCTCCGAGATGAACTGGGAGTTGGGCACGATCACGGCGATGTTGTCCTCGGTCACGACCATCGTGGCGCGCGCGCCGATCCGCCGCACTTCCCCGCTCACGCCGCCGACCTCGATGCGGTCGCCGACCTTGATCGGCCGCTCGAACAGGATGATGAGCCCGCTCACGAAGTTGCTGGCGACGTTCTGGAGCCCGAAGCCGAGCCCCACTCCGACCGCACCGGCGAGAACGGTGAACGCGCTCAGGTCGATGCCGACCGCCTGCAGGATGACGACCACGCCCAGCGTCGTGATCGCGTACTTCACGAGCGTGCCGATGGCCTGGCGCACGCCCACGTCCAGGTTGCGATGCTTGAGGAACGAGTCGACCAGCCAGCGGGTGAAGCGCCGGTTGAGGTAGAGGAGCAGGACGAGGAGCCCCGCGAGGAGCAGCATCCTGCCGAAGGTGAACGGCGTCCCCGGGATCCCGAAAGCGAGGAACTCCCTCACCGCCTGGGCCGCGCGGCTCATCGGCCCCACCCCGCCCGCTCCGCCATGACCCCAGGATAGCCGGCTCGAAGGCACGCCTTGCCGGACCGGGCGACCGTTTTTGAGGGCTTCAGTCCCCCGTCCCGAGACGGCTCCGCTCCTCGAACAGGCGCGTCAGCTCGCCGACCGTCTTCACGTCCACGAGGTCCGCCTGGACCAGGTGCACGCCCGTCTGCTCCTGCAGCGCGATCACCATCTCCACGAGGAGCAGGGACTCCGCCACCAGGTCCGCGAGCCGCGCCTGGTCGTCGATCCGCTCGACCGGTCGGCGGAGCAGATGCGCCATCTGGCGCTTCACCGTCTGCCTATCGGCCATGGCCTGGCTCCTCCCCGCGCGTCCGCGCCAGCACGTCCGTCAGGTGCGCGATGCGCTGCTCGTGCTCGTGGACCGTCTGCCGGTAGACCGCCTCGTCGGCCTCGCGGAAGCGACGGACGGTCTCGTCGATCCGCTCCTTGCCGTACGCGGGCTCCATCTCGCGCAGCGCGCGGCGCACCCACTCCAGGTGCCACCGCTCGTCATCCACGATGCGCTCCAGCGTCTCGCCCACGAAAGGATGCAGGCCGGGCGCGCGCTGGTGCCGGGCGTACTGGTTGATGACGCGGCCCTCGAAGACCTGCGTGAGGGCCAGCACCTCCATCAGGTTGACCGGCAGCCCCGCCGCGGCCACGTACTGGTCCTGGTACGCATCGGTCAGGCTCAGCGGGTGCGCGCCCAGCCGCTCGATGCAGCTGGTCCAGAGCCAGGCGTGCTGCGCCTCGTCGGCGAAGTGCCGGCTCATGTCGCGCTGGTTGGCCCCTGGCTGCAGGGTCCTGGCCAGCCGGCCGAAGAAGAGGGCGCCTCCGATCTCGGACGTGCGGTAGAAGCTCAGCAGCCACAGCTCGTTCTGGTCCAGCTCGATCGTCATGCCGGTCGCTCCAGCGCAGGAGCGCCCCAGCGCGTGCGGACGAGGTCGGCACACGTCCGCTCGACGAGCCGCTTGGGGTCCGGCGCGACGTAGGCCGGCAGGACCGCGCGCAGCCGGCGGTTGTCCAGCGCCTTCGCGACGAAGAGCTGGCGGGCGAAGGGCGCGACGCTCCCGACCGCCTGGCTCACGATGCCGGCGCCGAAGCCCCGCACGGCCCCGGCCAGCAGCTCGAAGGAGCGCGCGTCCGCGAAGAGCGGCCGCAGGATGCGCCGGGAGCGGAAGACCTCCTCGGCCTCGAAGACCCCGAAGGCCGCGTCGACCAGCTCGCCCAGCGTCAGCGACTCCTCGCGCGTGTGGCACGCGTGGACGATGCGCGCGTCATCCGGCGCCGTGAGCGACGCCAGGACCGCCTGGACCACGAGCTCGCCGGTGACGCAGTAGACAGGGACGCCGGGGAGTCCGGGGATCAACGACAGCAGCCCGTGGAAGAGGAGCTTCAGCGTGTTGTGGACCGCGTTCTGCTGCGTCACATGCCCATGCTCGTCGTCGGCCACCACGGTGGCCGCGCGGCACAGGCGCCACGGCAGGTCGGCGCACTCGCGGACCAGCAGCTGCTCGGCCGCCCACTTGGAGCGCTCGTACGCGTTGGCGAAGCCGGCGCTGTCGTCGAGCGCCGTCTCCTCGATCGGCCCCGCGCGCAGGCCGGAGGCGTAGACGGTCCCCACCACGCAGACACGCTCGAGGCGCCGGCACCTCCGCGCGAACGCGAGCACGCGGCGCGTGCCGTCGACGTTGACGCGCTGCGCCGTCTCCTCGTCCACGTTGAAGCGGGTCACCGCGGCGGAGTGGAGGATCGCTCCCACTCCCGCCGGATCGACGTCCGCGAAGGGATGCTCCGCGACCAGGTCGGCCGCGGCCCAGCGCACGCGGCCCTCCCCGCCGGAGAGGGTGGCGGCCATGCCGGCCTGCTTCGCGCACATCTCCGCGCGGTCGCGGGCGCGCACGGCGAGGATCAGCTCGACGTCGGTCGAATCCAGCAGGCGCCGCACGAGGAGGCGGCCGAGGTAGCCGTCGGCTCCGGTGACGAGGATGGCGCCCGCCACGCTACACCGCCTCCAGGGACGGCCACCCCGCCGGGTCGGGCCCGAAACAAGCGACGATCGCGTGCAGCCAGCGCTCGACTCCGAAGGCGATGCAGCCCGACGAGGCGTCGCGGCCGTCCCTGCGGATCTGGAAGGCCTCGCCGAAGTAGCTGCGGTGGAGGTTCACCGAGCCGATCGCGAGGCCGCCGGCCATCATCTCGGTCTTCAGCGGGTCCAGGCGCTGCGCGAGGTGCTTCGGGTTCTGCCGGGGCCGGAAGAACGGGTCGGTCGCCGTCTCCCAGGCGACGCCGAGGCCGATCGCGTCGAGTGCACGCGCGACCCGGCTGCGGCCGTCCTCGAGGAACGCCTTCACCTCGTCGGCCGTCCCCAGGCAGACGATCTCGCGCATGGAGAAGCTCGACTGGCGGGCCAGCGGTGCGTAATGCGTCTCGCGACGGAAGCAGGTGGCCCGCGTGGTCACGTACCGCGGCCCCTCCAGCTGCTCGCCGCGGAACGCCACGTAGAAGTGGTAGCAGGCGGCGGGCGTCAGCACGTCGAGAACGGGCGTCGTCGCCGTCAGCCGAACGCGTCCCCGGGCGTCGGGGACGTCGCCGCGCGTGAACTCGAGGAGGTTCTCGTCGGCCGGGTCGAGCGCCACCGGGAACGTGGCCAGGTGCGGGAACGACCGAAGGTAGTCGACACCCGCCAGGTCGCGCGCGGACAGGAACGGCGGGAACAGGTAGTCCCCTGCCCCCCATTCCGCCGCCCAGCCCACGAACATCCGGTCCACCCGCCGGTACAGGTCCAGCAGCGGGCCGGTGAGCGACGACTGGCCGCTCGGCAGCCAGCGATGGCCGGGCAGCACGCCGGGAACGGACAAGGCGTGGCTCACGAGGCGGGCCCGGCCGCGACCAGGCGGCAGATGGAGTCCACGTCGCGGAACGCGCCCGGCCGCAGCCGCTGGACGTCGATCGGGCGGCCCGTCAGCCTCTCGAGGAAGAGGATCAGCTCCAGCACGTGGAGGGAGGTGAGGATGCGCTGCTCGAGGATCGGCGTGTCGTCGCGCAAGGCCTCTCCGCCGATGCGTCCGCTCGTGCGGACGATCCACTCCCGCAGCGCGGCGCGAACGTCCCGGTCGGTCATGGCTCCGCCTCCCAGTCCAGGATTCCGATCTCACGCAGGTCGCGCAGGCAGCGGGCGGTGACCGCGCGCCGGTGATCGCGGCAGCGCGGGTGGGCGAAGGCCGCCTCGCGGAGGGCGTAGGGATCGCCAGGCAGGCCGGCGTCGGCGTACACGGCGGGGTTGTAGTACTCCCCCCAGGTCATCGCGAGGAACGCGCGCAGGTGCGAGCGCACTCCTTCGAGCGTCTCGCGCGACCAGGCCCCGGCATGCCGGGCGAACAGCTCGGCCACGTAGCGGCGCCCGAACGCGAGGTGACGCGACTCGTCGAGGTGATGCAGCAGGTGGATGCGCCGGGCCGTCGGCTCCAGCCGCTCGTCCCGCGCGCAGCCCACGTTGTAGGCGTCCACGATCTGCTCGAAGAGGAGGGCCTGGACGAAGAAGAGGAAGTCCTCTTCGCCCGGCGCGTGCTCGCGCGGGAACGTGACCTTGCGGTCGGGGTACACCTTCCCTGCGTAGCGCCGGCAGAAGCCGCCGAAGTACACCATGTGCTCGTTCTCTTCGCCGAGGAAGTGGTGCAGGTAGGCCTCCACGTCCTCGCGTCCGTCCCGGTACAGCCGCTCGGCCAGGCCGGCCACCAGGGGCCGCTCGCCGTGGATGTTCAGGCTGAAGAAGTTGACCGTCTCCCAGAAGCTGAGCCGTCGGCGGGCGGCCTCGTCGAGCGACTCCCAGGTCTCGGTGCCGTAGACGGAGACCAGCTCCGGGCTCATGAAGTACCGCGTCCGGTCCACCGCCGCCGGCCACTCGAGCCAGGTGCTCGGGTCGGCGGCCTGGCGCCGCGAGGCCGCGGCCAGCGTGGCCACCGTCGCCTCGAGGCTCCTCACGTGCGCTCCAGGATCACGCACTGCCAGTTCAGGCCGAAGCCGGACATCACGAGCATCACCCGCTCCCCCGGCTGCACGCGCCCCTCCTCCGTGATGCGCGCCAGGTTGAGCAGGTTGTCGGCGCTGATGACGTGGGCCGCCTCCGGCAGCGTGGGAAACGCGACCCGTTCGAAGTCGATTCCGAGCAGCCGGGCGAAGATCCGCCAGGCGGTCACGTTCATGTTCTGCGGCACGACCCAGCCGATGTCGTCGATCGTGAGGCCCGCCTTGGCCAGCGTCTCCTCGATCAAGCGGTGCGAGTAGGCGAAGTAGTGGCCCACCGCCTCGTCGTCCGAGGCCAGCGACAGCGCGCCGTTCGTGATCGCGTGGCAGGCCAGCAGGCGGAACGCCCCCTGGTCCAGCGACACCACGCAGGCCGCCGCGCCGTCCGAGACGAGGTTGTAGGCCTGCTCGTAGAGCGCGCCGTCGGGGAAGCGGTCCGCGGTGACGCACAGCGCGCGGCCGATGCCCCCCTCGTCGCGGAGCAGCGCGGCCGCGATCCGCAGCGCGCCCAGCGTGCCCGTGCACGCCTGCTGGCTCAGCCCGAACACGGCGGCGCGCTCGAGGCCGAAGTCCGCCTGCAGCCGGCTGGCCGGGAAGTCCATCAGGTGCTTCACGTCGCGCGTGTCGCGGAAGGCGGCCTCGCTGCCGACGTTGCCGTTGTGTGGCAGGCAGGTGGCGTACACGATCGCGCCGACGCCCGCGAGCGCCGCGCGGATGGGCTGGACCGCGCGGCAGGCGAGGACGTAGGCGCTCTCGCCGCGCTCGCAGACGTGGTGGCGCACGAAGCCGGCCTCCCGCAGCGCCGCGGCCGGCGAGCGGGTCCGTCCGCCGTCCGCCGCCTCCTCGACGGTCTCGGCCCGTCCGCCGAGCGCGACACCGACGTGGTCGACGAAGACGGGCGTCACGTGAGCTTCGGGAGGAAGCGACCCGTCCGCTCCACGTACGCCGCGTAGTCCGCTCCGAACTCCGACTCGCACAGCCGCGCCTCCTCGAGCGCCGCGGTCGCGTTGAGGGCCACGGCTCCCCAGGCCAGGCACGCCGCCGTGATCGCATGCGGGCACACGAGCAGGCACGCCGCCAGCAGCAGGAGGAACGAGGCGTAGAAGGGATGGCGGATCCGGCCGTAGGCGCCCCAGGTGACGATGTGCCGCGGGGCGTCGTCCGCCTGGTGCCAGAGCGCGATCGGGATGCGGTGGGCGCCCAGCGCGAAGCACATGAGCCCGATCGACGCGGCGGCGAGGCCCACGCCGGCCAGCTCCCACGCGGTCGCGAGGGCAGGGCCCGCGGGCCTCCACGGCGCCACCAGGCCCACCGCCGCGAGCAGCACGGTCCCCGATCCCAGGATGAACGGGACGGCCGTCAGCCACCAGCGCAGCCCGAGGCGGCCGCGCCGGAAGAAGATCCGCGGCAGCGCGGCCATCAGGACGGCGTCCAGGAGCACGACCAGCGCGGCTGCGACGCTCATCGCCCGCTTGCCTCCAGCGACTCCAGCCAGGCCCGTACCAACGGGCGGCGCACCTTGCGCGTCGAGGTCGTGGGCAGCGGCTCGACACGCACGACGAGCCGCGTGGGCCGCTTGTACGGAGCCAGGACGGCGGCGACGCGGGCGAGGTCCTGGCGGATCTCCTCCTCCAGCGCGTCGGTCCTGTCGCCGAGCCGCTCGGCCAGCCCCGCCGCGGGCACGGCCACCGCGCAGACCTCCTCGTCGCCCGCCGACAGGCCCCGGGTGCTGCTGGCCAGGCCCAGCACGCACACCTCGCGAACGAGGGGGCTCCGCGCCAGGACGCCTTCCACCTCCTCCGGCTGCACCTTGCGGCCTCCCGGCAGCACGATCAGGTTCTTGAGCCGGCCGGTGATGCGCAGGAAGCCGTCGGCATCCAGCTCGCCCAGGTCGCCCGTGCGCAGCCATCCGCCGTCGAGGACCTCGGCCGTCGCCGCGGGACATCGGTAGTAGCCGCGCATCACGTGCGGTCCGGCCGTCAGCACCTCGCCGGCCTGGATCCGTACGCGCACGCCCGGCAGCGGACGCCCCACGCTGCCGCGCCGCCGTGCGCCGGGGCCGTTGACGGCCACGACCGGGCTCGCCTCGGTGAGGCCGTAGCCCTCGTAGACCGGGACGCCCATCCGCTCGAAGAAGGCGGCCACCTCGGCGTCCAGCGGAGCGCCGCCGCAGACGAACGCACGCAGCCGTCCTCCCAGCTGCGCGTGCAGCCGGGCGAAGAGACGCCGGCGGGCGCCGATCGGCAGCAGGCGCGCCAGGAGGTGCGCGGCCGCGAAGCCCATGCGCGACGCGCGACCGCGCGCGTCGACCTCACGCTCGACTGCGGCCTTCACCAGCTTCAGGAAGAGCGGCACGCACAGCATCACCGTCGCCCGCTGCGCCCGCATGAGCGCCACCACGTCCTGCGGGAACAGGGACGGCGAATAGCAGACGCGCGCGCCCACGTGCAGCGGCACCAGCAGCCCGCACACCAGCTCCAGGAGGTGGTGCAGCGGCAGGATCGACACGAACACGTCCCCGGGCAGGATCGGGACCACCTGCAGGAGGCTCCGCACCTCGAAGTCCAGGTTCCCCAGCGTGATCTCCACGCCCTTGGGGCGGCCGGTCGTCCCCGAGGTGTAGATCAGGAACGCGGTCTCGTGGATGGAGCGCCCTGGCGGCGGCGGCGCGTACCGCCGGGACCGCACGGTGGCTTCGAGGCTCTCGATGCGGGTGCCGGAGGACGCGGCCGCCTCCTTCGCGAGGGCCGTCTGCGATTCGGAGACGAGCACGGTCTGCGGGCGGCAGTCGTCCAGGACCGCCGCCAGCTCCGCGCCCGTGCCCTTCACGTCGAGCGGAACGAGCACGCCGCCGCTGCGCCAGACGCCCAGCAGCGCCATCGCCCATTCGGGTCGCGACTCCGAGAGCAGCGCCACCCGATCGCCGGGTCGCAGTCCCATGGCGAGCAGCCGGCCCGACAGCGCGAGCGCGCCCCCGAGCACGTCGGCATAGGTGGCTTCGCGCCACGCGCTCCCTTCCGGCCGGCCGAGCACGGGCCGGGCCGGCTCGGAACGCGCCCTGGGAAGGACCAGGGACAGGAAGGGATCCTCGGGAGCCGCTGACGAACGTGCGGCCGGCTCGTCGGTCGTCAACGGAAGCGCCAGGGCCATGGTCACCTCGCCTGCGATCCATTCGGCCACGGCGGAGCCCGACGCGAGCGTCATCCATGACAGTTCCTCGAACCGTCACACGACAGGCAGGGCGCGCGGCGCCGCACGCGGTACCGTTTTCCGTGCGCTGGCCGACGCCGCCGTGCCAGGTCGAGCTGGAGCCCGGGGACGTGCAGGCGTGGCGCGCGTGGCTCGACGCCGGTCCGCGTGCGCTCGCGCGCGCGTGGGCCCGGCTCGCGCACGACGAACGCCAGCGCGCCGGCCGGTTCGTGCTCGAGCACGACCGCGACCGGTTCATCGTCGCGCGCGCCTTCCTGCGCGACGTCCTCGCGCGCCTTCTGGGCCTCCCCGCCGATCGTGTGCGGTTCCGCATCGGGCCCGCCGGCAAGCCCGAGCTCGAGGGATCGCGCCTGCGATTCAACCTCTCGCACTCCCGCGGCCTCGCCCTGCTGGCGCTGACGCTCGATCGGGAGATCGGCGTCGACGTGGAGGCGCTTCGTCCCGTGCCGGACGCGCGAGGCCTGGCCGAGCGGTACTTCGCGCCGGCCGAGGCGGCCAGGCTCGAAGCGCTGCCCGCGGCCGATCGCGACGCCGCGTTCCTCCGCTGCTGGACGCTCAAGGAGGCGTACGTGAAGGGCGTGGGGGGCGGGCTCGGAATCGCCCTCGACGGCTTCGAAGTGAGCCGCGCCGCCGCGTGCGACGGGGCCTGGACCCTGCGGTCGTTCGACCCTGGCCCCGGCTATGTCGGTGCCCTGGCCGTGCAGTGTTCGGACTGGCGGCTCGTGCGGTTCGACTGGGCGTCGTCCACCTTCGGCACGAAACCGCGGTAACGTCGGGCTCGCGGACGGCGCCCGTGCACTGGAGGGAACGATGCGGATGACCATGGTCGGCGTCGCGGCATTGTGCGCGTCGCTCGCGGGCGCCGAGGAGCCATGGCTGCCCGCGCCTGTCGCCGAGCAGATGGCCGGCCAGATGTACGAGCGGGTCAAGGCGGCGGCTCCCGACGGGCCCGTGCCCGAAGCGCGGCTGCGCGAGACCTCGCGCCGGACAGTGGACGCGCTGGCCGCCCGCTTCGCGGCCTGGGGCGAGAAGCCGCTGCGGGACCGCGCGCCCGCGCTCGCCATGCTCAAGCTGCCTTCCGCGAAGCAGCCCCAGCTCGACGCGATCTCGCGCTACTTCGCTTGTGCGGCCGTCTACGAGGTCCTGCACACGCGCAACGCCTTCGCCGGGTCGGATCGCGAGGCGCGGATCCTGGCCGCGATGGCGCCCTTCGGCTTCAGCCTGGCCGTGCTCTACCTGCGTACGCCCTACCTGGAGGCAGGCGGCACCGACGCCGCGATGGAGGCCTTCATGACCGGCCCGCAGATGGCGCCGCCGATCGACGCCATCCAGGACGACGCGAAGCTGCTCGACGCCGCGTTCCAGGAGTGCCGCACGGTCGCGACCTGGCTGGTCCACGAGTAGTCGCCGCGCGTCGCGAATCCAACCGGTGAGGCGGCGATAATCGAGGCTTGATCATCCTCCACGGCGCGACCGGCGAGGGTCGGTTGCTCGTCTGGGGCGAGGCGTCCGAGCCGCCCAGGAGGCGGAAGGGGCGGCCCGACCCGTCCGACCGCGGGGCGCCGCTGCCGCTCGACGCGGGGGAGGACCTGCTGCGCCACTCCCTCGCGGCGGCCGCGGTGGTGACCCGCGCCGGCCTGGCGCGTTCGTTCACGGCCTGGCTGCCCACGAAGAACGGGACGGCGCTGCCGTCGAGCGTGCTCGTCTCGGACGACGCGGAGCCCGACACCCGCGCACCGGAACGGCCCTGGACGGTGACGGCGATCCCGCTTCCCCACGCGCACGCCATCGCCCTCCTGCGCGCGGCGGCCGAGAAGCCCTTGATCGCGCCGGGCGTCGCCGGCGGGGACGACCTGCGCTTCTTCTGCAGCGTCCTCCGCTTCGCCGCGACGCTCGTGGCCTCGGGCCAGTTCGTGCCCGGCATCACCCGCGACGCCGCGGCCTTCCGCGCGCCCTGGGCCCCGTTCCTCCAGGGCGACACCGCGCGCGCCTTCAGACGGCTCGCGCAGGCGGCCCCCCGTGCCGCGCTCGCGCTCGCCGACCCGGCCGTCCAGCGCTCGCACGAGGCTCCCCACGCCGCCCACCGCCCCACCGAGACCCTCGCCATCGCCGCGTTCATGGAGGCGATGGTGGACTCGCTCGTCCGGCAGACGGCCGTGCCCGTGCCGCCGACCGAGGAGGCCAGCACGCACGAGCAGTGGGTGGCGGCCCTGCGCTCGCCGGACCACACGGTCGTGGGCACGGATGCGTCGCTCGAGACCCTGGCGGCGCAGGTGCGCAGCTGGCAGCGCCCGGTGGTCGGCACCGCCGCGGCGCCCTTTCGCCTGAGCCTGCGGCTCGAGGAGCCCGCGGAGGAGCCGGAAGCGGAGGCCGGAACGCCGGCGATCGAGGAGCCCTGGCACCTCCGCTTCCTGCTGCAGTCGAACGCGGACCCCAGCCTGCTCATCCCCGCCGAGCAGGCCTGGCGGCGCGGCGCCCTGGTGGCGCGCCTGCTGCCGGAAGCCGGCTTCGGCGTCCGCGAGCACCTGCTGCTCTCGCTGGGACGCGCGGCGGCCGTCTTTCCACGCATCGAGCCGAGCCTGCACGCCGCCGCTCCCGCGGGCCTCGACCTCGACACGCGCGGGGCGCACGAGTTCCTGACGCAGGGCGCGGCAGCCCTCGAGCAAGCCGGCTTCGGCGTCCTCCTCCCGTCGTGGTGGACACGGGGCGGGCCCAGCGTTCGACTGACGGTGACCGGCGTGGCCCGCCCGCCGCGCATGAAGAGCGAGTCGGGGCTCTCGCTCGACGCGCTGACGAGGTTCGACCTCGAGGTGTCGCTGGGCGGCGAGACGCTGACCCGCGACGAGCTGCTCGCGCTGGCCGCCGCCAAGGAGCCGCTCGTCCGCTTCCGCGGCCGGTGGGTCCACGTCACCGCGGAGGAGATCCGCGCCGCGCTCGACGTGTGGCGGCGCAAGGGCGGGCCGCTCACCGCGCGGCAGGTGGTCGGCCTGGCGCTCGGCGCGCCCGGAGGGCTCGGCCCCCTGGTGCTCGACCGCGTGGAGACCTCGGGCTGGCTCGAGGGCCTCCTGAAGCAGCTCACGGGCGAGGCGCCCATGGAGTCGCTGCCGCCCCCGGAAGGCTTCGCGGGCGCCCTGCGTCCGTATCAGTCGCGCGGGATGTCCTGGCTCCACTTCCTCGGTCGCTGGGGCTTCGGCGCCTGCCTGGCCGACGACATGGGCCTGGGCAAGACCATCCAGGCGCTGGCCCTCGTGCAGCACCTGCGGGAGACCGGCCACGGCGGACCCGTCCTCCTCGTGTGTCCGACGTCCGTGATCGCGAACTGGCAGCGCGAGGCCGCCCGCTTCACGCCCGGCCTGCGCGTGCTCGTGCACCATGGCGGGCGCCGGACCCGCGGCGGCGACTTCCGATCCGTGGCCGCAGCGCACGACGTCGTGATCTCGAGCTACGCGCTGCTCAACCGCGACCAGGCGCACCTGGGAGCCGTCGAGTGGACGGGGGTGATCCTCGACGAGGCGCAGAACGTCAAGAACTCCGAGACGCTGCAGGCCAGGGCGGCCCGATCGCTCGACGCCGCCTGGCGCGTCGCGCTCACGGGCACCCCGGTCGAGAACCACGTGGGCGACCTGTGGAGCCTCTTCGAGTTCCTGAACCCGGGCCTGCTCGGCGGCGAGGCCGAGTTCAAGCGCGAGTTCTTCCTGCCCATCCAGGCGCGTCAGGACGG
>JAICEW010000168.1 GCA_025923995.1 Vicinamibacteria bacterium | reverse complement strand
GGATTGTATCGATTGTATCGCTCATTGAGCCCGTTCTTGCCCCTGACGAATGAGACAATAAGCTTGACAATCCGGGGCGTCAAGGCCGATATTGTCACTATGACAATGTGGGTACCGGACCTCTCGTCACGGCCTGGTCCTCTCTATTTGTCGATCGTGGAAGCGCTCGCGGAAGACACCTCGCGGGGCGCGCTGGCGGCCGGGCAGCGGCTTCCGACGCATCGGGAGCTGGCCGATCGGCTGGGCATCACCGTCGGGACCGTGACGCGTGCCTACACGGAAGCCGCGCGCCGCGGGCTGGTGTCGGGCGAGGTGGGCCGCGGCACGTTCGCCCGCGGCCGTGCGGTCGTGGAGACGCCGTCGCCCGCGGCCGAGCGGGACGTTTCGCGCGTGGACCTGAGCGTGAACCATCCCCCGGTCTCGGGCGAGCTGGACCCGGGGCCGCTCCTCGCGCGGACGATGACGCAGCTCGCGCAGTCGCGCGACCTCAGCACCCTGCTGGGCTACGCGCCCGACGGAGGCTCCGAGGCGCACCGCGCCGCGGGCGCGGAGTGGATCCGCCGCGCGGGGCTCGACGCGAGCGTCGACCAGGTGCTGGTGACGAGCGGCAGCCAGCACGGCCTGACCGCGGTTCTGGCGACGCTCCTGCGCCCCGGCGACCTGGTCCTCACCGAGTCGCTCACGTACGCGGGGATGAAGGCGCTGGCCGAGCTGCTGCACGTCCGCCTCCAGGGACTGCCCATGGACGCGCAGGGCCTGCGCCCCGACGCGTTCGAGGACGCCTGCCGCACCGGCGTCGCGCGGGCGCTGTACTGCGTGCCCACGCTGCAGAACCCCACCGCGGCCGTGATGCCGGAGTCGCGGCGGCGCGAGGTGGCGGCCATCGCACGCGCGCACGGCGTGCTCGTCGTCGAGGACGACGTCTACGGCCTGATGCTCGACCCGGCGCCCGCGCCCCTGTCGTCCTACGCGCCCGAGATCTCGTACTACCTGACCGGAACGGCCAAGATCCTCGCGCCCGGGCTGCGCGTGGGCTACCTGCTGGCGCCTCCGGGCGAGTGGGCGCGGCTGGTCGGCGGCGTGCGCGCCACGACGTGGATGGCGGCCCCGCTCATGGCGGAGATCGCGGCCCGCTGGATCGCGGACGGCACCGCGGACGAGGCGCGCCGGCGCAAGCGCGCCGAGATGGCGGAGCGGCAGGCGGTCGCGCGCGAGACGCTCGCGCGGTATCGCGTGCAGACCCAGCCCCAGTCCTTCCACCTGTGGCTCTCGCTGCCCGAGCCCTGGCGCAGCGACGCCTTCGCCGCGCACGCGAGGCGCCGCGGCGTGCTCGTCAACCCGTCGCAGACGTTCCTGGTCGGGCCCGGAGCCGCGCCGAACGCGGTGCGCGTCTGCCTGGGCCCGCCGCGCGACCGCGAGCAGCTGCGACGCGGCCTCAAGACGCTGGCGGAGGCCATCGAGGAGCGTCCCGAAGCGATGGCGATGATCGTCTGACCCCTCGTCCTCTCGACGCGCGAGGTGGCGTGGAGCCGCGCCCGCGGGTGACGCGCGGCGCCGTCAGTGCAGCGTGAGGGAGAGCGTGACGGGCACGCCGTCGCGCAGGACGACCGCGCGCACGTGGCTCTCGGTCTGCAGGCGCGGGTAGAGGCCGACCAGTGTGGCCAGGCTGTCGATCGGCACGTCGTTGACGGAGGTCAACACGTCGCCCGCGCGCAGGCCGGCGTCGCTGAGGAGCGAGCCCTCGGGCACGCGCGAGAGCGTGAAGCCGCTGACCTGCGAGCCCGACATGACCGGCGTCAGGGTGGTCTCGGCCAGGATGCGCGAGGTCTCGCTGGCCAGCCGCCGCTCCAGCTCGCGACGGTCGAGCGTGACGCCGTCCGTGGCGGGCTCGGGCGCCGCCGCGACCAGGGGCGCCGCCGCCTTCGCGTGCTGGGCGCGCGGCAGCCGCAGCTCGACCGGCTGTCCCTCGAAGTCGATCACGACGCGCCCGCTCTCGATCGCGCTCACCTGCCCGCCGAAAGCGGTGTCGCCCACTGCGACCACACGCGAGCGCCCGGCAGCGCGCAGGATGGCGACGCTCCGTCCGCCGTGCGCGCTGGTCACGACACCCACCGCCGTGAGGTCCGGCGGCGGGGCCGCCGCCAGCAGCCAGAGCATCCACGTCATGCCTCAACGCTAGCGGGCGCGCGCGCGGCCTGTCAACGGGCGCGTGTTATAGTCGGCCTTCCCTCATGAACCGCCGATTCCTGCTGCCTGCGCCCGCGGTGGCTCCGGTGGGCAGCCTCGGCGCGCGCCTCAAGGCGTTCCTCCTCCACACCTGGCGCGGCCGCATCCTGCTGGGAGCGCTCGCGGTCTGGCTGGCGCAAGCGGCGGGCGTCCCCGTGCCGGACTTCGTGGGCCAGCTGGCGGCCTTCCTCCTGTTCGTCGCCTGTCTGTGGGGCGGCTTCAAGCTGGCCCGCTACCTGGTGCGCCGGCTGCTGTGGCGCATCCGCACCAAGCTCATCGTCTCCTCGCTGTTCATCGCGGTGGTGCCGGTGGTCCTGCTCACGCTGTTCTTCCTGCTGGCCGGCGTGCTGTTCACCGGGCTGGTGGCGTCGCACCTGCTGTCGACGGAGGTCGAGCGGCAGCAGCGCGACCTGGAGGCGGTCGCGCGCGCGGTCGTGTCGCACACGCCGCTGGGCGAGCCGTCCGTGGCCGAGCGCATGAAGGCCGCGCAGGCGCGCCATCCGGGCCTCACGTGGGTCGCCGTCGACGGCGCGCGCACGGTGAGTGCCACGGGCGAGCTGCCCGCCAGGGCTCCGGCCTGGATGAAGGCGGACGACTTCGCCGGCATCGTGAAGCTGCCGGGGGACGATCACCTGCGCGCGATGAGCCGCCGCGGAAGCGCGTTCGTGCTGCTGGACCTGCCGGTGGACGAGCGCCTGGTGGCCGACCTGACGACCCGCACCGGCATCAAGCTGCTGCGCGCGCACACCACCGTGAAGTCGCGCCAGGCCGGGATCACCATCGACGTCAAGGACGACGAGGCCCCGCAGGCGAAGGAACAGGAGACGATCCAGGCCGAGGGGCTGTTGTTCTTCGCGGAGATGCCCGAGTTCGACTGGGAGACGGGCGAGAAGGGGTCGCTCACCCGGGCGATCGAGTACCAGCCGTTCGAGCTGATCCAGCGCCTGTCGGCCGGGACGTCGATCACGGGCGCGCTGTTGGTCAAGATCTGGGCCGCCGTGGGCGCGGTGTTCGCGGTGATGTACTGCGTGGCGCTGGCCCTGGGCCTCATGCTGGCCCGCTCGATCACGCGCAGCGTGCACGCGCTCTCGCACGGCACCGAGCGCCTGCGGCAGGGCGACTTCTCGTACCAGATCAAGGTCCGCAGCCGCGACCAGCTGGGCGAGCTGGCCGAGTCGTTCAACGTGATGGCGCGCGGGATCGACGACCTGCTGCGCGAGTCGGCCGAGAAGGAGAGGCTGGAGGAGGAGCTGCGCATCGCGCGCCAGATCCAGATGAGCCTGCTCCCGCAGGGGAAGGTCGGCCTGGACGGCCTGCGCGTGGCCGCGCTCTGCCTCCCCGCGGCGGAGGTCGGTGGCGACTACTACGACCTGCTGCCGCTCTCCGACACGCGCCTGGGCGTGGTGGTGGCGGACGTCTCCGGCAAGGGCACCTCGGCCGCGCTCTACATGGCGGAGCTGAAGGGCCTCGTGCTCTCGCTGTCCCGCATCTACGACTCGCCGGGCGCGCTGCTCAAGCAGGCCAACCGCATCCTGGCGGCCAACCTGGACTCGCGCTCGTTCATCACGATGACCTACGCCGTGGTCGACACGCAGGCGCGGACGATGCGGCTCGCGCGCGCGGGCCACAACCCGCTCATCCAGCTGGAGGCGGTCACCGGCCGCACGCGGGTCCTGGCGCCGCAGGGGCTGGGCCTCGGCATCGATCCGGGCGACCGCTTCGACGACATCCTGGAGGAGGTCGAGCTGCCGCTCAGCGCGGGCGACCACTTCCTGTTCTTCACGGACGGCCTTTCGGAAGCGATGAACGCGAGCGCGGAGCTGTTCGGCGAGCAGCGGCTGCGCGACCTGCTCGAGGGCGCACCCGAGCTGGCCAGCGAGCCGCTCAAGGAGCGGATCCTGGCCGAGGTGCGCGCGTTCGCGGCCGGCACCGCGCAGCACGACGACATGACGATGGTGCTGCTGCAGGTGGGCCCGGCATGACGTCGACCCCGCCGGGCGCGTCCCAGGCGGACCTCGTCCTGCGGGGCGGGTCCATCTGGCTGGGGCGGGGGCGGCCGCGCGCGCAGGCGCTGGCCGCGCGGGCCGGGCGCGTGATCGCGGTCGGGCGCGACCCGGACGTCCACGACCTGATCGGGACCCACACGCGCGTGGTCGACCTGCGCGGACGCCTGGTCGTGCCCGGCTTCAACGACGCGCACGTGCACTTCCTGGAGGGCGGGCACGGCCTGCTCTCGGTCGACCTGCGGAGCGCGACCAGCGAGGACGACCTGGCGCGCCGCCTGGGCGAGCACGCGCAGACGCTGCCGCCGGGCTCCTGGATCCGCCAGGGCAACTGGGACCACCAGCGATGGGGCGGACGGCTGCCGACCCGGGCGTCGATCGACGCGGCGACGCCCGACCACCCGGTGTTCGTGAACCGCCTGGACGGCCACCTCGCGCTGTGCAACTCGCTCGCGCTGCGCGAGGCGGGCATCGACCGCCACACGCAGGACCCGCTGGGGGGCCGCATCGAGCGCGACGCCGCGGGCGAGCCCACCGGCGTCGTGATGGACAACGCCATGGACCTGGTGCGGCGCGCGATCCCGGAGACCTCGCGCGAGCTGAACCGGCGCGCGGCCCGCGCGGCGCTGGCGGAGGCGGCGCGGCTGGGCGTCACCACCATCCAGGACGACTCCGCCATCGACGCGCTGCCGACCTACCTCGAGCTGCGCGACCGCGGCGAGCTGACCGCCCGCCTGAGCGTGTGGCGCCCCATCCGCGCGTTGTCCTCGCTCATCGCCTCCGGCATGCGGCCGGGGCTCGGCGACGACTGGGTGCGCCTGGGGCCGCTCAAGATCCTCTCGGACGGGTCGCTGGGCGCGGGCACCGCCGCCATGCACGAGCCGTACCTCGGCGAGCCCGACAACCGCGGGCTGCTCCTGTACGAGGTCGCGGAGCTCGAGGACATGATCCAGCGGGCCGACGCCGCGGGCTTCACGCTGGCCGTGCACGCGATCGGCGACCGGGCCAACCAGGTCGTGCTGGACGCGTTCGAGAGGGCCGTGCAGCGAAACGGCGGAGGGCCGCGGCCCTTCCGCATCGAGCACGCGCAGATCGTGACCCGCGCGGACCTGGCCCGCTACCGCACGCTGGGCGTGATCGCCTCCATCCAGCCCAGCCACGCGATCGACGACATGCGCTTCGCCGAGGCGAAGCTCGGGCCCGCGCGCTGCCGGGACGCCTACAACCTGCGCTCGTTCCTCGACGCCGGGGTCGAGGTCGCGCTGGGCACGGACTGGTACGTCGAGCCGCTCGATCCGCGCCTGGGCCTCTACGCCTGCGTGACGCGCGAGCGGCCGGAGGGCGGTCCCGAGGGCGGCTGGCTCCCGGAGGAGAAGATCGCGCTCGACCAGGCGCTCGACCTGTACACGCGCGGGTCCGCGCGGGCCGAGCGCACGGATCGCGACAAGGGCACGCTCCTGCCGGGCCGCCTGGCCGACTGCGTCGTCTTCGCAGCCGACCTGTTCGCGGTCTCCTCCCGGGAGTTGCTGCAGGTCCCCGTGGACCTCACGGTCGTTGGCGGCCGCGTCGTCTTCGAGCGGGAGTGATGTCCGGGTCCGGCGAGCGCGCCGACGGGCTGCGGGCGCTGCAGGAGCGCCTGGGCTACCGCTTCCGCGAGCCGTCGCTGCTGGACCGTGCGCTCACGCACTCGAGCCACGCCCACGAGCACGCCGCCTTCGGCAACGAACACAACGAGGCGCTCGAGTTCCTGGGTGATGCGGTGCTGGGATTCGCGGTGGCCGACCTGCTGCATCGCCGGGAGCCCGGAGGCCCGGAGGGCGTCAAGAGCAAGCGCCGGGCCGCGCTCGTGTCCGCGCCCAGCCTGGCCGAGCGGGCCCAGGAGCTGGGCCTGCCCGCGCTGCTGCGCCTGGGCCGTGGCGAGGAGAAGACCGGGGGACGCAAGAAGGCGAACCTGTGGGCGAACGCCTACGAGGCCGTCATCGCCGCGCTGTACCTCGACGGCGGGCTGGAGGCGGCCTTCGCGTTCGTGAGCGCGCAGTTCGCGAACGACCTGGACCGCGCGGAACTGCCCGCGGAGGACGCGAAGAGCGCGCTGCAGGAGCTGCTGCAGGCCCGCGGCGAGGCGGTGCCGAGCTACGAGGTCGTGGCCGAGGAGGGGCCCAGCCATCGCAAGCGCTTCCACGTGGAATGCCGCGTGGGGGGCGAGGCGATCGGCACCGGCGAGGGCACGTCGAAGAAGGCGGCTCAGCAGGAGGCCGCCCGCGCGGCGCTCGTCCAGATGGCGAAGCGGTGAAGGATCACGTCGACCTTGGCGGCGGTTGAGCCGCGCGAATGGTGTACCCGTAGCGGCGCGTGAACCGCCCGCTGTCAGCGCCGCCGCGAAGCGGTACACCTGAGCGCGGCGACGAGCGGCGCCCCGTCGAGACCTAGGAGGCCTCGATCCAGCCCCCGCCAAGGCACACGTCGCCCTGGTAGAAGACCGCGGCCTGGCCCGGCGTGACCGCGCGCTGGGGCTCGCGGAACACCACCTCCGCGCGGCGGCCGGGGAGCGGCCGCACGGTCGCGGGCGCGTCGGTCGCGCGGTAGCGGATCTTCACGCCGGCCTCGATCGGGCCGGCCGGCTCGCCGATCGAGAGCCAGTTCACGTCGCGCACCGTGAACGCACCGCGCGCCAGCTCCTCCGGAGGCCCGACCACGACCGTCCGTTCCTGCGGGAGGACCTTGAGCACGTAGAGCGGTCGGGCGGTGGTCAGGCCCAGCCCCTTGCGTTGTCCGACCGTGTAGCGGTGGACGCCTTCGTGTCGGCCCAGCGTGCGGCCGTCGCTGTCCACGATCGGCCCGGAGCGATCCGCCGCCGGCGCGTGGCGCTCGACGAACGCCGCGTAGTCCCCGTCCGGCACGAAGCAGATCTCCTGGCTCTCGGCCTTGTCGGCGACGGGCAGGCCGCGCTCGGCCGCCAGCCGTCGCACCTCGGCCTTGCGCAGTCCGCCCACGGGGAAGAGCGCGCTCGCGAGCTGCTCCTGACTCAGGCCGAACAGGAAGTAGGACTGGTCCTTGCCCTCGTCCGCTCCCTTGAGGAGCCGGTGATGGCCCCGCGGGTCCACGTCCTTGCGTGCGTAGTGCCCCGTGGCGACCGTGCCGATGCCGAGCGCCCGCGTCTTCTCCAGCAGGCTGCTGAACTTCACCTCGGTGTTGCATCGCGCGCAGGGCAGCGGCGTGCGGCCCTCCAGGTAGTCGCGCACGAACGGGTCGATGACGCCCTCGGCGAACGGGCGCTCGAGGCCGAGCGTGTAGTGGGGGATGCCCAGGCGGGAGGCGACCGCACGCGCGTCGTGCAGGTCGTCGAGGGCGCAGCAGCGCCCGAAGGACGGGCCCGCGCCCTCCGTCTGGTCGTGGAGCTGCATGGAGATGCCGACCGCCTCGTGGCCGGCCTCCTTCACCAGCGCCGCCGCCACGGACGAGTCCACGCCGCCGGACATGGCGACCACCACGCGCATGGGCTCTATTGTAGGGACTTCGCGACCGGCCCGGCCGTCACTCGACGTCGGTGACGATGAACATCAGGACGTGGCTGCCGATGCGGAACTCGTGCTGGTTGGTCAGCACCTGCTGCTCGATGCGCTCCAGCTCGATGAACGTGCCGTTCGTCGACTCCAGGTCGCGCAGGATCGCGGTGTCGTTGAGGATCTCCAGCACGGCGTGCTGGCGCGAGGCCTCCGGGTCGTCCAGGTTGATGTCCTGGCCGGCCCGGCCGATGGTGGTGCGCGTCTTGTTGATGGGGTAGATCTGGCCGGTGGCCGCTCCCTGGATGATGGCCAGCGAGAAGCGCTTGTCCTTCGGCAGTTCCAGCATGCCCATCTTGTGCAGGTCCCGGCCGGTGATGGTGGCGCCGGGGTCCCCCATCGGGTTGCGGCGGGCGGTCGTCTCCTCGCGCTCGGGCGAGATCGGCGTCGGCGGGCTGGGCGCCAGCGCGCCGGGCGGCAGCGTCAAGGACGAGTGGGTCGGGTTCTCGATCTCGATGGTGCCGCCACACTTCGCGCAGCGCGTCTTCGCGCGCGGCCGGTCGCCCAGCTTCGCTTCGTCGAACTTGTAGCGCGCCTGACAGCTCGGGCAGATGATGATCATGGCACCCCTGCGTCCTCCGGGGGACGTCAAAGGATAATACGAAAGGGCAAGGCGTGCGGCCCCGCGAGGCCTCTCGGGTAGAATTGAGGGTCGGATCATCCTTGGAGCAAGGAGGTACTTTGAATCCAGAGCGCGGCGTTTGGCTTGGCGATGACGAGGACATCGAGGACGACGACGAAGATCTGGACGACGACGACGAGGACCTCGACGACGACGACGACGAGGAGGACGAAGAGGAAGAAGAGGAGGAGGAAGAGGAAGAGGAAGAGGACGACGACTTCGAGGACGAAGAGGAGGAGGACGAGGACGAAGAGGACGACGACGAGGAGGATGAGGCCGAGTACGAAGACGACGATGACGACGACGAGGAAGACGACGACGAGAACTGGGAAGAGGAGTAGCGCTCGCTCGACCGGGATGCCCGCCATTCCATGACCGCCACGCTCCCCGTACTCGTCAGGCCGGCCTGGATCAAGGCGCGCGCGCCGCAGGGCGAGGGGTACGAACGGCTCCGCGGCCTCATGCGCGGGCTGGACCTCCACACCGTCTGCGAGGAGGCCCACTGCCCGAACCTCGGCGAGTGCTGGGGCCGCGGGACGGCGACCTTCATGATCCTCGGCGACGTCTGCACGCGCGCCTGCGGGTTCTGCGCCGTCAAGACCGGCCTGCCCGGGCGTCCGCCCGACGCCGCCGAGCCGGAGCGCGTGGCCGAGGCCGTCGCGCGCATGGGCCTGCGCCACGCGGTCATCACGTCCGTCAACCGCGACGATCAGATGGACGGCGGTGCTTCCATCTTCGCCGCCTGCATCGAGAGGATCCGCGCGCGCGTTCCGGGATGCGCGGTCGAGGTGCTGATCCCGGACTTCAAGGGCGACGCGGCCGCCCTGTCGACCGTCATGGCCGCGCGTCCCGACGTGCTCAACCACAACACCGAGACGGTGCCGCGGCTGTACCGGCAGGTCAGGCCGGGCGCGCGGTTCGAGCGTTCGCTCACGCTGCTCCGCCGGTCAGCGGAGGCCGGGCTCACGACCAAGAGCGGCATCATGGTGGGCCTGGGCGAGGAGCGGCACGAGATCCTGGAGACGCTCCAGGCCATCCGCGACTCCGGCACCCACGTGCTCACCGTCGGCCAGTACCTGCGGCCCAGCGCCGACCACCTGCCCGTGATGCGCTACTACACGCCGGAAGAGTTCGCGGAGATCAAGCGCGAGGCCCTCGCGATGGGCTACGCGCACGTCGAGTCCGGCCCGCTCGTGCGCTCGTCCTACCACGCGGACGAGCACGTTCCCGCCGCCAGCCGCTAAGTCCCTCCCAGGCGCCGCGGGTCGGCGCGCTCAGGCGTACCGCTTCGCGGCGGCGCTCATTGGGCGCCCCTTGGCGCCCTGATACAGCGAATCAGCGCCGAACCGGGGCCGCGGCGCGCTGGCGCTCGATCGCCTGCACCACCAGGCCGGCCGCGTGCGCGACGTCGTCCGCGGTCGTGAAGCGGCCGAGCGAGAAGCGCAGCGACCCCTGGACGCGCTCCGGCCGCAGGCCCATCGCGCGCAGGACGTGCGACGGCTCGACGGCGCCGGCGGCGCAGGCCGCGCCCGTCGACACCGCCACGCCGGCGAGGTCGAGCGCCATCAGCAGGCTCTCGGCGTCCACGCCCTCGAACGAGAGGTTGGCCGTGTTCGGGACGCGCGGCTCCTCGCCGTTGCGGCGCGCGCCCGCGTCGCGGACGAGCCGCTCCTCGAGCGCGTCGCGCAGCGCGCCCACGCGCGACGACTCCTCCGCCAGCTCGGCCCGGGCCAGCGCGGCGGCCCGTCCCAGCCCCACGACGCCCGCGACGTTTTCGGTGCCCGCGCGGCGGTTGCGCTCCTGCGAACCCCCGCGCACCCACGCGCGCATGCGGGTGTTGCGCTTGACGTAGAGCGCGCCCACGCCCTTCGGGCCGTAGAACTTGTGCGCAGAGATCGCGAGCGTGTCCACGTCCAGCGCCCGCGCGGCGAGCGGCAGCTTGCCGGCCGCCTGGACGGCGTCGCAGTGCACGAGCGCGCCGTGCGCGCGCGCCATCCGCACGACGTCCGCGATCGGCTGGATGGCGCCGGTCTCGTTGTTGGCCAGCATGACCGCGACCACCGCGGTGCGGTCGTCCAGCTTCGACGCCAGGTCCTCGAGGTCGACGCGCCCGTCACCGGTGACGCGGACGGCCTCGACCGGCCCTCCCTCCTCGGCCAGGGCGCGGGCGGTGTGCAGCACCGCGTGATGCTCGGCCGCGCAGTAGAGCACCTTGCGCCGGGGCTCGCGCGCCGCGCCGGCCAGGCCGCGCAGGGCGAGGTTGTCCGCCTCCGTCCCGCCCGAGGTGAAGACGATCTCCGCCGGCGTCGCGGACAGCAGCGCGGCCACCTCCGCGCGCGCCTCGTCCAGCGCGGCCCGGGCCTGCTGGCCGTACCAGTGGAGGCTGGAGGCGTTGCCGAAGGTGTCGCGCAGCGCGGGCGTCATCGCCTCCAGCACGCGCGGGTCGAGCGGCGTGGTGGCGTTGTGGTCGAGATAGACGCGCCGCATCGGGACATTGTATCGCCGCCAGCCGACCGCGCCGCCGGGGAAGGCGCCTTCACGGTAGAATCCGCGGCCTATGCCCGTGGTGGCACTGCTGACGGACTTCGGGAGCCAGGACCACTACGTCGGCGCGATGAAAGGCGCGATCCTGACCGTCTGTCCCGAGGCCAGCCTCGTGGACCTGACGCACGAGATCGAAGCCCACGATGTGACCGCGGGCGCGCTCGCGCTCGCCTCGGCCTTCCGCGACTTCCCGCCGGCCACCGTGTTCGTCGCCGTCGTCGATCCCGGAGTGGGGTCGCCCCGCCGAGCGCTCGCCCTGGAAGCGGGCGGTTACCGGTTCGTCGGACCCGACAACGGCATCCTCTCGCTGGTGATGGCCGAGGCGGAGGGCGCGCAGGCCGTGCACCGGATCGCGAACGCCGCGCTCCTGCGCCCCGCGGTCTCGGCGACGTTCCACGCCCGCGACGTGTTCGGGCCCGTGGCGGCCCACCTCGCGCGGGGCCTGCCCATCGCCGAGGTCGGTCCCCGGATCGACGACCCGGTCCGCCTGGCCCAGCCGGCGCTGCGCGAAGTGGGACCTGGCGAGTGGGAGGCCACGGTCGTCCACGTGGACCGGTTCGGCAACCTGATCACGAACCTGTTCGGCCGCGACCTCGATCGCATCCTGGCCGCGGCGGAGCGCGACCTCCGCGACGTCGTGGTGGTGGTCGAGGGCGAGATCCTCCCGCTGGCGCGGACCTACGCGGACGTGCCGGAGGGGGAGGGGTGCGCCCTGCTGGGCAGCAGCGGACGGCTGGAGGTCGCGGTCCATCGGGGTAGCGCGGCCCGGATGCTGGGCGCCGCGGGGGGGTCGCCGGTCCGGGTGAGGGCCGTCGGCACCGTGCTATGATGCCGCGCCCGAACTTCTTTATTCCGGGGATCCTCCCCGCCTGAAACGCCCCGAGCCAAACACATGCGCGAAGTCGTCGTGGCCGGAGCCGTCAGGACGCCCATCGGGCGGTTCGGGGGCTCGCTCGCCTCGCTGACGGCGGCGCAGATGGGAGCGGCGGCGGCCCGGGAGGCCCTGTCGCGAGCGGGCGTCCAGCCCGGGCAGGTGGACGAGGCCGTCATCGGCTGCGCCCGCCAGGCGGGCGGAGGCCCGAACGTGGCGCGGCAGGTCGCGTACCGCGCGGGCCTCCCGCAGGAGGTGCCGGCCTTCACCGTCAACATGGCGTGCGGCAGCGGTCTCAAGGCGATCGACCTGGCCTTCCGCGCCGTCCGCGACGGGGACGCCGAGATCGTCCTGGCGGGGGGCACGGAGTCCATGAGCCGCGTGCCGTACCTGTTGACCGGAGCCCGCTGGGGCTACCGCATGGGCGAGCAGGCCGCGGTCGACGGCATGTACCAGGACGGCTTCCTGTGCCCGCTGGCCGAGCAGCTGATGGGGGAGACGGCGGAGCGGCTCGCGGAGATCTACCAGATCCCGCGCGAGGAGCAGGACGCGTTCGCGCTGCGCAGCCAGCAGCGCGCCGGCACGGCGCTGTCCGAAAACCGGTTCGCCGCGGAGACGTTCGCGGTGCGCGTGCCCGGCAAGAAGGGCGACGTCGACTTCGTCCAGGACGAGCACCCGCGGCCGGACACGACGCTGGCCTCCCTCGCCAAGCTGGCTCCCGTGTTCAAGTCCGAGGGGGGCACGGTCTCGGCCGGCAACTCGTCGGGCATCACCGACGGCGCGGCCGCCATGGTCGTGATGTCGGCCGAGCGGGCCAAGGCGCTGGGCGTGCGGCCGATGGCGCGCATCGAGGGCGTGGCGGCGGCGGGCGTGGATCCGCACGTGATGGGCATCGGCGTGGTGCCGGCGGTGCGCCGCCTGCTCGAGCGGCTGTCGCGGCGCCTGGCGGACTTCGACCTGGTCGAGCTCAACGAGGCCTTCGCGGCGCAGGTCCTGGCCTGCGAGCGCGACCTGCAGATCGGTTCCGAGCGGCTCAACGTGAACGGCGGCTCCATCGCGCTGGGGCATCCCATCGGCGCGACCGGGGCCCGGATCGTGGTCACCCTCCTGCACGAGCTGGCACGGCGCCGCGCGCGCCGGGGCCTGGCGACGCTGTGCATCAGCGGCGGCATGGGGCTCGCCGCGTCCTTCGAGGTGATATGAGCGACGACGTCGACGATCCGCACGACGTCGATATCTACGCATCGCACCGGAGCGCGTCGCACCGCTTCGTCCACCTGGAGTCCGCCCAGGGCATCGCCCGCATCAACCTGGACCGGCCCCCGGCCAACGTCCTCTCCGTCGAGGTGATGGAGGAGCTCAACGCCGCGCTCGAGTCGCTCGAGTACCAGCGCGACGTCAAGCTGGTCGTCGTCTCCGGGTCGGGGAAGTACTTCTCCGCCGGGTTCGACCTGGCCGACCACATGGGCGACCGCGCGTACGTGATGCTCGAGGAGTTCCACGGCGTCTTCGAGAACCTGGGCAAGCTCGACAAGCCGACGCTGGGCCTGGTGGCGGGGCCCGCGCTGGGGGCGGGATGCATCCTGGCCGCCGGCTGCGACATGGTGCTGGCCGGAGCCAGTGCGAAGTTCGGCCACCCCGAGATACGCGGCGGCGTCTTCAACCCCGTCGCGGCGGCGCTGCTGCCCCGCCTGATCGGCCGCAAGAAGGCGTTCGAGATGCTGCTGAGCGGCGCCACCATCAGCGCCGCGGAGGCCGAGCGCATCGGGCTCATCACGCGCACGGTGCCCGACGACAAGCTCGAGGCGGAGGCCGCGACGCTCATCCAGCGCTTCCAGGAGGGCAGCGCGCCCATCCTGCAGCTCGCGCGGCGCGCGCAGGTGGGCAGCCTGGACCTC
>JAICEW010000167.1 GCA_025923995.1 Vicinamibacteria bacterium | reverse complement strand
CGGCGGCATCGGAGCTGATGTCGACGACGACGCCGCGGCCCCGCACGCTCATCGGCCCCGCCAGCGCCTTCGTCAGACGAAAGGGTCCGATCACGTTGACCTGCAGCACGCGCTCGAGGTCCTCGCACTCGGTGTCCATGAGGGCCCGCAGCGGCGTCGGGCCCAGCGTGCTCGCGGCGTTGACGAGCACGTCGATCGGACCGACGAGCGCCGCGGCTCCACCCGCGATGCGGTGGATCGCGTGCTTGTCCCCGACGTCGGCCGCGATCGCGTGCGCGACACGGCCCGCGGAGCGGATCTCCTCGGCCACCGCCTCCACCTCGGACGCGGTGCGCGCCACCAGCACCACGCGTGCGCCCGCGCGCGCCGCGGTCCGGCCGAAGGCGGCGCCCAGCCCACGTCCGCCCCCGGTCACCAGCACGGTCCGGTCCTTCAGCTCCATCTCGTCCTCCCGTTCCTCCCAAGGTACGGAGGGCCGCCAAGCGCCGAGCGTCTTTGCCAAGGGATTGGAAGGGGGCTATCCTGCCGGCCGTGGGCGAATCCCTCTCGGCGCGCCTGGCCTCGAACCTCAAGCAGCTGCGCGAGGCGCGCGGCCTGACGCAGGACCAGATGGCGAAGCTGGCGGGCATGCCCCGCGCCACCTGGGGGCACCTGGAGTCGGGCGCCGCCAACCCCACCCTGCAGGTCCTGCACAAGGCGGCGCTCGCGCTGCAGGTGCCCCTGGAGGAGCTGACGGCGTCGCCCCGCGCCGTCGGCCGCCTCTACACGCAGGACGCGCTCAACACGCACAAGCAGGGCGACGGCACCGTGCGCAAGCTGTTGCCGGACCCCATCCCGGGCGTCGTCATCGACCGGATGGAGATCCCCGCCGGCGGGCGCATCCCGGGCGTGCCCCACATGCCGGGCACGCGGGAGTACCTGACCTGCGAGTCCGGCGAGATCCAGCTGGCGGTGGCCGGCGAGCAGTGGCGGCTCCGCGCGGGCGACGTCGTGGTCTTCCGCGGCGACCAGCGCCACTCGTACCGCAACCCCGGCTCGAAGGCCGCGGTGGGCTACTCGGTCGTCCTGCTGGTGCCCGTCAGCTGATGGAGCCGGCCTCGCTGGCCCGGCGGATCCGCGCGTGGCCGTATTGGGGCCTCGTCGTCTTCGTCCTGGGGGTGAAGGCGCTGCTGCTGGTCATGGGCGCGCTCAGCATCCGCATCCCGTGGAGCTTCGACCTCAGCGAACCGAACGGGTTCTTCGAGATCTGGAACCGCTGGGACTCGCTCAACTACCTCCACATCGCCGAGCACGGCTACCAGGCCACCGGCGAGAAGCAGCACCTGCTCGCGTTCTACCCGCTCTTCCCCGCGCTCGTCCGCGCGCTGGAGCCGCTGTGCGGCAGCTTCCTGGCGGCGGGCTTCTGGATCTCGAGCGTCGCGTCCGTCGCGGCCGCCCTGCTGTTCCACCGGCTGGCGCTGCTCGACCACGCGGAGGACGCGTCGCGTGCGCTGTTCTTCCTGTTCGTGTTCCCCACCAGCTACGCGCTGCACATCCCGTACACCGAGAGCCTGTTCCTGGCCCTGACCTTCGCCAGCCTGCTGTGCGCGCGGTCGCGACGCTGGGCGCTGGCGGGCCTGCTGGGCGCGTGTGCGTCCCTCACGCGCATCAACGGCGTCGCGCTGGGCGCGGCGCTGCTGGTCGAGGCCTGGCTGGAGTACCGGCAGGACCGCCGCTGGCGCGCCGAGTGGCTGTTCGTGCTGCTGGTGCCGGCGGGGGCGGGGGGCTACCTGCTGGTCAACCAGCTCGTCGCCGGCGACCCGTTCGCCTTCCTGCGCTTCCAGCACGAGCACTTCCGCCGCACGCTCGACTGGCCGTGGAAGGGCTACCTGGTGATGTGGATGTCGTTCCTCAGCCCGGGGTCGGGCGAGACGTTCGTCCTGCGCGGGCAGGAGCTGCTCTACGCGACGCTGATCCTGGTGGCGACCGCGTTCTCGATCCTGCGCCAGCGTGCCTCGTACGCCGCGTACATGGTCGCGAACACGCTGCTGGTGATGAGCTTCACGTACCCGTGGTCGGTCCCCCGCTACGCGCTCATCCTGTTCCCGATGTACCTGCAGATGGCGCGGCTGGGCCGGCGGCCGCTGCCTTTCGCCTTGATGGCCGTCTGGTGCCTGCTGTTCCTGTCTTTCTTCAGTACGTTGTTCGTCCGGGGCTTCTGGGCGTTCTAGTCGCGCTGGGGGGCGCTGCGCCACGCCCCCCAGACCCCCTCCGTAGAGGAACTACAGGCTGGCGAGCTTCTTCTTCGCCTCCGGGTAGGCCAGCGCGCGCTCGAGGTTGTTCGTCTTGAAGGCCAGGATCTCCTCGTACGCCTTCTTGGCGGCGGCCTTGTCGCCGGTCTTCTCGTACGCGCGGGCCAGCAGCAGCTTGTGGAAGGGGTCGTTGAGGTCGGACTGCTTGAGGTGCTCGACCGCCGCCTTGGCGTCGCCCGCCTCCAGCTTCACGTACCCGGCCATGTAGTGGTAGGCGGGGACGTACTGCTTCCCCTCCTCGCCGCCCTCGTCGATCATCTTCTTGATCGTCTCGGCTTCCTTCCACGCCTCTTCGTGTTTGCCCATGCGCGCCAGGGTGCGGCCCTTGCCGTGGTGCAGGCGGCCCTCCCAGACCTTCTTGTCGTTGTCCGAGAGCGTCGACCCGGGGACGGACTTGAAGCCCTCCTCATAGGCCTTCATTGCCGCCTCGAGGCGGTTGTTCTCCAGGTTGATGCGGGCGATCGAGTTCCAGATGAAGACCTCCGGGAAGTTTGCGTCCAGCTTGTTCTGCTTGTACTCGCCCAGGAACGCCTGGAGGCCGGCCAGCGCCTGGTCGACGTTGCCCTCGTAGAGGTAGCTGAGCGACCGGGGGTAGAACACGCCGCCGGGCGCGGTGCCGGGGGCGCGCTTGGAGAGCGCCGCGTCGTACTGCGCGCGCGCCTTGGCGTAGTCGCCCTGCAGCATGTACGCGTTGCCGATGAAAGCGTACGCACGAGGCGTGCTGCCGTCGAGCGCGATCGCCTTCTCGAACGCCTTCTGCGCGTCCTCGAAGAGCCCCTGGTTGAGGCTGAGCTGCCCGATCATCATGTAGACGAGCCGCTCGTCGGGATACTCCACCCGCAGCTGCTTGAAGGCCTCCAGGGCCTCCTTGCCCTTCTGCTCCCGGTTGAGCTTCATCGCCGCCAGGTACTTCTGCTCGGCCGGCGAGGCCTTGGCCGCCAGCTCCAGCGCCTTGTCGTGCTCCGGTTTGGCCTGAGGCGGCGGGAAGGTCGCGGCCGCGAGCAGGTAGTGCCCCCAGGCGAAGTCCGGGTCGGCCGCGATCGCCTTCTTCGCCGCCTCCTGGATCTGCGCGGCTTGCTGGAAGGTCTCGATGCGCCGGACGGCTTCCTGCGCCTGGCGCGCCGCCTCCTCCGACTTCGTCGTGAACGTGATCGTCTTCGCGTCGCCCGCCTGCGCGGTGGCCGCGGCCGCGCACAGCGCCGCCGCACCGATCGTCCGAAGCCTCATGCGCTCATGCTCCTTCGTCGTAGCCCCGGGGCGGGGCCTCCCCCAGCGCGGGATCATACTCCGCGACCCGGAAGCCCATTCGTCAAATCTCGTGCGCGCTCAGGCCGATAGGGTCGTGGGTGATCCGCTGTACAGAAGCGCGCGCGTTGACTAGGATAAGCTGCCGCTTTTTCAATCCTTTCACGGGAGGTCCGGGATGCTGGTCGCCCTCGTGCTGGCCGCCGCCTTCGCGCAGGAGTCGCCCGTCGACGCCCCGCGCCGGGTGCGTGGTCTCGCGAACGGGCGCCTGGCGCTGGTGCGAAGGGTGATCTCGGACCCGGACCTGGTCCGGGCCATCGCCACCCGCAACAAGGTCGCCGAGAGCCCGGCGGACGTGAAGCGCAAGGACGACGACTGGCAGCGGGACCCCGAGCTGCCGTTGCGGCGGGAGGTCGTCGCCAACGAGTGCGCGGCGCGGCTCAAGACGATCGTCCAGGAGGACCCGGCCATCTCCGAGGCCTACCTCATGGACAACCGCGGGGCGCTGGTCTGCTCGATCGCGGACGTCCCGGACTACTGGCAGGGGGACGAGCCCAACTTCCAGCGCACGTTCGGGCAGGGCCAGTTCCTGTTCGTGGGCGAACCGGCGCCGGAGACGGGGACGGGCGCCTGGACCGTGCCGATCAGCATGGTGGTGCTCGACGGCCCGACGAAGATCGGCGCGGCGACGCTGACGCTCCGGGTCTCGGCCGAGATGCTCGCGCCGCCTCCGACCCCCACCCCGCTGCCGCCGTACCCGTCGCCGGAAGCGCCTCCGGCCCCGACACCGACTCCGCCACCGGTCCGCTGACGGGCAGCCGTCAGGAGACGTAGCCGGCGGCGGCCTCGCCGGTCGCGGTGCCGTCGGCGATGGTGTCGGAGAGGCCGGTCGCGCGAAGCCCCGCGCCGGTGAGGAACAGCCCCGGAAGCCGGCCCAGCATCGCGTCGACGCGGGCCACGCGCTCGCCGTGACCGACCTCCATCTGCGGCCGGGCCCGGGGCCATCGGCAGACACGGGCGTACACGGGCTGGCCGCGCAGCCCCAGCAGCGGCGTCATCTCGCGCAGCGCCGTGTCCAGCAGCGACGCGTCGTCGCCCTCGGCGAAGCCGGGATCGTGGTCCCCGCCCAGGAACACGCGGAGCGAGGCGAAACCGTCCGGCGCGCGGCCGGGGAACTTGGTCGAGAAGAAGCTGGCGGCCGTCGTGTGCTGGCCCCCGGTGCGCGGCACGAGCAGGCCGTAGCCGTCGAGCGCGTGTGCGACGTCCCCGCGCGCGTACCCCAGCAGCACGATGGCGGTGGACACGAACCGGATCGCCGCCAGCTCGTCCGCGACCGCCGGCGCGCAGGCACGCAGCAGCGGGATCGCCTGCGGAGCGGGCACCGCCAGCACGACGGCGCGGGCCTCGATCGTCTCGGCGCCGACGCGGACGCTCCATCCGTCCGCCGCGGGCGCCAGCGCGTCGACGGGCGCGGACGTGCGGAGCGCGTGGCGCGGGAGGCGGGTCACCAGCGCCTCCACCATCTCGGTCAGCCCGTCGCGAAGCGATACGAACGCGGAGGACTCGGCGGACCCTTTCGGGCCCCGTCGAAAGCCGCGCACCAGGCTGCCGTGCTTCGCTTCCATCTCCACGAGCCGCGGGAAGGTCGCCTGTATCGAGAGGCGCTCGGTGTCGCCCGCGTGGATGCCGCCCAGCAGCGCGTCGCCCAGCCGCCCCCAGGCCTCGCGGCCGAGGCGGCGCCGCACGAAGGCCGCGATCGACTCGTCGCCGCCGCCGGCGCGCCGGGGGACGAGCGGCTCGAGCGCCATGCGCAGCTTTCCGCCGAGCGAGAACAGCCCACTCCGGAACACCGGCCCCCATCGCGACGGCACGCCCAGGACCATGCCCTCGGGCATCGGGTACAGCCGGCCGCCCTTCACGACGTAGACCGTCCGCAGCTCGGTGTTCGTGGGGACGACGCGGGACTCGAGGCCCAGCTCGCGCACGAGCGCGATCGCGTCCGGCTTGGTCGTCAGCAGCGCGTCCGGCCCCGCCTCGAACAGGAACCCGTCCTCGCGCAGCGAGCGCACCACGCCGCCCCACCGGTCCGAGGCCTCGAGCAGCAGGAAGGGCCGGCCCCGCCGCGCCAGCGCGTACGCCGCCGCCAGGCCGGCCATGCCCCCGCCCACCACGACGACGGGCGGCGCTTCAGCCACGCGACGGCGTCACGCGGATGCGGTCGACGCGTGGACGTGCTCGACCACGGCCCGTACCTGCTCGACCGGCGTGCCGGGGAGGATCCCATGGCCCAGGTTGAACACGTGCCCCACGCGTCCCCGCACGCGGGCCAGCACGTCGTCCACCCGCGCCAGCAGCCGCTCGCGCGGCGCGAACAGCGCGTGCGGCTCCAGGTTGCCCTGCACCGCGACGCCGTCCCCCGCCCGGGCCCACCCTTCGTCGAGCGGCGTCCGCCAGTCGACCCCGATCACGTCGCCGCCCGCCTCGCGCTGCAGCGCCAGCAGGTGGCCGGTGCCGGTCCCGAAGTGGATGAGCGGCACGCCGCACCCGCGCAACCCGGCGAAGAGCGCCTGCACGTGCGGCAGCACGAACTCGCGATAGTCGCCCGCGTCGAGCGCGCCGACCCACGAGTCGAACAGCTGCAGCGCCTGGGCGCCCGCGTCGACCTGCGCGCGCAGGTAGTCGGACACGACCTCCGCCAGCAGCGCGGCCAGGCGGTGCCAGGTGTCGGGGTCCTCGTACATGAGCCGCTTGGTGATCGTGAAGTGGCTGGAGTGGCCGCCCTCGATCGCGTAGGAGGCGAGCGTGAAGGGCGCCCCCGCGAAGCCGATGAGCGGCACCGACAGCTCGCGCCGCAGCAGCCGGATCGCCTCCAGCACGTACCCGAGGGACTCGCGCGGCTCGAAGCGGCGCAGCGCGTCGACGTCCGCGCGCGTCCGCAGCGGCCGGTCCACCACCGGCCCCTCGCCCGCCGCGAAGTGGAACGGCAGGCCGAGCGGCTCCAGCGGGAGCAGCAGGTCGCTGAAGAGGATGGCCGCGTCGACGCCCAGCGCGCGGATGGGCTGCAGCGTCACCTCGACCGCCAGGTCCGGCGTGCGGCACAGGGTCAGCAGGTCGTGCTTCTCGCGCAGCGCGCGGTACTCCGCCATGTAGCGGCCGGCCTGGCGCATGAACCAGACCGGCGTGGCGTCCACGGGCTGGAGACGGCACGCACGGAGGAAGCGGTCGTTCACGCCGGCGCATGATAGCGCGCTGCGACGCGCGCCGTCCCGCCGCTCCTGGAACAGCCGCGGAGGCCGGTTCGGCGCGCGCCCGCCTTGCCATTAAAATGATCCATGTCCGAGCTCGAAGCCCGCCTGAAGTCGATCCCCAAGGTGGAGCTGCACCAGCACGTCGACGGCTCCATCCCCGCCGAGGTCACGTGGGACCTCATGAGGCGGAAGAACCTGCAGCCGGTGGCCACGCTGGAGGAGCTGCGCCGGCGCCTGGAGCTGCAGGAGCACGAGGAGGGCACGCTGCTCGCCTACCTCGACAAGATGCACTACCCGCTGTGGATCACGCAGTTCTACGAGAACATCGTGCGCGTCACCGAGGCCATCGTGGACGAGGCGGCGGCGGCCGGCGTCACGACACTCGAGCTGCGCTACTCGCCGGTCATCCACACCTTCGCCGGCCTCACGCCGCGCCAGTCCATCCGCGCCGTCCTGTCCGGGATGAACCACGCCCGCAAGCGTCACCCGATCAAGCTGGGCCTGATCGTCATCGCCATGCGCCAGCACGGCCCGCACATCGCGAAGATCCTGGCCCGGCAGGCGATCGCCGAGGCGCAGCACCTGCACGTCCGCACCGGCGTCGTGGGGTTCGACATCGCCGGCCCGGAGCGCGGCAACCCCCCTCGCCTGTTCGGCAGCTCGTACGAGATCGCGCGCCTGGGGCGGCTGGGCCTGACCGTGCACGCGGGCGAGGACGCGCCGGCGGAGTACGTGTGGGAGGCGGTGGACGCGCTCGGCGCCAACCGCATCGGCCACGGATGCGCGGCGGCCTCGGACCCCGAGCTGGTGCGCCGGCTCGCGCGCGACCGCATCCTCGTGGAGTGCTGCCTGTCGAGCAACGAGCACACCGGCGCGGTCCCGCGCGGCGCGCGCCACCCGATCCACACGTTCCTGGAGGCGGGCGTGCCGGTGGCGATCTGCTGCGACAACACGACCGTGTCGCGCACCAACCAGCTGGCGGAGAGCGCCCGCGCCGCCCGCGCGATCGGCATCGACGCGGTCGAGCAGGTCCACCGCCACGCCGACGAGCACACCTTCATCCGCCCCGAGACGGCGCTCAAGGAGGGGGACGACTGACGAGTCCCTCTCCGCTCGCGGTCCGACGAACGCGCGCCATGTGGCCCGCTCCGTAGTCGCGCTCGGCCGCCAGGGAGTTGTGGGCCCGGCACATCAAACGGATGTTCTCGAGCGAGCCACGGCCGCCCCTGGCGAACGGATGGACGTGATGGAACTCCAGCCGCGTGCGTGAGCGGCAGCGCCGGCCCTCATCATCGACGAACCGGCAGCGGCCGCGGTCGCGATCGTAGACGGCTCGGCGCACCGCCGCCGGGATGTACCGCTGCAACGGGGGCGCCTCGACCCTGGAGTGCCTGGCCGGCCCCGAACGGGAGGCCCCGAACCGCTTCGCCTCGAGACGCGCCAGCTTCTCGGTGACGGCCTGCTCGAGGAGGCGTGCGAGGTCGCCGTCCGGAACGGACGCTCGCATCAGCTCCTGGAGCCGCTCGATCTTCTCGCGGAAGGCGACGCTCGCCGTGAACTGCACCCTGTAGCGCGCGGGCGACAGCGGCTCGACGGTCGCCGGCCGCGCGACACACTCCGGAACCGACGCAGCGGGTGCGGGAGGCTGGCCCAACTCGATGCCATTCCCTTGCGCAGGCGCGGCAACTGTCGTCGGTGGCGGGTTGGCTGCCCGACGCTCAGGCAGCTTGCGAACCGTGGGGGGCGCATCCGGCCGTGGCTCAAGCTCAGCGACCAACTCCTGGATCTCACGCTTCGACCGACCCGATGCGCGCGCCAGCACCGACAGGTGGTTGTCATCGGTCAGGTGGGGAGACAGCTTGGCGATGGCGCTCAGGTGGAGACGCCCCTCACGGAGCATGATCAGCAGGACCGGTCGCTCGCGCGCTGCACGAGCGACGGTGATCCGCAGGTACGCCTCGTGCTCGGACATCTGCAAGACGTCGGTGCAGTAGGCGAACATAGATGGCGTCGCTTCGCGCGCGTAGAGGCGCCGCGCGTCGACCTCGCCGACGTGCGCGACGACCTCCGCCTCGACCCTGCGGGCCTGGCGTAGCACATCGGACAAGCGACCGAGCAGCTCGTCGTCGGAGAGAGCGCGAAGTGGCCCGGCCAGGTTGGAATGGGGCGGATCGGCCACGATGCTCCCTCCGGTCGCACAGGGAGAGTTGCCGACCACGGCGAGTCTCGCATGCGAGGGGGCCCGGCTGGGTCCACCCGGACGCCGATCGGTCACTCGGTCCGGACCGAGTTCGCCCCGCGTGCACGAGTCTTGCTTCCCACAATCCGGGGACGAACCATGGAGGCACTCATGGCGGACGAGACCCAGGACCCGATCGAGCAGCTGCAGACCCTGGTCAAGGACATCAAGGTCGCGATGATGACCACCCGGCGGCCGGACGGGCGCCTGGTCTCGCGGCCCATGGCCACGCAGGAGGAGCCGGCGCCCGGCGCGGACTTCTGGTTCGTCACCGTGCGCGACAGCGACAAGGTGAGCGACATCCAGTCCGACCCGAACGTGAACCTCGCTTTCTACAAAGACCGCACCCGCGAGTGGGTCTCCGTGGCGGGGACCGCCGTCCTGACGGACGACCGCGCCCTGGTCCACCGGCTGTATCGGGACGACTGGAAGACCTGGTTCGGCCAGGAAGGCGACCCGCGGCACGGGACGCCGGACGACCCGCGGATGATGCTGATCGGGGTGCGCGCGGCCTCCGCGCAATTCATGACCCTGGACAAGCCACAACCGGTGGTGCTGTTCGAGATGCTGAAGGCCCGCCTCACCGGCGAGCCGGCCGAGTTCGCGGAGGTCCAGACGGTCAGCGGCTCCCAGCTGCGCAGCCGCTGATCCCCATCAGGCCCTCGCCGAAGGGTCGCTGCCGCCGCACGTCTTCGTCCTGCCGAGAGTGGTCGCTGCCGCTGGACGAGCCGCCGCCGGGATAGTCGTCCATCCCCTCCTTCTCGGGCTCGGGGGGCGGCGCCTTCGACCCGCGACCGGGGCGGCGGCTGCCTTCCGGCGGACGGGCGCGGGTTCGCGTGGGTCTGCGCGTGCTCTTCATGCTGGATGACGCAGCAAGCGCCGTTCCAACCCGACGGTATACTCCTCCACATGAGCGAAAGCGGCTGGGGTCGTGGTCCGGTCATCGACATCTCGGGCGGCAAGCCGGTCTTCCGGATGCCGGGCTTCCCACGGCCGCCGGGCGGGGCGATCCGTATCGCGCTCGCCGGACTGGCCGTCCTCCTGCTGCTGGTGACGGGCTACTACCAGATCGAGCCGGACCAGGTGGGCGTCGTCCAGCGCCTGGGCGCGTACGTCCGTACGACGGAGCCGGGCCCGCACTTCAAGATCCCGTTCGGCATCGAGACGGTCACCAAGGTGCCTGTGCAGCGGCAGCTCAAGATGGAGTACGGCTTCCGCACCACGCGCGGCGGTGTCCGCTCCGAGTTCGCCGCCGGCACGCCGGAGCTGCTGGGCGAATCGGTCATGCTGACGGGCGACCTGAACGTGGCGGTGGTGGAGTGGATCGTCCAGTACCGGATCCGGGACCCCAAGAACTACCTCTTCCACGTACGCAACCCCGAGGTGACCTTCCGCCACATGACGGAGGCGGCCATGCGCCAGGTGGTGGGCGACCACAGCGTGGACGAGGTGATCACCATCGGCCGCGAGTCCATCGCCCAGCAGTCCAAGGTCGAGCTGCAGCGACTGTGCGACCTGTACGGCATCGGGATCGAGATCCAGCAGCTCGTGCTTCAGGACGTCAACCCGCCCGACCCGGTGAAGCCCGCGTTCAACGAGGTCAACCAGGCCATCCAGGAGAAGGAGCGCGCGATCAACGAGGCCTGGGCCGACTACAACAAGGCGGTACCGCGAGCCAAGGGCGAGGCCGAGCAGGCGGTGCGCTCGGCCGAGGGCTACGCGCTGGAGCGCGTCAACAACGCCGAGGGCGACGCCAAGCGCTTCGAGGCGCTGTACGAGGAGTACCGGAAGGCGCCCGCGGTCACGCGCAAGCGCATCTACCTGGAGACGCTGGCCCAGGTGCTGCCCAAGCTGCAGCGCAAGGTGGTCCTGGACGAGGACGCGCGCGGGGTGCTGCCGCTGCTCTCACTGGACGGGGCCAAGGAGGTGAAGCCGTGAGCCCCCGCCTTGGCGCGATCATCGCCGGCGCGGCGGCGGCGCTGCTCCTGGTGCTGGGCTCGCTGTACACGCTCCAGGAGACCGAACAGGCCATCCTCACGCAGTTCGGCAAGCCGGTGGGGGGCCTGATCACGACGCCGGGTCTGCACTTCAAGGTGCCCTTCATCCAGAACGTGCACCGGTTTGACAAGCGCTGGCTGGAGTTCAACGGGAACGCCAACGAGATCCCGACCAAGGACAAGAAGTACATCTGGGTGGACACCTACGCGCGCTGGCGCATCGCCGACCCGCTGCGTTACTTCCAGGCCGTGCACGACGAGCGGGGCGCGCAGAGCCGGCTGGACGACATCGTGGACGGCGAGACGCGCAACGCGGTGGCGTCCTTCGACCTCATCGAGCTGGTGCGGTCCACCAACCGCGAGTTCCAGATCACGGAGGAGCTGGCCGGCATCGGCTCGGCCGAGGCCATGGCCAAGGTGACCACCGGCCGCAGCCGGGTCTCGCAGATCATCCTGGAGAAGGCCGCGAAGATCACTCCCGAGTTCGGCATCGAGCTGGTCGACGTGCGCTTCAAGCGCATCAACTACGTGGACATCGTCCAGCAGAAGGTGTTCGAGCGGATGGTCTCGGAGCGCAAGCGCATCGCCGAGCGCAGCCGCTCGGAGGGCCAGGGGCGCGCGGCCGAGATCCGCGGCCAGAAGGAGCGCGACATGCTGGCCGCTTCCTCCGTCGGCTACCGCAGCGCGCAGGAGAAGAAGGGCGACGCGGACGCGAAGGCGACCGCCATCTACGCGCGCGCGTACGGCCGAGACCCCGAGTTCTACCAGTTCATGAAGAGCATGGAGACGCTCGGCGCCGCGCTCGACAGCGAGTCGACGCTCATCCTCTCGACCGACTCGGAGCTGCTGCGCTACCTCAAGACGAGCGGCGGCCCTCCACGCTGAACGGTCTCCCACGCGTCGCGCTCCTCTCGGCAGCGCTGCTCGCGGGATGCGGTGAGCCGCGCGCGGACTGGCGCATGGCCGACCGCACGGTCGACGAGGAGACCGACGACCGGCTCGGCGCCGATCGGCCCGGCCCCGACGGCGTGGTGGACGACTACGACAACGCCCAGGGCCTCCTGCTTCCCGGGCGGAACGGGAACATCTCCAGGAAGTTCCCCCCCGACGGGAAGTACGTGGTCGAGCTCGACGCCTGCGCGTTCGAGGGCGGACAGCGCTTCTCCTGGCGGATCGACGGCGAGGCAGCCCTCGACGCCACCTCCTGCACGACCCGGATCCGGCTGTCCGAGGGACGGCACGACGTCTCCGTGACCGTCGGCGGCTCGGCCGGCGAGGAAACGGAGTCCATGACGATCGACGTCCGCGACCTGATCGTGGTGGGCCTGGGCGACTCCTTCTCGGCCGGGTCCGGCGCGTCGCGCACGGGCCTGGTGGGCGCGGCGTACGACAACATCCCCTGCACGCGCTCGGGCCATTCCGGCCAGGCCCGGGCCGCCCTGGAGATGGAGCGGCTCGACAGCAGGACGTCCGTCACCTTCATCCAGCTCGCCTGCGGCGGCGCGCGGGCGGAGCTGGGCCTGCTCGGGCCGCACAACGGGCAGAAGCCGCAGCTCCTCGAGCTCTCGGAGATCCTCCCGCCCGGGCAGGCCGTCGACCTGGTGACGTTCACGATCGGCGGGAACGACGTCCACTTCGCCGACGTCGTGGGCCAGCTCGTCAGCGAGCACGACGCGCCCCTCTCGCTGATCGACGGCGAGCGGACGCACGACCGCGTCCAGCGGGAGCTGCTCGAGCTGCGCGAGCGGATGCCGCGCGTCGCCGCGTGCCTCGGAGCCGGCGTGGCCGGCCAGCCCTGCGAGGTCTACGGCCCCTCGGGGCGCGACGACGACCGCCAGGTGGTGCGCATCCCGAGGATCCCGCTCGCCGCCCCCGACCGCGTGGTGGCCATCGGCTATCCCGACCTCACCCGCTACCTCGTGCGGCAGGCCTCCGGGGATCTCGTCTTCACGTCCGGCGGCCCGCTGGCGCGGACGTGTCCCAACGGGGCCGCGCAGGAGCCCGGCGACCTGACGGACGGTGTGGCCGACGGCCTGCCGGGAGGGCGTCCCGCTCGCCCCGGGATCCTCAGCGAGGAGGAGTGGACCTGGGGCGACGCGGCCATGCTGCAGCCGAAGGATCCCGCTCCCGACGACGATCGGCCGTTCGCGTACGCCTATCGGCCCGAGGGAGGCGGAAGGATCGTCGCCCTGCCCCTTCGCAACACGCTCAACGCGGTGATCGGCGAGTGGGGCCCGCGCTTCGGCTGGACGACCTCGATGCGCTGGTGGGAGGACTCGCGCGGGCACGGGTACTGCTCCGCCGACGCCGACAACTGGTTCTTCCGATCGATCTTCCACCCGCGGGACTCCGGCTACGTGGGCGAGGCCGCCGGCCTGGTCGAGCACGCGCGCGAGCTGGGCGTCGTCTCCCCGCGGTGAGCCAGGACCGGCCTCCGGGCACCATGGGCCGCACCGCCAGGCTCGCGCTGCTCACGCTCGGCCTGTCCACGGCCGCGGCCCATCTCCTGCTCGAGGGATCCGGTGTCGGCATTCCGTGGCTCAAGCCCTGGCCGGTGGTCTGCCTGGCCATCTGGGTGTTCCGGGAAGGAAATGGCCTCCTGGGCCGGCTGACAGCGCTCGGTCTTGCCGTCTCCGCCGGGGCCGACCTCGCGATCGAATGGAGCTTCCTGCTCGGACTGGTGATGTTCCTCGCGGCCCATGTCGCCTACGTCG
>JAICEW010000166.1 GCA_025923995.1 Vicinamibacteria bacterium | reverse complement strand
CTTAGTTGACCTACAGCCGCGCTGGCGCGCGGCCGCAGGCCTTCACGGCTCTTCGCGCTTCGCGCTCGAGCCTTAGTTGACCTACAGCCGCGCTGGCGCGCGGCCGCAGGCCTTCACGGCTCTTCGCGCTTCGCGCTCGAGCCTTAGTTCGGGCACTTCCAGCAGTAGCCGGGCGGCGGGCACTGGGCGTCGCCGCACATCTGCTTCTTGGCGCACTTGTTGCCCCGCTTGCACGTCTTGTCGCACTCCGTCTTCTTGTCCGCGGCGAAGAACCCGAAGTCCTCGCAGGTCGGGTCCGCGCTCTCCGCGAAGAACTCGGGAGCGGGCTCGACGGAGCTGGCTTCGATCTCGGTGGCCGCGGGCTCGGCCGCGGCCATGGTGGCCGGGGCCGGCTCGCGCGTCTCGCTCGCCAGCGCCTTCTGCTCGAGGCCGCACAGCACGGCGGCCACGGACAGGGCGGCGACGAGGGTCACTCTCTTCATGGCACCCCCCTCAATGACGGGCCTGCTTGGTACGGCAACCCGGGAACGGAATGGTCGTGGGGGAGAGTGTCTCAGATCCGTCGACGCGCCGCGAGCGCCCGGCCCGCCGGCCCCAAAGAAAAGCGGGCTGCCCGAATGCAGCCCGCTGACCACGACGCCGGTGACGCGAAGCCCTTGCTACGGGGCGGGCGAAGCGGGCGCCAGCGGAGCCGTGTTCGCCGCCGCCTGCGCGTCCATCTGCTTCTTGACCTCGAGCGCCCGCTTCTGCTGGTTCTGCGCCTCCTGCAGGTACTCGTCGCGCAGGCGCGGGTTCTTGGCGACCGTGGCCTTCACGCGGTAGAGCAGGCCCTTGTAGATCATGGCCTCGAAGTACTCCGGCTTGAGCTCGAGCGCCTTGTCCACGGCCTGCAGGCCCTTGTCGGCGTAGGCCTCCTTCTGCTCGTCGCCCAGGGTGGGATCGCGGTAGGCCTTGTCCCAGAAGAAGGTCGCGATCTTCTGGTAGCCCTCGGCCTCCTGCGGCTTGAGCTGCGTGCACTTCTGGAGGATGTCGATGGCCTGGTCGAAGCGCGAGCGCCGCCCCCTGCCGCTGGCCTCGGACCACACCGCGCCCGTCTCGTCCCACAGCGGCTTGTTGTAGTAGGCCGCCAGGGCCCCGCAGGCCTTCCACGCGTTCTCGAGCGCCGTGAACGAGGGCGACGGCGAGGCGTCCGCTGCCGGCGGCTCCGGGGCGCCCTGCCCCTCCGGCACCAGCTGCCGGTAGGACGCGAGCGTGTTGGCCTCGACCTTCTTGTAGGTCTCCTCCGCCTCGGCGATCTTGTTGCACTTCTCCTGCAGGTTCGCGAGCGCGTAGAGGTTCTTGGGGTCGTCGGGGTTGTCGGCCACCAGCTGGTTGGCGAATCCCTCGGCCGTGGGGCAGTCCTTGTACGGATCCTCGGAGTAGATGCCGGTCAGGGCGCCCAGCGTGTTGACCTTGACCTTCCGCAGGTTCTCGGTGTCGGCCTGGTTGAACTCCAGCGACTTCTTGTAGGCGTCGATCGCCTTTTGCAGGAACTCCTTGTTCTCTGGCGTGTCCTTCCCGGGCCGGTAGAGCGCCTGGTTGGAGCTCCCCAGGTAGAACCAGGCCTCGGTGTACTCGGGGTCCTTGTCGACCGCCCTCTGGTAGTTCTCGATGGCGCGCTTGAAATTTTCGTCCTTGTATTCCTTGTTGCCGTCCTTCATCGCCGACTTGGCCTGGACCTTGGAGCAGGCCGGCAGGACCAGGGGAACAAGGGTGACGAGGGCCATCGCCTGGAAGCGTCTCTTCATTTGAACCGTCTCCCGGAAAACGCTGAAGGAAAAGGGTCTACGGCGCGGCCAAGGGTTGGGATTATAGGCATACGGCCAAAAACATGTCAAGGATACCAGGGGCGTGGCACGCTGCCTTGACGACGCCCATAAATTGATGCAGCGTCTTTCCTTAGGCGAGACATGATCCGCTTCGAGGACATCTACGAGACCGTTCGCAGCCACCACCCGGGCGGAGACCTGGAGCTGCTGCGCAAGGCCTACGTCTTTTCCGCCGTCGAGCACAAGGGTCAGACTCGGGCCTCCGGCGAGCCCTACCTCGTGCACCCCCTGGAGGTGGCCGCCATCCTGGCCGAGATGCGGATGGACCCCGCCTGCGTGGCCGTGGGCCTGCTGCACGACGTGCTGGAGGACACCCTCACGGACGCCGGCCGCATCCGCGAGTACTTCGGCGAGGACGTGCTGCACATCGTCGAGGGCGTGACCAAGATCAGCAAGATCCCCTTCTCCTCCTCGGAGGAGCGCCAGGCCGAGAACTTCCGCAAGCTGCTGCTGGCCATGGTGGACGACGTGCGGGTCATCCTGGTCAAGCTGGCCGACCGCCTGCACAACATGCGCACGCTGCAGTACCTCCCCGAGGACCGCCGCGTGCGCATCGCGCGCGAGACGATGGACATCTACGCGCCGCTGGCCGGCCGCCTGGGCATGGGCAAGATCAAGAACGAGCTGGAGGACCTCTCCTTCCAGTACCTCGAGCCCGAGAGCTATCGCACGCTCACCGCGCGCGTCGAGAAGAAGCGCGACCAGGCCATCGCCTACATCGACAAGATCAAGCGCACGCTGGGCGACAAGCTCACGGCGGCGGGGCTGGAGGCCACGGTGGAGGGGCGGCTCAAGCGCCTCTACTCCATCCACCAGAAGCTGAAGCGCCAGCGCATCGACCTGGAGCAGGTGTACGACTTCGTGGCCCTGCGCGTGGTGGTGGCCAGCATCCCCGACTGCTACGCGGTGCTGGGCATCCTGCACAACCTCTGGCGGCCGGTGCCGGGGCGCATCAAGGACTTCATCGCCATGCCGCGCCCCAACGGCTACCAGGCGCTGCACACGTCGGTGATCGGCGAGGAGGGCCAGCCCTTCGAGGTGCAGATCCGCACGCTGGAGATGCACCAGGTGGCGGAGGAGGGCATCGCCGCGCACTGGAAGTACAAGGAGGGCCGCAGCGGGGTGGGCAAGGACGACCAGGCCTTCGCCTGGCTTCGCCAGCTCCTGGAGTGGCAGCAGGAGGTCAAGGACCCCCACGAGTTCCTGAACTCGCTCAAGCTCGACCTCTACCCGGAGGAGGTCTACTGCTTCACCCCCAAGGGCGAGGTGAAGACGCTCCCGCGTGGTTCGGGCCCCATCGACTTCGCGTACGCGATCCACACCGAGGTGGGTCACCAGTGCGTGGGCGCGCGCGTGAACGGCAAGATGGTGCCGCTGCGGTACAAGCTGAAGAACGGCGACATCGTCGAGATCCTCACCTCGGCCGGGCACCATCCCAGCCGCGACTGGCTCAACGCCACCGTCACCAACCGCGCCCGCAGCAAGATCCGCCACTACCTGAACACGGCCGAGAAGCAGCAGGCGCTGGAGATCGGGCGCAAGCACTTCGAGCGCGAGCTCAAGCGCTTCGACCTCTCGCTCAAGAAGCTGGACCCCGCTCGCGGCGAGGCCCTGGCCCAGGAGCTGGGGGTGGGGGTGCGGCTGGAGGACCTCTTCGCCGCGGTCGGCTACGGCAAGCTCTCCATGCGGCAGGTGCTGGCCAAGCTGGTCCCGGCCGAGAAGCTGGACGCGGCCACCCCGCCCGAGCGCGCACGGCCCATCACCGACGCGGTGAAGCGCCTGCTGCGCGTGGGCCAGGACGGGATCAAGGTGAAGGGCAGCGACGACCTGCTCATCTACCGGGCCAAGTGCTGCAGCCCGATCATGGGGGAGCCCATCGTCGGCTACATTACCCGGGGGAAGGGCGTGTCCGTCCACGCCCAGTCGTGCAAGAACGTGGTGAACCTGTTCTACGACCCCGAGCGCCGCATCGCGGTCGAGTGGGACCGCGGCGGCGAGGCCGCCTATGAGGTGCGGGTGGGGGTCTCGGTGGAGGACCGGCCCGGCGTGCTGGCGGCCATCACCGCCCTGCTGGCGGGGCTGAGCACCGACATCCGCGACGCGCAGGTGCGCACCTTCGACGACCACACGGCCGCCATCGACCTGACGCTGCGCATCCAGGACCTGAAGCACCTGGAGAAGGTGGTGAAGTCGATCCGAGGCGTCGCCGGCGTGATCGAGGTGGAGAGGCAGGCGGTCGCCCGCTGACAAGGAGGCCCGCTCGCGCTAGGCTTACCCCGCCCCGGCCCGAGCCAACGAGGAGGACGCTTGCCGAAGAAGCACTACACGACCCCCAACGCCCCAACGCCCATCGGACCCTATTCGCAGGCGGTGGCTGCCGGGGGGCTGCTGTTCGTCTCTGGCCAGATCCCGCTCGACCCGGAGTCAGGGAAGGTGGTCGATGGCGACATCGTGGCCCAGACGCACCAGGTCGTGAAGAACCTGCTGGCCATCCTGAAGGAAGCGAAGATGGGCCCGGAGAACGTGGTGAAGACCACGGTGTTCCTGCGCGACATGAACGACTTTCCGAAGATGAACGAGGCCTACGGGACCTATTTCGGGAAGGAGCCGCCCGCCCGCTCGACCATCCAGGCCGCCGCCCTGCCGCGCGGCGTCTCGGTCGAGATCGACATCATCGCAGCCTTCTGAGCCGGGAGGCTGTGCCTAGGCGGACGCGCCCTTGGCGGCGGGGCTGGGCTTGGCGACCTTGCCCGAGCGCAGGCAGCGCGTGCACACGCGCAGCTTCTTCTGGACGCCCTGGATGAGGGTCCGGACGCGCCGCAGGTTGGGGTTGAAGCGCCGGTGGGTCACGTTGTGCGCATGGCTCACCCGATTGCCGAACTGGGGACCCTTGCCGCAGACGTCGCATCGCTGAGCCATCATCACTCCTGGGCGCCCGCGGTCAACAGGCGGGGCCGACCGTCCCCCACGACCGAACTGGCCCCGGGGCGAAACTCCAATTCTACCAACGTGAAGCGGGCTGTCAAGCACCCCCGTCCTCCCGCGCCCGCGTGTTATAGTCGCGGCCTCGCGATCCCTTCACGTCGCGTCCGCGCCCCATGGTCCAGTTCAACTTCGCCGAGAGGACGATCAAGGCCAAGGTCGTCTACTACGGCCCCGCCCAGTCGGGGAAGACGACCAGCCTGGAGCAGATCCACCGCCTCACCGACCCCGGCGGCTCCAACCGGCTGATCTCGCTCAACACCGCGCAGGACCGCACCCTCTTCTTCGACCTGCTGCCCTTCAGCCTGGGCGCCGTGGCCGGCTACGACTTCAAGATCCAGCTCTACACCGTTCCCGGACAGGTCCAGTACAACGCGACCCGCCGCGTGGTGCTGGCCGGCGCCGACGCGGTCGTGTTCGTGGCCGACTCCAGGCGCAGCGCGCTCAAGGAGAACCAGGCCGCCTTCGAGAACATGAAGGTGAACCTGCTGGCCAACCGCCTGGTGCCGGAGAAGGTCCCGCTGGTCGTGCAGTACAACAAGCAGGACCTTCCGGACCTCATGCCCCAGGCCGAGCTGGACAAGGTGCTGAACCCCTGGAACCGGTCGGTCTTCCCGACCGTGGCCGCCGAGGGCAAGGGCGTGCTGGAGGCCTTCACGGCGGTGGTGGAGGAGATGCTCGCCTCCATCGCGGTCAAGTACAACCTGCGCGAGAAGGGCCTCGACCCCCAGGACGTGCCGGCCATCGTGAAGCAGGCGTTCGCGTCGGTGCTCCGGCAGGCGGAGGCGGAGGCGCCCCTGGCTCCCGCCGCTCCCGCGCGTGTCGTGGTCTCGCAGCCCACCGACACGCTGCACGCCAGCGCGCCGCCCGCGTCCGCCGAGGCGGGGGGGCTCGTCTCCGAGGAGCTGCTGCACCGCTCCATCCGGTCCAACGTCGAGCTCGCGGAATCGCTGGCCGGCCTGGCTCGCGAGATGACGCTGGGCCTGGGCTCCATCCTCTCGCACGCGGAGCTGCTCCTCATCTACCGCGAGGACGCGCGCGAGAAGCGCGCGGCCGCCATCCGCGCGATCCAGGGCGAGGCGCAGCGCCTGCGCGGGCTGGTCCAGTCGCTGGGCCGTCCCGCGGCGGAGGGCTCGACGCCGACCTCGCCCGCCTCCGCGCCGCCGGCCCCGACCGCGGCCGCCGGCGGGTTCGACGAGGTGCTGCGGCAGGTGGTCCGGGACGCGCAGGGCGCCCTCGACGGCCGCGGGGTCTCGATCGAGGTGAGCGTGCCTCCCGACACGCAGCCGCCTCGCTGCCCTTCCAAGGACCTCGAGCGCGCGCTCGTCCACCTGCTGCAGGGCATCGCGACCGCGGCGCCGCCGCGCACCGCGGTGTCGGTCCGCTGCGAGCGCAAGCCGGTCCTCTTCCGTGGCCGCGACGGCGAGACGCGCAGGGACTTCCTCATGCTCTCGATCGCGCAGGCCGGTGCGCTGGCGCCCGAGGAGCAGAACCGGCTCCTGCAGGGCGACCCGGAGGCCATGGGCGGCGCGGCCGCCCTGGTCCGCGAGATGGGAGGCTTCGTGCGGTTCGCGCCGTTGCCGGAAGGCGGCCTGGAGACGCGGGTGTTCCTGCCCGCGGCCTGACGAGCGGGTGGGGAGCGTGCCGTTCCGCTCCATGCTCGCGGTCGCGCTCGCGTTGCGCGTGGCCGCGGCCTGCGTCCACGCCGCGCAGGGCCCGGGCCCCGGCGCGCTCTTCGACGAGCGCCCCTTCTTCCTCGTCGCGCAGGCGCTGGCCGAGGAGGGGCGCTTCGCCACGCGTCCCGGCGGCCCGCCCGACGTCATCCGCGGACCGGCCTATCCGGTGTTCCTGGTCCCGTTCTATCTCGTGGGCGGCGCGACCGTGCTGGGCCCGGGGCTCGCGCAGGCCCTGCTCGGAACGGGGACCGTCTGGATCGTCGCCGTCGCGCTGCGACGCCTCCTGCGGCGCGAGGGTGCTTCCGAGGGCGCGGCGGCGCGCGCCGCGGGCCTGGCCGGCTGGGCGTGTGCGCTGTCTCCCATCGCGATCGTCTGGGACCGCTTCGTGATGTCCGAGTCGCTGGCCACGTTCCTGATGGCCGCCACCATCGCGCTTTGGCTGGAGGCCGCGCGGGGCGAGCGTCCGCTGGCCCGCGCCTTCGCCTGCGGCGCGTGCGGCGCCGCGCTGGTCCTGGCCAAGCCCGCGTTCGTCCTCCTGCTCCCAGGGCTCGCGCTGCTCTTGTCCTGGCGCGGCCGGGGCGCCGCGGCGGGCGCGCTGGTCGCCGCCTGGGTCGTGCTCCTCCTGCCCTGGACGGCGCGCAACGCCGAAGTGGCCCATCGCGCGAGCCCGGCCGGGCTCGGCTCGGGCCTGTTCCTCTACGCGGCCACGCTGCCGCGCGCCTCCGACGGCGTGCCGGTCATCGACGACCCGCGCGACCGCGCCGCGGCCGAGCGCTACCTCGACTACGACACCTCCGTGGACGAGCGCGTGGCGGCGGACACGGACTTCCGGCGCCGCGCGCTGCAGCGCATCCGCGCGCGCCCGCTCGCGTACCTCGCGTCGTGGGTGCCGCGCGGCGTCCGGTTGTGGGTCTCGTCCCATTCCGAAGCGCTGGGTCCGCTGGCGGTGCCGCGGCCGCTGCGCGTGGCGATCGCATTGGGCTTCGGCGCGGTGACGCTGGTCGCGCTCTCGGCCCTCCTGCTGCCCGCGGGGCCCGAGCGGCGGGCGGCGCTGGCGCTCGCGGTTGCGCCCGCGTATACCACGCTGGTGCACATGCCCCTGTCGTCGGGCTCGCGCTATGGCGTGGTCGCGTGGCCCTTCGTCTGGAGCCTGGCCGCGCTGGCCCTCTCCGCGCGCACGCGGGCGCGCGCCTCCCTCGGCCCGTGAGCGCTTCGGCCTCGATCGGCCGCGCCACGTTCGTGTCGGCGGTCGTGGACGGCGTGCTGGCCGTCGTCGGCCTGGCGGTGACGCCGCTCCTGGTGCGCCACCTGGGGACCGAGCCCTACGGCGTGATCGGCCTGGTCACCGTGCTCAGCACGCAGCTGTCGACCTTGCAGCTCGGCGTCGGTCCCGCCCTGCTGCGCGCGCTGGGCGAGGCGCGGGGCCGCGACGACGCCGCCGCGCTGCGGGCCACGCTGAAGGCGGGCGCGCTGCTGTCGGCCCTGTCCGCGCTGGTGATCGGCCTCGTCGCGTGGGTGCTGGCGCCGCGCGCCTGGAGCGACGCCTTCGCGACCTCCGCCGAGGTGAGGCCACAGGCGCTGGCGGCGGTGCCCGCGACCGCGCTGCTGCTCGCGCTGCAGCCGCTGCTGGCCGTGCTCTACGCGTCGCTCTCCGGCCTCGAGCGCTTCCCGCTGCTGAACGCCATCCGCTTGTTCCACGGCCTCGTGCGCTCCATCCTGGGCGCGATCGTGGCCGTGCGCGGCGGCGGCCTGATCGGCGTGCTGCTGGCACAGGCGGCGGCCGACGCCGTCGCCATCGCGGTCGTGCCCGTGGTCTTCCGCGCCGCCCTCCCGCCCGCGACGGGCACGACGCCCGTGCGCGCGGCCGCGTCCCACATCCTGCGCCTGGGCGTGCCGCTGAGCGTCGCGGGCATCGCGTCGGGCCTGCTGCTCGACGGGGACAAGATCGCGCTGGGCACGCTGCGCTCGGTGGCCGAGGTGGCCTACTACACGGTGCCGCTAGGTGTGGTGGGGCGCCTGGGGTCCTTCGCAGGCACCGCCTGCATCTTCCTGGTGCCCCGCCTGGCTGCGGCCGCCATGGCGGGGCGGACCGAGGAGAGCGCGCGGCTGGCGGCGCGCGCGACCCGCCTCGGGCTCTGCCTCACCGCCGCCGCCGCCGCGCCGCTCGTGGCCATAGCACCCGAGCTGCTCGCGCTGTGGCTGGGCCCCGCGTTCGCCGAGCGGTCGACGCCGGCCGCGCGGGTGCTGCTGGTCGGCCTGGCCGTGCAGGCCTCGATCTACGGCGCGCACGCCGCCATCCGGGCCCGCGCGCATGCATCGACCCTCGCCGTCGTCTACGCGCTGGAGCTGCCGGTGTTCGCCCTGCTGCTCTACCTGCTGGTGCGCCCCTGGGGCGTGATCGGGGCCGCGTTCGCCTGGGCGCTGCGCCTCCTGGCCGATGCCGCGCTCCAGCACGCGCTGGCCCGGCGCAGCCTGGGCGCGCGCGTGGTCCCGCTCGCGCTGCCGGCGTTGGCGGTGGGAGTGCTCGCCCTCTTCGCGCTCGCCTGCCATGCCGCCGGCGCGCACGCACCGGCCCTGCGCCTGGCCGGGGGCCTGGCCATGAGCGCGGGCGCGCTGGCCCTGCTGCCCGCGGACGACCGCGAGTCGCTCCTGCGCGCGCTGTGGCTCGCGCCCAACCGAGGCGCGGCGTGAGCGGGTCCGCGCCCGACGTCACCATGACCGTCGTCGCCTACAACTCGGAGGACACGCTCGCCGACTGCCTGGGCTCGGTGCTTCCGGCCGTGCGCTCGGGCCGGGCCGAGCTGATCGTGGTCGACAACGCGTCGCCCGACGGCTCCGCCGATCTGGTCGCGCGCGCGTTCCCGCAGGCGCGCCTCGTCCGCTCGACGACCAATCGGGGCTTCGCCGGCGGGATGAACCACGCGTGGACGCTGGCGCGCGGCCGCTACTGGCTGCTGCTCAACCCCGACGTGACCGTGCCCGAGGGCGGCGTGGAGGCGCTGGTGGACTGGGCGGACCGCCATCCGGCCGTCGGCGCCGTCAGCCCGGAGCTGGTGGACGAGGCGGGAAACGTCGCCTGCGCGGCCCGCCGCTTCCCGTCCGTCGCGCGCGGCCTGCTGGAGCTCTCGCGTCTGCACCTGCTGCTGCCGCGGGCGCTGCGGGGGCGGCTGTTCCTCGGCGCGTACTGGCGCGGTCCCGGCGACCGGCTCGATGCCGACTGGGTGCCCGCGACCGCGCTGCTGGTCCGGCGCGAGGCGGTCGCCGCCGCGGGCGGGCTGGCCGAGGACCTGCCGTTCTACGGCGAGGACACGGAGTGGTGCTGGCGCATCGGCCGTGCGGGGTACGCGATCGGGCTGTGCGGCGGCCTGCGCTTCGTCCATCGCGAGAGCGCGAGCGCCCGGCGCACCTTCGGCGACGACGAGCGCGACCTCCGCCTGTGGCACGGCATCTACGCGGCGGCCGAGCGCATGCGCGGCCGCGCCTACGCGCGCGCGCTCACCTGGATCGCGCGCGTCGCGTTCGCGCTGGAAGCGCGCCACCCGGGACGAGGGCCGGAGGAGCGCGCGCACGCGCGCCGCCACCTCGCGGCCCATCGAGCGCTGCTCCGCGGCTGGCGCCCGCAGGCGCTGCCGGGCTCGGCGCCGCCGGGCGCGGGCGGGGTCGCGTGGAGCTGAGCGTCGTGATCCCCACGCGCGACCGGCCGCAGCGCCTGCTGGAGACGCTGGCCGCGCTGGTGTCCGCCGCGGATCCCGGCCTGGCGTGGGAAGCGATCGTGGTCGACGACGGCGGCGCGCCCGGCTCGCTCGACGCCGCGCGGCGGCTGGTGGAGTCGCGCGGGGCGCCGGTGCGGCTGCAGAGCCAGGCGTCGCGCGGGCCCGCCGCCGCCCGCAACCGCGGCGCGCGCGAGGCCAAGGGGCGCGCGCTCGTCTTCCTGGACGACGACATGGTCGTCTCCGCGGGCTTCCTCGGACGCCACCTGCGCGCGCTCGACGCCCACCCGGGCTGCTGGGTGGTGGGCCGCATCACGCACCCCGAGGCGCTGCGCCAGACGCCGTTCGGCCGCTACCGCCACGCGCGCTGGGAGGAGTTCCACGACGCGCACGTGGCGCGCGGGCTGCAGGAGACGGACGGCATCAGCGCGGCCAACCTGTCGCTGCCGGCGTCGGACTTCGCCGCGCTGGGCGGATTCGACGAGGGCTTCGCGCTGGCCGGCTGCGAGGACCGCGAGCTGGCGCTGCGCGCCCACGCGCGGGGCGTGCGCATCCTCTACGATCCGGAGAACGTCGCCATCCACCAGGACTGGGCCACCACGCTGCCGCGTTACTGCGAGCGGCAGCGCGCGTACGCCCTCTCGGACGTGCGGCTCTGGCGGCGTCACCCGGACCTGTCCCCGCGCGCGGGGCTGATCACCGCCAACGCCCCCCTCGCGCGCGGCGACGGACTGCGTCGCGTGGCCCGCAAGCTCCTGCGGGGGGCGCTGGCGACCGTGCCGGGGCGCGCGATGCTGCTGGGCCTGGCCTCCGCCGCCGAGCGAGTCGCGCCCGACAGCGCGCTGACGCGCCGCATCTACGACGCGGCCGTCTCGGTCGCGATCTTCCGCGGGGTGCGCGAGGGCCTGCGGCTGCACCCGGATGCGTCCTGAGACATGACGACCGTCTGCCACCTGATCGACGCGAACGGCGACACCGCGTACTTCCGCACCATCGCGCGCCACCAGGACCGCGCGCGCTGGCCGGTGATGGTCGGATCCGTCGCGCCCGGGGGGCCGTTGCAGGAGGCGATGGCGCTCCTGGACACGCCGACGTTCGCGCTGGACGGCGCGCCGGGCTGGAGCGGGGTCACCGTCGCGCGCCGGCTGGCCGCGCTGCTGCGCGAGCGCTCGGTCGGCGTCGTGCACGCGCACTGCTTCTTCCCGACGCTGTGGGGGCTGCTGGCCGCGCGCCTCGCGCGCGTGCCCTTCGTCTTCACGCGCCACCACTCCGACCACCACCTGCGGCTGGGCAAGCGCTGGCACACGCGCGTGGACGGCTGGTCCGCACGCCGGGCGGCCCGGGCCATCGCCGTGTCCGAGGCCACGCGGCGGATCATGGTGGAGGAAGAAGGCGTGCCCGCCGCGCGCGTCGCGGTGGTGTGGAACGGCCAGGACCCCCCGCGACCACCGGCCGCGCCCGAGATCGAGGACGCGCGCGCCTCGCTCGGCCTCGACGGCGCGCCGGTGTGCCTGGTGGTCGCGCGCCTGCACGAGGAGAAGGGGCACGCGGTGCTCTGGCGCGCGCTGCCCGACGTGCTGCGCGACCTGCCGGGCCTGCAGGTCCTCTGCGCGGGGGACGGACCGCACCGCGGTCGGATCGAGACGGAGGTCCGAAGCCTCGGCCTCCAGGGATCGGTGCGCTTCCTGGGCCAGCGCGCGGACGTGCCCGCGCTGGTCGCGCTGTCTTCGCTCGTCGTGCTGCCCAGCCTGGCGGAATCGTTCGGCCTGGCCGCGCTGGAGGCCATGAGCCTCGGCCGGCCGGTGGTGGCGAGCCGCGCGGGCGGGCTGCCGGAGGTGGTCGCGGACGGGGAGACGGGCCTGCTGGCGGACGTGGGCGACGCGGCCGGGCTCGCGCAGGCGATGCGGACCGTGCTGCGCGATCCCGCGCGGGCGGCCGCCATGGGCGAGGCCGGACGCCGTCGCGCGTCGCTGTTCACCGGCGAGCGGATGGTCCGCGGCTACGAGGCGGTGTATGCCGGGCTCTGACGCGCCGGACGTCAGCGTCATCGTGACCAGCCGCGAGCGGCGCGAGGCGCTGCTGGCGACGCTGGAGGCGCTGGCCACGCAGACGGTCCCTCCGTCCTCCTACGAGGTGCTGGTCGTGGACGACGGTGCGACCGACGGCACGCTCGCGGCGCTCACGCGCCTGAGCCCGCCCTACGCGCTGCGGGCCTTCCGCCATGCGGAGCAGCGCGGCGTCTCCGCCGGCCGCAACACCGCGATCCGCGAGGCGCGAGGACGCGTGCTCATCCTGCTGAGCGACGACCTGCTGGTACCGCCCGGCTTCGTGGCCGCGCACCTGCGCGCGCTGGAGCGCCACCCGGGCGCCTGGATCGTGGGCGGCTTCCGCCAGCTCCCGAGCCTGCGCGACACGCCGTTCGGGCGCTACCTGGACGACCTGGAGGAAGGCTTCACGCGCGCCCGCCAGCGAGCACCCATGGAGGACGGCATCTGGGAGCTGTCCTGGCCCACCGCGCGCAACCTCTCGCTGCCGCGCGCGGACTTCCAGGAGACGGGCCCGTTCGACGAGCGCTTCCGCTCCACCTGCGAGGACCAGGACCTCGCCGTCCGCGCCCGCGCCCGCGGCATCCGCTTCCTCTACGACGCGTCCATCGACTGCCTCCACAACGACCAGGCGGGCGACCTCGTCCGCTGCTGCCGGGCCCAGCGGCGGGGCACGCACGACACGGTCCTCTTCTGCGCGAAGCACCCGGCCGAACACGCAAGCTCGCCGCTCGAGCGCGCGAACGGCCCGCTGCGGCTGGCCGACGGTCCGTCGACGCTCGCGCGCAAGGCCGTGAAGTGGGCGCTCTCGCGCGAGCCGGTGATGGCCGCCCTGCTGCGCGCGGTCCCGCTGCTGGAGCGGTCGGGCCTGCCCGAGCGCGCCCTGCGCCGCGTGTACCGCGCGCTCATCGGCGTGCACACGTTCCGCGGCTGGCGGGACGGCCTGGCGACGCTCGGGCGGCAGGCGGGCCGCGCGCCGTGAGGCCCTCGGTCTCGGTCGTCATCCCCTGCTTCAACCACGCGCGCTTCGTGGCCGAGGCGATCGAGAGCGCCCTGGGCCAGACGCGGCCGGCGGCCGAGGTGATCGTCGTGGACGACGGGTCGACCGACGAGACCGGCGCCGCGCTCGCGCCCCATGCCGGCCGCGTGCGCGTCGTGCGCCAGGACAACCGCGGGGTGTCGGCCGCGCGCAACGCCGGCGCCGCGCGGGCGACGGGCGACCTGCTCGCGTTCCTGGACGCCGACGACGCGTGGCTGCCGGAGAAGCTGGCCGCGCAGGCGGAGCTGTTCGCGGCCTCGCCCGCGCTCGGGCTCGTGCACTGCGGCGTGGAGGAGATCGACGCCGCCGGACGTCCGCTGCGGACGCGCGTCGACGGCCTCCACGGCCACGTGGCGGAGGAGATGCTGCTGTTCCGGCGCGCGGTCGTCCTGGGCGGCGGCAGCGGGGCCGTCGT
>JAICEW010000165.1 GCA_025923995.1 Vicinamibacteria bacterium | reverse complement strand
CGCGTGACCGTGAACGACGCGGTGTCCACGTCCAGGCCGAACGTGGAGAGCGGGTCCTCCTCCACGGCCACGAACGGGTTCGTGCCCTGGTGCTGGAAGAACATGTCGCGGGCCGGCATGCGCTTCTCGAAGTCGCGGGGCGCCTCCATGGCGGCCCCACCCAACCTCCGGAGCGACCGGGCCTGGGGCGGAGCCGGCATGCCGCCGACGATGCCGCCGACGACGCCGCCTTCCACCCCACCGGACACGCCGCCTTCAACACCCGACGGCACGCCTTTCTGGAAGTGGTCCTGCGAGCGCGCGGTCCGAATGCTGGCGTGTTCCTCATGCACGGCCAGCAGGTCTGGAGGCGGCGGCGGGGCGGCAAGGGACGGAGGGTCGGAATCGTCGTGCGCCGACTGGACCTTCGCCGGCTCGTCGTTCTTCCCGCCGACCGAAAGGCGCTCGACCCCGATCCGGGGCGGCGCCAACGTCGTCGCGGGTGGCTCGTGGACCAGCGGCACGCCGGCCTCGCGCGGCTGCGGCAGGTCCGCCGCGGGGACGGCGACACGCGCGCGGTCCAGGCTGGGGATGGCGATCGCGGCCATCACGGCCGCGGCGGCCAGGAACGAGAGCGACACGAGGACCACCCGGCGCCGGCCCACGCCCGCCGGCTCCGCCGCGCGCGCCTCGACCCGCTCGCGCTGCGGCGCGGCCAGCACGGGCTCGACGACCGGCCACTCCATCCCGCGCAGGACGTCGATCGCCTGCTCGAACGCGCGCCGCTCCTCGGCGCAGACCGCGCAGCCGGAGAGGTGTTCGGCCAACGCGTCGTGGTCGACGCTCGTGATCTCGCCCAGCACGTCGTCCGCCAGGCGGACCTGGATCTCCCCGCAGCTCATGACGCCACTTCCTTCCGGGACGCGGCCCGCAGGCGCGCGGACAGCTTCTTGAGGCCCTGGTGGATCAGGTAGCCCACGTTCGACGTCGAGAGCCCGGTCCGTTCGCTGATCTCCTGGTACGAGCGGCCCTCCTTGATCTTCAGCATCAGCACCGCACGCTCGTTGGGCGAGAGCTGCTCGATCTCGGCCAGCATCAGCGCCTGCGACTCGCGCCGGTCCAGCTCCTCGGCGGGCGACGGTGCGATCGGCTCGGTCGGTGGAGATGCGGCCAGGTGGAGCTTCCGCAAGCGGGCCTCCTTTCGCAGGTGGTCGAGCGCCAGGTTGTGCGTGACGCGGTGCAGCCACGCGGAGAAGTTGTCGATCGGCTGGTCGTTGGCCAGCAACCGCAGGAACGTCTCCTGCACGACGTCCTGCGCGGCCGAGGCGCTGCCGACGATGGCAGCCGCGTGCCGGAGCAGCGACCCCTCGTGGGCCGCGACGAACCGGGCGAGCCCGCTGACCGGGCCGCAAGGGGGGTGCGTCGGCGGCTGGTCGGGCGGCACGGACGGCGGCTCCTCGGGCAAGCTCTTGGTCTCGCCCTTAAGACGTCCGCCGGAAGGCGTTTCTTAGGCTTTTTCGGCTACAGCACGTCCCTGGCGATGTCGCCGTACGAGTCCGGCCGGCGGTCGCGATAGAACTGCCAATGGGCACGGACCTTTGCGATGAGGTCCAGGTCCAGGTCGGCCACCACCAGCTCGTCCTTGTCCCGGCTGCCCTGGGCCAGGATCTTTCCGTAGGGGTCGCAGAAGTACGACGAGCCGTAGAACTCGCCGAAGTTCCAAGGCGCCTCGCGGCCCACGCGGTTGTTGGTCCCCACGTAGTACCCGTTCGCGATGGCCATCGAGGTCTGCTCGATGCCCCACAGGTTGTCCGAGTGGCCCGTCGTGGTCGCGGACGGGATGAACACGATCTCCGCGCCGTGCAGGCCCAGCATCCGCCCGCCCTCGGGGAAGTGGCGGTCATAGCAGATGTAGACACCGATGGTCGCGAAGCGGGTCCGGAAGACGGGATAGCCCAGGTTGCCGGGCTTGAAGTAGAACTTCTCCCAGAACGCGGGCAGGCAGTGCGGGATGTGGTTCTTGCGGTACTTGCCAAGGAAGGACCCGTCGGCATCGAGCACCGCGGCGGTGTTGTAGTAGATGCCGGTCGCCTCCTCCTCGTACACGGGAACCACCATCGCCATTCCGTGTTTCTTCGCCACGTCCTGCATCAGCTTCACGGTCGGCCCGTCCGGGACGCGCTCGGTGAACTGGTACCAGCGCGTGTCCTGCTCGGCCGCGAAGTAGGGCCCGTAGAACAGCTCCTGCAGGCTGAGGATCTGCACGCCCTTCTCGGCCGCCTGGCCGATCAGGACCAGGTGCTTCTCGATCATGGCGTCGCGGATCTCGGGCAGCGAGGCGTGCTCGGGCGACTTGACGTTGCTGGCCTGGATCAGGCCGCAGCGGACGATGCGTGGCATGCGTGGGGCTCCTTGGAAGACGAGGTTCAGAAACGGTGGGCCCCAGTCTAGCAGCCTGTGCTCGAGGCCCGCTGCGTTCGCCCTAGCGGGGACGCGCGCGCAGGTGCACGCGGAAGCGCTGGCGCACGCCGATCCAGTACGCCAGGTAGTAGCCGAGCACGACGGCGCCGGCCGCCATCGACCCGGCGACGCCAAAGGCGACGAGCCAGTCCGTACCCCCCGGTGCGTCGCGCCACGTGCGCCAGGCACGCCAGAAGCCGTAGAACAGCCGGGCGGTGACGATCGAGCTCACGGCGAGCACGAGCCAGCGGTTGGGCGTGTAGTGGAGGGACTGGGGTCCGCTCTCCCACCGGCTGAGCCTCAGTCCCAGGACACCGAGCGCGATCCCGCCGAGCAGTCCGAGGGCCGAGTACATGAAGGCCCGTGGCACCCAGAGGCTGGCCAGGCCGGCTCCCGTCAGGAACAGGGCGGTGGAGATGAGGAGGCCCGTGAAGTTCAGCGTGGCGACCCAGCCTCGCGCCTGCCGGCGCGCCTTGCCCGCGCGATAGCGGAGCACCGGCGAGAGCATCAGGAGGACGATGACGACGAGCAGGAGCGCGACCGCGAGCAGGAGCGCCGGCACCCGACAAGACTACGCCGACGCGAGGCGCGGGAGCGTGAGCGCCTTCCTCGACGAGGTGCTCGGCCCTTCCCTGTAGGCTCGGCGCGATCAGCGCAGGCCGGCGGCCGTGTAGAGCTGCGAGAGGGTGCGCCGGTAGCTGTAGAAGTACGACCGGCCGTCGGGGGTGACCCGGAACGTCCCGATAGAGTAGACGCCGCTCGCGTCCGGAGGCTGCAGCTTCTTCCACAGCTGTCGCTTGCCGGTCGCGAGCTCGATCTGGGAGACCTCCGCCGGCACCTCGCCCCGCCGGAAGATCCACAGCAGGCGCCCATCGGCGCTCCACGCCACCGGACGGTCGCCGCCGTGCGACGACGCGAGCGGGGTCGGCGCGCCTCCCGCGACCGGCCACAGCGAGATGCCCCCCTGGGAGCCGATGGCCGCGACGCGCTGCCCGTCGGGCGACACGACGAGGCCCCACGTGTCCTCTTCGGTCAGCGGCGACGGCGCCCCGCCGTCGATGTCCTGCACGTAGGAACGCAGGCGTCCCCCCTGCCGTGTTCCGTTGAAGAGCACCCGCTTCCCGTCCGGGAACCACTGGGCGCCCCGGTAGGCCACGATCCCGTGGGCCGGCAGCGGCTGGGGGTCTCCGGGCCCCGCGGGCAGGATCATCAGCCGGTCGCTGGACGCGGTCGTGGCCAGGATGCGGCTTCCCTCCGGCGAGATGTCGTCGGCGAATCCCTCCTTGAGCCCCAGGTAGACCGGAGGCGACCCGTCGGTGCGGCGCAGGTAGATCCCGAAGCGGTCGGCGAACAGCAGCTGCCGGCCGTCGTCGGAGACGTCGGCCAGCCCCGCGCTGTCGAACCAGGACAGGTCCCGCTCGGCGGTCTCGCCGGGGGGCACGCCCAGCACGGCGCTGCGCTCCTCGTCGCGCGTCAGCAGCACGCGGCCGCCGCGCTCGATGTCGCACAGGCTGAGCGACGCGGGCGTCTGTAAGAGCAGGCGCTCCCGCCCGCGCAGGTCCACGGAGCGCAGCGCGCGGTTGGTCCGGCCGTCGCCCGCGGCGAACCAGACCTCGTCGCCCGCCGGCGACCACGCGAGCCCGCTGACGCTCGGCCAGTCCTGGCTCAGCGGCGCGGCCCGCCCCTCCAGGTCGACGACCGTCACCCGTCCGCCCGCCCCGCGGCCCGTCGGATCCTCCACGAACGCGATGCGCCGCCCGTCGCGCGAGAAGCGGACGAAGCGCACCGAGCCCGACGTGTGGTGCAGCACGCGGCCCGGCGGGTACTCGAGGCTCATCTCCCCGCCCACGGCGGGCGAGCGGGCGATGGCGAGCTGGCGGCCGTCGAGGTCCCAGTCCGCGTCCTCGACGTCGGTGGCGACCTCGCGCGGAGTCCCCTCGCCGATCGGCGCCTCCCCCAGCGTGCCGACGAAGCGCTCGCCCACCACGAAGCGGCGGCCGAGCGACAGCGCGAGCTTGCCCGCGCGCACGGCGAGCACCTCGGAGCCCTGGTAGCCGAGCAGGCGCGACTCCGGGCCGTCGGGGCCGGCCAGCCACCAGACCTCGAGCGGCCGCCCTTCGCGCGCCTCGCTGTAGACGACCGCGCCCCCGTCGGAGATGAAGCGCGCGCCGGCGATGCGGCCGCGGCGGAACGTGAGCTGCTCGAACGAGGGAGGAGGCCGGCGCAGCGCGAGGGCCGCCCACCAGGTCGCGGCCGCCACCAGCGCGATGCCCAGGACCGCCAGGGCCAGGCGCCGTCGCGTCAGGAGCGGCCGCTCGGGCGGCGCCGGGGTGCCGCCGTCCAGCAGCAGCTGGAGCTGGAAGGCCAGGTCGCGCGCGGACTCGAACCGCTCGGCCCGGTTCTTCTCCAGGCAGCGCCCGACCACCGCGGCGACGGCGGGCGTCAGCTTGTCGCCCGGCTGGACGAGGCTGGGCGGGTCCTCGCTCAGGACGGCGCGCGAGGTCTCGAAGGCCCTCGTGCGGCGGAACGCGGGCACGCCCGCGAGCATCTCGTAGAGCACCGCGCCCAGCGCGAACAGGTCGGTGCGATGGTCCACCGGCTCGCCCAGCATCTGCTCGGGCGACATGTAGCCGAGCGTGCCGTGGATCACGCCCGGCGCGGTCAGGTCCGCGGTGGAGTCCTCGGACCCGCTGTCGGCGGGCGCCGAGCGCATCTTCACCAGCCCGAAGTCCAGCAGCTTGACCCGCCCGTCGGAGGTCACGAAGGTGTTGCCCGGCTTCACGTCGCGGTGCCAGATGCCCTTCTCGTGCGCCGCGGCCAGCGCGTGCGCGATCTGGATGCCGTACTCGAGGGCCTTGCGGTACGGCAGCGGGCCACGTGCCAGCCGGCTCGCCAGCGTCTCGCCGTGGAGGAGCTCGGAGACGACGTAGGGAACCCCGCCTTCCGTCCCCACGTCGAGCACCGCGACGATGTTCGGGTGGTTGAGGCCCCCGGCCGCTCGCGCCTCGAGGGACAGGCGCTCGGCGTGCTGCGGCGTGATCGCGAGCGACTGGTGCAGGATCTTGATGGCGACGTCCCGCCGCAGCCGGGGATCCCGCGCCTTGTACACCTCCCCCATCCCGCCCGCGCCGAGGGGAGCGACGATCTCGTAGGGCCCCAGGCGGCTCCCCGGCGCCAGGGAGAACTGGGCGGCGGCCGGCGCTTCTGTGCCGCGACTGGTCACGCTCGACGGGCTCCGATGCCTCGCGTCTCCGGGAGCCTCCGCGGACGTGCGGGCGCGCTCAGTGGAACCGGTAGATCACGCCGAACGAGGCCCGCCAGCTGTGGCCGAGGTCGCTCGAGACGGGTTGGATGTAGTCCGCCTGGATGCGGAAGCCCCACGGCTCCATCTTCTCCGATGTCAAGTCGTATCCGGCCCCGATCGCGACGGCGGCCGCGGCCGCGCTCACGTCCTCCTCCGGCACCGAGCGGTGGATGGCGCCCAGCAGTGCAACCTGCCCGAACAGGTTCCGGACGGCACGGCCCTTCGGGACCGTGAACCGGAGGCCGAGGGTGGCGGTGGCCTCCGTCCGCTCCGCGGTGGTCTCGTCGTCGAGGCCAGCGAAGTGGAAGCTCGCGTCGCCGACCACGCTGAGCCAGCGCGCCTGGTTGACGACGGCGGCGCCCGACACGTGCCAGCCCAGGAGCTTGAACGAGGAGCCCGTGACCTGGAGGTACGAGGGAGCCAGGAAGACGTCGAACTGGTGGTCGCTGGCGAAGGCGCCCGCGGGCGCCAGCAGCAGGCCGAGGATGACCCAGGGTCGCGGTGCGCCCATAGATTCTCCTTGTCGTGTGCCGAACGCGGGTCAGCGCGAGACGGTGCGTCTCCCGGATTCACGGCCGGCGTTGGAAATAGGCGGACAGGCAATGCTACCCGTTGTGCCGACGCGGCGCGAGCGCGCGCCGCCCTTCGGCGGTCCCTTCCCACTGGCCGCCGGCCCCGGACCGTATAGACTCCCGTCGATCCAGGAGGCGGCATGACCCAGCAGTCCGGTCGCTATCGGTGGTTCGCCGTCGGCGACGTGAACGGCTTCTTCGGCCTCATGTTCGACAACGTGACGGTGTTGTCGTTCCTGGCCGGGATCCTCGTGTTCGGGTTCGGCTTCCCCGCCGACATCGTCTACGGCCGGATGTTCCCCGGCACCGCCTTCGGCGTGCTGTTCGGGGACCTCGTCTACACCTGGATGGCGTTCCGCCTGGCACGCAGGACGGGACGCAGCGACATCACCGCGATGCCGCTCGGCCTCGACACGCCGTCGACGATCGGGCTGGCCCTCGTCGTCCTCGGACCCGCCTTCGTCTCGCTCAAGGCCGGCGGCATGGCCGAGCGCGAGGCGGCGCTCATGACCTGGTACATCGGGATGGCCACCATGGTCATGATCGGCGTCGTCAAGCTGGTCCTCTCGTTCTGCGGCGCCTGGGTGCAGCGCATGGTGCCGCAGGCGGGCCTGCTGGGCTCCCTCGCGGGCATCGGCCTGGCGCTGATCGGCTTCCTGCCCCTCGTCGACGTGTTCGGCATCCCGCTCGTGGGCATGGTCTCGCTCGGGCTCATCCTCTACACGCTGGTGGCCCGCATCCGCCTGCCCTGGAACCTCCCGGGCGTGCTGGCCGCGATCGCCGTCGGCACGGGCCTCTACCACGTGCTGGGCCCGGGCGGCCTGGTGGGTGGCGCGTACCACGCGCCCGTCGCGGAGTTCCACCTCGGCTTCCCGCTGCCGACGCTCGGCTTCATCGAGGGGCTGGTGCCCGCGCTCAAGTACCTGCCGCTGTCGATCCCGTTCGCGCTGCTCACGGTCGTGGGTGGCATCAACGTGACCGAGAGCGCGCGCGTCGCCGGCGACGACTACCCCACGCGCGACATCCTGCTGACCGAGGCGGTGGCCACGCTGATCGCCGGCTTCTGCGGCGGCGTCGCGCAGTCGACGCCCTACATCGGCCAGCCCGCCTACAAGCGGATGGGCGCCCGGGCCGGCTACACGCTCCTCACGGGCCTCTTCATCGGCCTGGGCGGCATCCTCGGGTACGTCTCGTTCATCGTCGAGCTGATCCCGCGCGCGGTGCTGGCGCCCATCCTGATCTTCGTGGCGCTCGACATCATGGTCCAGGCGTTCCTGGCCTGCCCCGCCCGCCACGCCGCCGCGGTCGCCTTCTCCGGCTTCCCCACCGTGGCCCGGCTGCTGTCGATCAAGCTCACGAACCCCGGGATCGTCCCGCCCGAGCGCTTCGCGCAGCTCATGACGGTGCCCGGCAAGGAGCTGCCCGAGGTGCTGGTGACGGTCGCGCTCGGCAACGGCTTCATCCTCACCGCCATGCTGTGGGGCGCGTTCCTGGCTGAGATGATCGACCGCCGGCTCAAGCTGTGCGCGCTCTACCTCGGCATCCTCGCCGTCTTCTCCTTCTTCGGCGTCGTGCACTCGTCCTCGCCCGAGGGCCAGATGTACCTGCCCTGGACGCTGGCCGACCCGCTGCAGCGCACGATCCCCTACCAGTTCGCGGCGGGGTACCTGGTGCTGGCGCTGCTGGTCCTGGCGCTGTCGGCGACGAAGGAGAGCCGGGAGGCTCCGCCCGAGCCCGACCACGTCTAGGTCAGACCACCTCGAGCACGAGCGTATCGAACGAGAGCCCGCGCAGGCCGTAGTCGATCACCAGCTCGGCCTGGTAGAGGCCCGGCTCGCCGGGCAGGCGCCAGCGGAGGCGCGCCCCGTCCCGCGCGACCATTTCCCCGCCGCTGACCTGCCAGCTCACGGTCTGGGGGCCGAGGAAGGCGGTCGTGGCCTGCAGCTCCACCTCGTGGCCCTCGCGCGAGACCAGCTCGATGCGGGCCTGCTGCCGCGCCGGGAGCGGCAGGTCGCCGGCCAGGGCCACCACGACGCCGCCGGGGGCGATGGTGAAGGAGAACCGGCGGGTGACGGGACACGTCTCCCCGCGGAATCCCCGCATGGACCCGCTGAGCGTGAAGGCGCCGCTGGTCACGGTCGCCTCCGTGAGGTCGATCACGACCACGAGGGGCTCGGCCAACGTCAGCGGTCGCGCGGTCCCGCCCGTGACCGAGCCGACTCCGGCCGTCAACCAGGAGCCCGAGGACGACGCGTTCCGGATGGAGACCCGCAGCTCGGTCCCCGTCACCGTGCCCGTCGGAAACAGCGTCTCTCCCTCGTCGACGGTGTTGCACTGCAGCGGCGGCGGCACGGGGTCGACGGCGACGACGTCGCCGCCACCGTTGCAGGCGCTGAGGCCAGCCGTGGCCAGCACGACTCCTGTTCGCGCCGCCAGCGACGACTTCGACTTCCGTCGTATCTTCATGACCCGCGTCCCCCTCAGTGGTGCTGCGGCTGCGGCAGGAGCTCCGTCGAGAGCTCGCGGCCGACGGACGTGCCCAGGCGCCCGGTCTCGGCCGCCCAGGGCGGCGCCTGGACGTCCCGTCTTCGGAAGCTCAGCGGGCCTCCGCACGCCGCGACCCGGGCCTCCATCTCGCGTCGCAGCGACTTGACGCGCGCGACGAAGGCGAGGTCCGCGCGGGCGACGTCGCGCGCCAGCTCCAGGGTGAAGGCCTTGGCCGCCTCACCGTCGGCGGGATCGACGGACCGCACGAACGCCAGCGCGGCGCGCATGCGGCCGACGGTGTGCCGAGAGACGTCGCGGGAGAGCTCGAGCAGGCGCGCGTGCCACCCGGGGTCCCAGGCGCCGGGGTAGAAGAAGCGCAGCACCTCGTTGTCGAAGCGGATTCCCATGTTGAGGTTGTGCACGCCGTCGGACTTGAAGTTGCGCGCGGCGAACGCGGTCGACGCGATGCGGAAGAGCAGCTCCACCCGCGGCGCCCGCATCTGATACCCCCAGGCGAAGTAGTCGCCCTGCAGCCGGCCCTGGGACGCCAGCGCGTGCCGGAGCGGCGTGCCCGCGTACACCTCCGCGCGGCAGAAGTTGGACGGCCTGTCCGCCATCTCCTCCATGAAGTCGAGGTTGGCCGTGACGCCGTCGAGCGTCGCCTCCGGGTCGAAGATGAGGACGTTGAACGTGCAGTAGACGTCCAGCTCGTCGAGCACGCGAAGCGCCCGGCGGTTGTCTTCGCTGGTGATGCGCCGGTTCAGGCTGACGATGCCCTCGCTGCTGTTGGTCTCGATGCCCACGTAGGCGCGGATGACGCCCATGCGCTTGAGCTGCCTGAACAGATCGGGGTCGACGTCGTTCGGCCGGCACTTGACGACCAGGCCGACGTCGTCCAGGCCTTCGGCCCGCATGAGGTCGGCCATCTCCCGGTACCGCTCGACGTTCTTCGGCAGGTAGGGCAGGAAGAAGTTGTCGTCGTGGAACACGAACAGCCGCACGCCGCGATTCGTGCGCTCCGACTTCATCTCCCGGACGATGTCCGCGGGCGAGCGGCGCCGGTAGCGCGGTCCCTTGGCGTTCTCCGCGTACGCGAAGATGCAGCAGAAGGAGCAGTCCGCGTAGCAGCCGCGGCTGCCGACGATGGGCGCCGTGGGCACGCCCAGCACGTCGTGGGGCCGTCCGCGCCGGTCGGGCGGCGCCAGGTCGTCGAGACGCGGCAGCAGGCGGTCGGGGCCGATCTGCGGGCCATCGGGTCCGCGCACCACGAGGCCGGGAAGGGGGCCCGGCGCGCGTCCGTCGCGCACCGCCTCGCACACCTCGCGGAACGTGTCCTCGCCCTCGTGCCGCACGATGGAGTCGAGCGCCGGGAAGTCGCGCAGCAGGTTCGCGTACTCGAACGTCGCGAAGTGCCCGCCCACGCACACGTGGCCGGCGTAGCCGAGCGCGCGCAGGTCGGCGGCCACGCCCAGCAGCTGCCGCGCCCTCAGCTGGAAGGGAACCGACACCCCGACCACCACGGGATCGAGCGCGCGCACGCGCGCGGCCACCTCGGCGCCGTGCGCGTCGTCGTTGAACGGGACCAGCTCGGCGCGGAAACCGGCCCGCTCGACGGACGCGGCCAGGTACCGCAGCGAGAGGTTCTCCTCGTGCTCGGCGCCGACCAGGGCGACTACGGGGGGCATGCCACCTCCCTTGAACGACACGTCCAGCCGATGGGTTTCAGGCGAACGGGCGGATCTCCACACCCCTGTGTCCGGCCGGCGAATCTATTTCGCCGCGTCGGCGTGATCGCCATCGGCCCCCGGGTCCGGCGGCCCGGCGGCGGGCGGCTGGCGCAGCACCCGCATCGTCAGCCACAGGAGCGCGGCCACCGTCGCCAGCAGCGTCCCCCAGAGCAGCAGCGTCGGCGGCGCGTCCCCGAGCAGGTCGCCGGCGAAGCCGCGGAAGGCCGGGTTCGCGCGCGAGGCGCCCAGCGTCGCGGGGACCGCGGAGTACGCGAGCACCTCGCGCCGCAGGCTGGCGAGGTCGTACTGCGGGGCCGCCGCCTCCGCGTTGCCGAGCAGCAGGCGGTACGCGCCCGCGCCGGCCTGGAAGGTGAGACGCGGCACGCGCACCAGCGCTTCGGCGCTCGAGAGCACGAGCGGCGCGTTGTCGCCGTTCTCGATCTCCAGCTCGAGGTCGCGCGCCCGCTCGGGCGGCCACGTGAGCCGGATCGGCTCCGGCGCGACGCCGCCGTCGGCCGGGCGGCGCTCGAGCCGGCCGGTCCAGAGCCGCCGCGCGCGCTTCTCGTCGCCCGCGGCGCGCACGCGCGCCGGCCGGTCGAAGAACGTCTCCTCGAGCTGGAGGACGAGCCCTTCGAGCGGCACCGTCGCCCGGCCCGGCAGCTCCGGCACCTCGAGCCGGTGGCGCGTCAGGCGCGGGTCCGTCCGCGCCTTGTCGGCGCGCAGGGCCACGCGCGCCTCCACCGCGGCCGGCTCGAGGATGTACGGGACCTGCCGGCCCGCGTCGTCCACGACGCGCAGGTCGCCCAGGTCCGCGCGCAGGCGCGCCAGGTCCCCGGGCGCGAGCGCGACCACGTACAGGTCGGTCGCGTCCGCCACCTCGAGCGGGCGCTCGGCCCGCCAGCGGGAGACGTCCACGGCCGCGCCGCGCAGGATGCCGATCGGGAGCGGCGCCGGCTTCTGGTACGCGGGGTTCGCCGCTTCGGCGCCGAGCGACGCCGCCGCCAGCCGGCCGCTGGTCGCGATCCGGCCGTGGAGGGCGGCCAGGTCGTAGTGCGCGGCCCGGGTGACGTCGTTGCCGTAGTACAGGACGACGGGCGCGGACGACGCCGCGAAGAGCAGCCGCGTGGCGGCGCCGGAGGCGGCGACCCGCAGTCCGCGCAGCGGCGGGCTGTCGCCGTCGTGGACCTCCAGGATCAGCACGCCTCCCTCGGGCGGCGACGACAGCGCGACACGCAGGCGCTGGCCGGCGAGCGCCTCCTCCGGCAGGCTCACACGGTACGTCCACCCGTCCGCCCGCACGCGCTCGGTCGGGCCCGAGACCTCGCGCAGCACGACCCGCCGCGAGAACGCGCGGTCCTCGGCCTCGATGTCCAGGGCCTCGACCGGGAGGCCCTCGACCTCGAGCCGATAGCGCGTCACGCCCTTCGCACGGTCCACCGGCGCGACCGTGACGGGCCGGCTCCACGTCTCGCCGGGCGCGCGGCGGGTCCAGGCGGCCCGGACGCCGGTCAGGGTGATCGGCGCAGACCGGCGATGGTCCCGCGCCGTGAGCCGCAGGTAGCGGACGATCGCCGCCGATTCGAGGGCGATCTGCGTGTGCCGCACGCGTCCCTGCCAGGGCCGGTCGAACACGGGCGCGTCCGACGCCAGTCGGGTCCAGTCGCGGCCGTCCGCGGAGCCCTCGACGCCCACCCGCTTCGCGAAATCCTGCTCGCGAACCTCCAGCTCGACCGTGTCGATCTCGTGGGCGGCGCCCAGGTCGACCGTCCAGCGGCTGGTGCCCGCCGTCTCGTCCGCGGGCCCGACCGGCTCCTGCGCGGTGTCGGTCAGCGTGCCGGCCCACGAGCGCGAGGCCTCGCGCTCGGCGAGGCGGTCCACGACGAACGGCACCTCGGCCCCGTCCGCCGCCAGCAGACGGAGGTCGCGCAGGTCGGACCGGGACCGCGCGCGCAGCTCGGGCGGCAGGTCCAGGGCGGCGAAGCCGTCCGACGGCGGAACCGCGACGGCGCGCCGATGACGCCAGGCGGCCCGCGACGGGTCGAAGTCGGCCGCGGCCGCGGTCGAGGCGGCCAGCGCGACGGCGAGCAGCGCGCGGCTCACTCCGTGCGCTCCCGGCCGGCCACGAACCGCTGGAAGAGCAGCGCGACCACGAACATCGACCCGGCCAGGCTGACGAGCGAGAGGACGCGGTACAGGCCCTCCAGGCGTCCCCAGCCCACGTCGTAGAACAGGACCTTCGCGAACGCGAGGTAGATGAACCCGAGCGCCAGGTAGCGCAGTCCCTTCACGCCCCGCCAGATCCCGAGCACCAGCAGCAGGATCGCGTAGAGGCCCCAGGCGACGGACATGGCCAGGTCGCGCGCGAGCGGCCGCTCGATCTCGTACGCCCAGTACGGGCCGCCCGAGAAGTAGTCGATGATCTCGACGTTGATCAGCCAGAAGACGAGCACGAGGCCGAGCACGGAGAAGGCCGGAGACAGCCTCCGGTCGCCGGGGAGGACGTCGTGCTCGGGCTGCGCGCCCCGCCGACGCTCGTTTCGCGTGAGCCACCACGCGCCGAGGAAGCAGCTGAGCGCGGGAACGCCGTACGTGTAGAGCAGCCAGTTCACGATGGGCAGCCCGCGCGGCTGGTAGCGGAAGACGTCCGGGTTCAGCAGCAGCCGGACGCCCACCGCCGCGAAGAGCGCGGTCGCGACGTACTTGAGCCCCGGGTGCGGCAGCCGGCCGAAGAGCCAGCAGACGGCCGCGGCCAGCACCGCCCAGCCGACCGTGATCCACTGCCTGTCGAGCTGCAGCGGCACGGCGAGCGCCAGGAACCCGAGCGCGACCGTGGCGTAGAGCGCGAGGTAGCGCAGGCGAAGCGCCTTCGCGAGCGCGCCGGGCGCGTCCGGGAAGCGCCGGGCCACGAGCGCGAGCGCGGCCACGGAGACAGCCGCCATCGCGACCGGGACCGCGCCGATCCAGCCCTTGCCCCAGACGGCGACGACGGACCGATAGATCGCGAGGAAGAACGCCGGCAGCGCCAGCGCGGACGTCGCCCAGAGGACCGTGCGGTCGCGCCAGCGCCGCCCTGCCAGCACGAACGGTGTGGCCAGGAACCCCAGCCCGAACGCGCCGGCGGCCGCGAGCAACAGGCCCACGTCCGCGGGCTGGAAGTACCCGACCTGCCACAGCGTCACGAACGTGGCGGCCGCCGCGAGTCCCAGCAACGCCAGGTCGGCCCAGCCGCGGCGCCACATCGTGTGCAGCAGGAACGCGAGCGCGACCGCCAGCGCCGCGAAGAGCGGCAGCGG
>JAICEW010000164.1 GCA_025923995.1 Vicinamibacteria bacterium | reverse complement strand
GCGAACTCCGGCACCTCCTTGAACGCCTTCTCGAGGGCGGAGTGCAGCTTGATCCGCTCCAGGCGTGTCTCGTCGAAGAGCAGCTTGCGGTCCTCGAGGTAGAGGCAGCGGTCGGCGTACGCCTTGAGGCGGCCCACGATGGCCGCGTACTGCTGCGGGGCCTTCTGCGTCAGGCGCCAGGAGTCCAGCCCCTTCCAGCGCAGCGTGTCCACCGAGAGCGTGCGCAGCGTGTCGCGGGTCGCTTCCCCGAGGTTGACCGGGTAGATCCCGCGGCGCCGGAACGACTCGACGAACGCCACGCGGTAGTTGTTGCTGTCGTCGCGCACCAGGTCGAAGTCGGCGGTGATCAGCGCCCGCAGGTACTCGAAGAAGGTGACGTCCACCGGGGGCAGGTAGTCGAGGGCCCGGATGCACATGTGGAGCATGTAGGCGGCCGTGCTCGCGGCCTCCTCGGTGAGCCGGTGCGCGAGGTCCGGATGGACGGCGCCGTTCGGCAGCACGCCGGTCCCGCCCGTCCCGATGCGCAGCAGGTCGGCCACGCGCGCCTTGTAGACCGCGATGAAGGCGTCGAACACGGCCGCCACCAGCACGGCGCCGCGCGCGTGCGGGGTGAGCCGCGTCTTGAGCTCGGCGGGGTCCGGCTGGTGCCGCTTCCAGGCGCCGTTCTCCATCCGCCCGATGGCATCGCGCAGGGCTCCACGGCCGCCGCGCGCGCGGCCGAACTGGAAGGCGAGGCTGCCCAGCATCGTCTCCGTCTCGATGTCGCCGCGGACGCGCCGGATCTCCCTCTCCAGCAGCTCCGGGATCGTGAAGTGCTGCAAGAGCGCCACGATGTCCGCGAACGCCTCGTGGAGCGCGAGCACGTCGGGGTTGGTGGGCTCGTTGAAGCGCCGGTACATCCCGTCGAGGATGGCGTGCGTCGTCTCGTGGGCGATGATGTCGTGCGAGAGCGCGGAGTAGACGCGGCTGCCCGGCACGTGGTCACCCGGGTCGGAGGCGCCGGCGTCGAAGTAGCCGAACTTGAGGGCGACCTCGGTCGGGCTGTAGAACGCGTTCGCCTCGCGCAGCGCGTGGGGCCGGATGACCAGGCGCTGGACGAACGTCTGGTCGTCGTGATCGTCCAGCGGGTTCGTCCGGTGGCGCCAGAGGACGGGCCGGCCCAGCGCCTTCTCGAAGTGGCCGATCGTCTTCATGGCCACCGCGTAGGTCATCTGCTGGTGGAACTGCGGGTTGCCCTCCGAAGGTGCCCACCCGTCCTGCGCGAGCAGCCGCGGGTCGTTCAGGTCCACGCTGTCGTAGGGGTGGCCCGACGGGTCGACGTCGTCGATCTCCAGATACTCGCCGGCGAGCCGCTTCTCGGCGAGCTCCTCCCAGCGGATGGCGAGCGTCACCTCGTTGGTGGCCGCGGTCTCGAGGCGCGTCGACGCGCTGGGGTCGGTGGCGTACACGCGCAACCGCCGGTAGGGCGGGGGGACGAGCGCGGGCTGGAGGTCGCAGGCCGGCAGGTCCTCGGGCACCACGTCCTTCGCGGCGGCCGTGAACACGAGGGACCGGCCCGCGACGGTCGGATAGCGGGCCGCCACCTGCTTGCGCAACGCGATCGAGGCGCCGGTGTCCTCGACGACCGCCTCCATGAAGGCCTGGAGCGTCTTGTCGTCCATCTGCGCGTCGTCGGGATCCGGCACCAGCTCCTGCAGCCGCGGGTTCAGGAGCCAGCGCTGGGCCAGCTCCAGGTTGAACATGCGCTCGCGGGGCGGCGGCTCGACGATGCCGAGGCCGGTGATCACGCGGAAGAACGAGAACGCGTCGCCGTCGGACCCGGTCTGGGGCAGGTTGAGCACCGGCTTCACGTCCAATGCCGCGCGCGCCTGCAGGATGCCGTGGCCCAGCTTCTCCGCGTGCACCTTGAGCGCGGTCGTGAAGAGCGCGTTCCGCACCGCTTCGACCCGGCGCCAGTCGCGGGGCAGCTCGCCCTTGTACTTCTCGTAGTAGAGGGCCACCGCGGCCGCGATCTGCGGCGTCGCCGCGGACGTGCCCCCGCCGTTCCGGCGCACCGTGTCGGGGCAGCCGAAGACGGCCCACGGGATGTTGGGGCTGAAGCCGCCCAGCGCGTGCGTCATGACCTTCCTGGGCCCGAAGTTGCCCTCCATGCTGCGGTTCTGGAGATGGGTGTACGGGTTCCCGTTCGCCATCACGCCGCAGGCCGCGATCACGCGGGAGTAGCGCGCGGGATACACGACGTGGCGCGTGGGCAGGCCCCCGAAGTTGTTCCCCGCCGCGGTGACGATGCACAGGCCCGCCAAGTACGCGCGGTCGATGACCTCGCGCCAGGCCGAGGACGGCAGGCCGCCCATGCTCATGGACGCCACGTCGCAGCCGTTGTCGATGGCGTAGGCGAGAGCGCGCGCGAACGAGCTGGTGTGGAGCAGCACCACGCGGTCGGCGATGCGCAGCGGGACGATCTCCGCGTCCGGCGCGCCGCCGATGACCATGCCGCCCAGCTGCGGGATGGCCGCGCCGGCCAGGATCCCGATGGTGCCGGTGCCGTGCCCGGAGTTGTCGAGCAGCTTGTTCTTGTCCGGGTCCACCGCGCTGGCCTTGTCGGCGTCGTCGTCGACGAAGCTGCGTTGGAGCTCGCGGTTGATCCGCGCGGGGATGCTCACGTGGCTCGCATAGAAGCCCGTGTCCAGGTGCGCGACGCGCGTGTGCGGCTTGGCGAACGTGACCGCCTCGCGGGCGCTCTTGAGCTGCGAGAACGCGTCGTCCAGGTGCCACCCGTCGTGCGGGCCGACGGCCTGGCCGTTGGCGGCGTTCTGCGGCAGCGCGTCGCAGTTCTCGCCGACCGCGAACGGGGCGGGCGCGCCCTCGCCCGACTCGTCCCGGTAGATGTCGTGGACGAGGTCCGGTTCCGCGAAGACGACGTCGGACTCCTCGATGCCGAGCTGCGCGGCGACGCGGGCGTGCGCCAGGTCCCAGGGCGTCGCCGCGCCGTCGGGCAGGTCGGCGATGAACCACTGCGGATCGCCGCCGAACCCGAACGCCTTCGGGCCCGCGGGCGCGTCGAAGAGCGGGCGGAGGTTGGCGCGGGGCTCCGCCGCCGCGAGGGCGTTCCCCGCGTCCCGCACCTTGACGAGGATGCGCTGGGGATGGGCGGCGGCGGGCGGCTTGTCGTGCGGGCCGGAAGGGGACTGCGGCTCGTGACTCTCCGTCTTCGGGCGCTTCGGCATGGCGAATCCTCAATGCGCGGCCGCGCGAGGGGCGCGCCGCGCGCGAGAACCTGTTGGGAGTGGTGCGAAGCAGACTACGCGCGCTTCGGAATCCTTGTCAAAGGATTTGTGCCCTTGGTCAACGCGAGACGTATAGTGGCGCGCGGTGGCCGTCAGTTGAAGATGACGTAGTGGGTGTGGCCCTTCTCCTCGCTGGATTCCTTCCCGACCCGGAGGCCGGCGGCGATGGCCACGATCTCCTCGGCGCTCAACTCGAGCGTGTGCGGGTGGTTGGCGGTGCCGCGTATGTCCAGCCGAACGGCGTTCCCCGCCACCAGGGCGGCACCGGCGATGAGTGCTTCGTGCCCGTGGTTCGCCAGGAAGACACCGGTCTCGTCCGCGACGGGCGTGGGAGTCGGCGTCGGCGGCGGAAGGGTCGGCGCCGGCCCGACGACCGCCCCGCTCGTCGCGCGCCTTCGCGACAGCCCCAGATCGAGATCGTCGCTCCGCCCAGGAGCGCCAGCACCGCGCGAAGCGTGAAGCTCCGGCGGCCGCCGTTCGGCCCTTCCATCGCCTGGCAGTCTAAGCGACGTCTGCCCGGAGGAGACCCATGAGTGTGATTCCGCGCGTGTCGAGCGCCCTGCTCGTTCTCGCCCTGCTGGGCGGCTCGCGCTCGGGCGAGGCGCAGTTCGAGCCGGGACCGGTGTTCGGGGGAGCCCGGCCGGCGTCCTGGATCTACGACGCCGACGCACCAGGCGACCAGTTCGGGGTGTTCCACTTTCGGCGCGTCATCGAGCTCGCCGCGCCACCCGAACGATTCGTGGTCCACGTCTCCGCCGACAACCGGTATCGCCTGTTCGTGAATGGCCGGCAGGTGTCCTCGGGTCCGCAGCGCTCGGACCTCATGCACTGGCGCTACGAGACCCTGGACCTGGCGCCCCACCTGCGCGCCGGCAGGAACGTGTTGGCGGCCCTGGTGTGGAACTGGGGCGCCCACCGTCCCGTGGCCCAGTTCAGTCGCCGGACCGCCTTCCTGCTGCAGGGCGATACCGAGCGGGAAGCGCTCGCCAGCACCGGACCCGGATGGAAGGTGCTGCGCAACGCGGGCTACGAGCCCGTCCCGGTCGTCGCGATCGGCGGTTACTACGCGGCTCCTCCGGGAGAATCGGTCGACGGCGCGCGGCACCCGTGGGGTTGGGAGCAGGTCGACTTCGTGGACGACGCGTGGCACGCCGCCGCCGCCAGCGAGGGTTGGAGTGGCGAGCGTGCCCAGGTGCGCGGAACGGCTATCACCGGCGAAGCGCGGCTGTGGCAGCTCGTGCCCCGTTCCATCCCGCCGATGGAGGAGACGCTCGTCCGGCTCGCATCGATCCGGCGCGCCGAGGGCCTGCGGCCCGGTGACGCCTTCCTTAAGGGCCAGGGCGATCTCGCGGTCGCGGCGCGCTCCCGCGCCACCATCCTGATCGACCAGTCGCACCTGACGAACGCCTATGCCGTGCTGGAGACGAGCGGAGGTGCCGGCAGCACGGTGACCCTGACCTACGCGGAAGCCTTGAAGGACGCGCGGGGGGACAAGGGCAACCGCAACGAGATCGAGGGCAAGACCATCACCGGGGTCAAGGACGTCTTCCGGCCGGGCGGGGGAGAGCGCCGGCGCTTCCAGACCCTGTGGTTCCGCACGTATCGCTACGTGCAGCTCGACGTCGAGACGGCCGACGACGCCTTGCGCATCCACGACCTGCACGGGATCTTCACCGCCTACCCGTTCCAGGAGAGGGCTCGCTTCGAGAGCGACCTGCCGTGGATCGAGGACATGTGGGCGATCAACTGGCGAGCGGCGCGCCTGTGCGCCGGGGAGACCTACTTCGACACGCCCTACTACGAGCAGCTGCAGTACGTCGGCGACACGCGAATCCAGGCCTTGATCTCGCTGTACGTCAGCGGCGACGACCGGCTGGTGCGCCAGGCCATCTCCCACTTCGACGCCTCCCGCATCCCGGAGGGGATCACGGCGAGCCGATACCCGTCGGACATGGGGCAGTACATCCCGACCTTCTCGCTGCTCTGGGTGGCGATGGTGCACGACTACTGGCTGCACCGCGACGACCCCTCCTACGTCCGCGGCTTCCTGCCCGGCATCCGAGGTGTGCTGTCGTGGTACGAGGGGCACATCGACCAGACGGGACTCCTCGGCCCCATGCCGTGGTGGAGCTTCGTGGACTGGGCCAGGGAATGGCCCGTGGGCGTACCGCCCGGAGCCAAGGACGGACATTCGGCGATGATCACGCTGCAGCTCGCCTACGCGCTGCAGCGAGCGGCGGAGCTGGAGGACGCTTTCGGGGTGAAGAGCGAAGGGGCTCGCTACCGAGCGCTCGCCGGAACGCTCGGCGCCGCGGTGCGGGCCAGGGCGTGGGACGCGAACCGCGCCCTGTTCCTGGACTCACCGGAGGCGAAGCTGTACAGCCAGCAGACGAACACCATGGCCGTGCTCGTCGACGCGGTTCCCCCCTCCGAGCAGCGCGCGCTCATGGAGCGGGTGCTGGCGGACCGCACGCTCGTCCAGGCGACCTACTACTACGGCTTCTACGTACTCGAGGCGATGCGCAAGGTGGGCCTCGGGGACCGCTACCTCGAGCAGCTGGCCCCTTGGCGAACGATGCTGGCGATGGGCCTCACCACGACCGCGGAGAGCCCGGAGCCCACGCGATCCGACTCGCACGCGTGGAGCGCGCACCCCAACTACGGCCTGTTCGCCACGGTCCTCGGAATCCGACCGGCGAGCCCCGGGTTCCGCTCGGTGCGCATCGCGCCCAGCCTGGGTCCGCTGCGGCGCGCCGTCGGCCGCATGCCGCACCCGCTGGGGGAGATCGAGGTGCGGCTGGAGCGCTCGGGCGAAAGAGGGCTGCGCGGCGAGGTCACGCTGCCGGCCGGCCTCGCCGGTGTCCTCGAATGGAATGGTCGGACCCTCCAGCTGCGGTCGGGTCGGCAGGACGTCGGGCTCTGAGCCCGGGGGGCGACGCTCGCGTGAATCCCGCCAGACGTCGCGTCAGATCACGTGCCCTCGCGTCGCGCGGGTGACCGTCCAGCGCCCGTCGCGGCGCGCGAGCTCGTACTTCCATTCGAACGACCCGTATCCACCGCGGCTGAAGCCCGCTTCGGTGACCGCCGTCGAGTCGTCCCTCCAGTCCACGGGGCCCATGTCGAGCACGACCGCGTCGGCGCCGCTGGCGGCGTCGGTGGTCGGCTCTCCGACGGTACGGCTGCAGGCCGACGCCTTGCGCGCGTTCGGGCGGGCCTTGCGCAGCCGCTCCAGCAACGCCTCCGAGGGATCGCCGAGCTGCTCCTTGCCGCCGACGCGCGTTCGCACCACGACGCACACGACCTCGCCCGGCGGGGGCTCGGCCTCGACCAGCAACGCCCGGAAGACCGCGTCCAGCACCGCGTCCGTCTCGCTCTCGGGCATCGCGTCCTCCGCGCCCCACACGCCGCCGGCCAGGCCGAGCCCGGCCAGCAGCGCCAGGACGGCGCGCCGCTTCAGACCGACTCCGGCCACGGCGGCACCAGCTTCTGCTCGCCTGGCTGCAGGCCGCCCAGGTGCTCGAGCCATGCGGCGTAGCGTTCGTGCGAAGGCTCGTGGACGAAGCGCGCGATGCCGACGATCCCCGGCGCCTCCGCCCGCAGGTCGAGCACGAGCGTGCCGTCCTCCGCCATGGTCGCCGACCCGATCGGCCGGTCGTCGACTTCGAGGTCCGACATCACGTCCTCCTAGCCTAAGGCCTGGGCGGGTACTTGTCCCAGTACGCGTGCAGCCGCGGGTGCGTCCCCGCGTCGCCCGGATCGCCGCCGTAGTAGCGCGCCGCGCTCTCGGCGTACGTCTCCTGCCGGCCCGCCGTGCCCGGCTGCAGCTCGTAGCGCTGCAACGTGCCCAGGTCCGCGTTGCGCGCGGCCACGAAGGCCGGGTCGTTCGAGCGCGCGTTGCCGCCGTGCCCCATGTCCACCGCGTGGAACGCCTCGTGGAGGGCCAGGTTGTGGGAGCCGTGGCCCTCGCCGTGAGCCGCCACGTGCGCGCCGGCCGCGGTGCCGTGCCCGACCGTCGCCACCACGACCTCGTTCTGCTCCGAGATGTACGCGCCGGGCACGATGTCCCAGGTGTCGCCCTTGTTCCACCCGCGCGGGGGCTGGCCCTTGAGGTCGGGACGATAGTCCGTGACGGTGCCGCGGCAGGTGACGACCTTCGTCCCGTTGTCCTTCATGATCCGCAGCGCGCCCACGGGCATCCGCTCGAGCTCCGCACGCACGAGCCGCGCGTCGGCCGCCGTCGCGCTGCCGCCCGGGGTCGTCACCGCCCGCGCCAGCGATCCCTTCACCGCAGCCGTCGCGAACTCCGGCATCACCGCCGGCATCACCGGCGCCGGCCCGCTCATCGTTCCACCTCCCGGCCCACCCGCACGACCTAGGGCGCCACGAACGTGTACTCGGCCAGCAGCGCCTTCACGCGGTCGAGCGCGGCCGCCGTGCGCGTCAGCGCCTCCTCCAGCGTGTCGCCGTTCTGCGCGAGCGCGTCGTGACCCTCCTGGCCGACGTCGACGGACGTCTCCTCGACCGTCTCCCGCAGCTGCTCGATGGCCTGCTCGATGTCCGGCAGCACGCTCAGCACCTGGTCGAACTCGTCCTGGTGGGCGCGCACGCACTCGTCCATCGCGTAGTCGACGACCTCCTGCGCGTTGTCGGGCAGCTCGGCGAACTTGTCGCGCACGAGCGTCTCCAGCTCCTCGACGTGGGCCTGCCACGTCTCGAGGCCCAGCTGCAGCTCGGCGGGGGAGGCGTCGGCGACCTGCGTCCGCAGGTGCTCGAGCCGCTCCTCCAGGTCCTGCTCGAGGATGTGCAGCTCGTTCACGACCGTCGTCAGGAACTCCCGGGCGTCCGCCACCGCCTGCTCGAGCTGCCGGTGCAGGTCGTCCGCCAGCTGCTGGAGCGCCAGGAACGGCGCCTCCGCGCCGCTCGTGATCAGCGTGTCGAGGGACGGCTCCAGGCCGCGCAGGTGCGCGGCCAGCGCCTGCACCTCGTCGCGCGAGCCCGCCGCCTCGGCCTCCGTCTGGGCCTGCGCGGCCTCGGTGTCTCCGCGCAGCGCGCGCAGGGCGGTCTGGGCCTCGTGGCCGTCCTCCGCCAGCAGGTCCTGCTCGCCCGAGACGGCGTCCAGGAACGCGGTGACGTCCTCGGCCAGCGCGTCCCAGGCCGTCGCGACGTCGCCGTCGATCGCCGCCAGGTCGTCGTGATGCCCGGCGAGCGTCTTCTGGGCATCCTGGCACTCGGCGTCGAGCGCCTCCAGCGTGTCGACCAGCCGCTGGGCCGCGTCTTCGAGCAGCGCCATCCCTCCTCCTCTCTAGAACTCGACGCCGAGCTGGTTGGCCGCCTGCCGGACCGACTCGACAGCGCCCAGCAGCGGCGGGATGCGCTCGCGGAGCTGGCCGAACTGGTCGTGCAGGCCCTCGCGGTCCGACTGGATGGCGTCCGTCGTCACCTGCACGGTCTGCGAGAGGCGGCCCAGCGCTTCCACCACGCGCTGCAGCGCGGCGTCCAGGACCGCGCGGAGCTCGTCGTGGACCCGGCCGGCCAGGTCCGTGAACAGCCCGTCCTTGCGCTCCAGCAGATGGCCCATCGCCTCGGACACGCCGTTCTCGGCGCCGCCGTCCGCCTCGTGCATGGCGTTGATGGTCTCGCGGACGCGAGCCCTGGCCTCCTCCAGCAGGTCGGTCATGTGCTGCTCGAGCGCGCGGAGCGCGCCGGCCACCGCACCCTGGCCCACGTCCAGCGCGTCTCCCGCCGACTCGATCGCCGTGATCACGTCGGTGGCGCCGGTCGACAGCTCGGTCTCGGCCTGGGCGAGGCCTGTCTCGAGCGACGCGAGCGCCTGTTGCGCGTCGCCCTCCGCCGCGCGCACGCGCACCTCGGCGGCGGCCAGGTGCTCCTGCAGGCCGCCGAACGCCCCGCCCGCGTCCTCGACCGCGGCCAGGAGCTGGTCGCGCTCCGCGTGCACCGCCGACAGCGCCGCCTCGATCGCGTGGTCGGCCTCGTCCGCCGCGCCTCGGACCGCGGCTTCCTGGTCGGTGCCCTCGGCGGTGAGGTCGCCCAGCGCCTGCTTCACCTGCTCGGCGAGCCTGTGCGCCTCTGCCTGCTTCTGCTCGAACTGCGCGACCAGCGCGCTCGCCGTCTGCTCGAGCGCCTCGGCGCTGCGTGCCACGGCCGCCACCTGCCCCGGGAAGGCGGGGACGGCGTCGTCCAGACGGGCCAGGTTCTCCTTCAGGTCAGCCATCGTTCTCGATCCCCTACTGCAGCGCGTTCAGCGTCTGGTCGATCGTGTTCACGACGCGCTCGCACTTCTCGAGGTCGATGCTCAGCGCGTCGACGTCGGAGACGGTCTGCTCGCCATCGGTGAGCACGCCGTTGTACGCGGTCAGCTCTTCCAGCAGCGGCGGCATCATGCCGCCGGTGACCAGGCCGACCGGCGCGTCGAGATCGTCGGCCGAGGAGTTGGCGACGAAGCCGGCCGCGTCCTCGCCGAGCTGCTTCACCGAGTCGACGAGGTCGCGGCACGTGTCGTCGACGACCTCGACCCGCTCCTCGTACGCGCGGGTGGTCGCGTCGCGCTGCTGGGTGCACTCGCTGTCGAGGAAGCCAGCGGATGCATGCATGAACAGCTCGCACTCGGTCACGTGCGCCTGCAGGTGGCGGCCTTCCTCGGCCAGGGTCCCCATCGAGGTCTCGAGCTCGAGCTGCCCCTGGTCGAAGGCCGCGCTCACGTGCTGCTCCAGCGCCCGCACCGCGTCGTCCAGGGCCTCGAAGGCGCCCATCGCCTGCTGGAGCGCCGTGTCCAGCTCGCCCTCCACGGTCTCGAGGGCCGTCTGCAGGAACCGGAAGCCGTTGGTCTCGAGGGCGGCCGCGTCGCGGTCGAGGTCGTCGCAGCCGGTTGGGAGGCTGTTCGCGAAGTCCGTCTCGCCCTCGTCCAGCGTCCGGCCGAGGGCGACCAGCCGGTCGTCGGCGGTGCGTTCGCCCTCCGTGGCCACGCGGTCGAGCTGCGCGACGGACTCCTGCTCGGCCGCGCGCAGGCTGCCCTCGAAGCCGTCGAGCGCCTCGTTGAACCCGGCGATGCCGGCCTCCGCCTTGTCGTCGAGCGCGTCCAGGTCGTTCGCCTGCTCGTCGACCGCTGCCTCCGCTTCCTTCGCCTTCACCTTGGCGGCCTGCATGGTGGCGATGAACGCCTCCAGCCGCGCGACCGACTCGTCCTGCTGCGCCATCGCGTGTCTCCCGGGCCCCCTACAGGCGCTCCGTCGCCGTGTCGAGCGCGGTCGCCAGCCGCTCGAGCAGCGGCAGCGCCTCGCGCACCTTCGCCAGCACCTGCTCCGACTGGGACGAGAGGGCGTCCTGCTCCTCGCTCGCGTTCTGGCCCAGGCTCACGAGCTCCGCGGTCAGCCCGCGCAGCGCCATCACCACCGCCACGGGGGCGTCCATCGTGAACTTCTCCTTCAGGTCGTCCATCGCGGTGTTGTGCGCGTCCACCACGTCGTTCGTGAGGTCGACCAGCGCGGTCGCCTGGTCGGCCAGGAGCTTCTGGACACCGTCGACCCAGTTGTGGGACTGCTCCAGCACCTCCGCTTCCAGCGCCTCGACCGCGTGGTCCCACTCGCCCTTCTTGCCGGCGAACCCGGCGCGGGCCGCGTCGACGGCGCTGCGCAGCGCGTCGATCGTGGCGGCCGCAGTCAGGAGCTGCCGGTTGAGGGATTCCGCCGCGTCGTTCACGTGTGTGGTGAGCACGCCGACCGCGCCCTCGAGCGCCTCCGCCTCGTCGTCCACGGCGTCCACGAGGCGCCCCTTCTGCGCGTCCAGCTCCTCGAGGCTGCCCTTCACCCGGGCGAGCAGCGCGGCCACGTCCTCGCGCACCGCGCCGGCGCGCTGCGCCACGTTCGCGAGGCTCGAGTCGGCGCGCCCGCGCGCGGCGACGACCGCGCCCTGCGCGGCGCCGAGCACCTCCTCGAGCGACGCCAGGGCCTGTCGGGCCTGGGTGCCACGGCCGCGCACCTCGTCCTTGAGCGCGCCCGCCTTCGCGAGCAGGGCCTGCACCGCCTGCGACGCCTCCGTCGCATCGCCCGCGAGATCGTTCGCCTCGGCTGCCGCCTGCTCGAGGAGCTCGTTCATCTCCGCCATCGCCACCTCGTCACAACCTCACGAAGGTAGCGAGAGCGCGCCCGCGCGCACAAGGGTCGAACTGCCGGATCTTCGACTCTCCGTCGACGGGACCGCGCCCGTCGAAAGTCAGGAGGAACCGTACGTCCGATCACCTGGTGGTGACGACCGCGTTCCGATGAGGTGTGGAAAGGGTGGGAAGGGCCCTCGGTGCGGTGTGTCCGCGCGCCGCTGTGCTATCGAGCGGGTCCGTCGTGACCCGTGGGAGGAGGGGGCTGCGCGACCGTAGCCGCGCGCCAATGCGGCGGAACGTCGACGTGCGACGCGTCGAGGTCGCGGACCGAGGGACAGCCCAGCAGCTTGAGCGTCCGCTCGAGGTCGGCACGCAGGATCTCGATCGCCCGCGCGACGCCGGCTTCGCCCCCCGCGCCCAGGCCGTACGCGTAGGCGCGTCCCACCAGCACGGCGCGGGCGCCGAGGGCGAGCGCCTTGGCCACGTCGCTGCCGCGGCGGATGCCGCCATCCATGAGGACCTCGATGCGGCCGCCCACCGCCGCCACCACCTCCGGCAGCACGCGCAGGGTGGCCGCGACGCCGTCGAGCTGGCGCCCGCCGTGGTTCGAGACGACGAGGGCACTCGCACCCGCGTCCACGGCGCGACGCGCGTCGTCGGCGGTGTGGACTCCCTTGATCACGATGGGCCCGTCCCAGACCTCGCGGAGCCAGCGCAGGTCGTCCCAGCAGACGACCGACTCCGAGAGGGCGACGCCGACGTCGGCGTAGGGCATCGGCCCGTCGGGCAGGACCACGTTCGGGAACTTCATGAGCCCGCCATCGGCGAGGAAGGCGGCCAGCCAGCGCGGCCGGGCCAGGAACTGCCAGACGTACGGGAACGCGGCGAACCGGCTGCTGCCCAGGAGCTCCTTCACGCCGTTGCGGAGGTCCTTCTCGCGCATTCCCGGCACGGGAGTGTCGATGGTGACGACGAGCGCGGAGAAGCCCGCCTCCCTGGCACGCGCGATGGCCGACAGCGCCGTCTGGCGCCCACCGCAGAGGTAGAGCTGATACCAGCACGGCCCGGTGGTGGCCGCCTTCACCTCTTCCAGGCGAGTGCCCGACAGCGTCGACAGCACGTAGGCCGTCCCCGCGGCGCCCGCCGCGCGGGCCGCCACCGCCTCGCCTCGCGGGTAGAACATCCGGCAGCTCCCGACCGGGCCCAGCAGGACCGGGAGCGCGAGGCCCTGGCCCAGCACGGTCGTGCCCAGATCGGCGCGGGGCGTGACGACGGCGGAGCGCGGGCGGAACGTCACGTCCTCGAAGACGCGGCAGTTCTCGCGCAGCGTCACCTCGGCGTCGGCACCGCCGTCGATGTAGTCGAAGGCCGCGCGGGGCAGCCGGCGCTTCGCGAGGAGGCGAAGGTCCGCGATGTTGAGGGCCCGCGAGCTGTCGATGGAGCGTGACATTCCTTCGAACGCGGACTTTATCCCAACCGGCCCCCTCACGCGGCCGGGCTCTATGCCTGAGGGAGGGCTCCCTGCCAGTGCACGAGGATGGGATCGGCGGACTCCAGGAAGGACCGGAGCATCGTGCTGTGCTTCGCTTCCAGGTCCGCCAGTGCAGGCGCCAACGCGGCCGCGCGCTGGTGATCACCGTTCGCGAACTCGACGAGCGAAGAGGAGAGCACCTCGATGTCGTGCAGGTCGCCCATCGTGGTCTGCAGGGCGTGGAGAGCCTCGATCGCGTCCTGGGTGGCGCGCGCGAGTAGCGGTTCCAGGGCCTCGACCAGGTAGCGGAAGCGCTTCAGCTCGAGGCGCATCTCGTGCACGGTCTCGACCCGGCTCGGATCGACGGCCGCGCGCCGTGACTGCAGCTCGTCAAACGTCGAGCGCAGCTCCCGCAACAGCTCGCGACGGCCGTCGGCGTCCTGGCGACGCGCGTCCGGACGGCGGAGCTTCCGCAGGAGGCGGCGCTCGTCCTTCTTCGACATGCCGCCGCCCTTGCGGTCCAGCCATCGTCGCGTCTTGCGCGCGGATCGTCTGAGGTCCCGCGCGACCGAGCGTTCATAGCTCCGCAGCGCGGACGGCGCCGCCGGGATGTCCAGTCGCGACAGCATCTCGCGTTGAACGGTCAGGTCGCGAAGGCGGCCGAGGCGGCCGATGATGCGATCGACGCCCTTCGCGAGTCGGCGTGCCGCCTTGCGCGCTCCGACCCGTTCGACCGCCGTCAGGACCGACAGCAGTCGCCGCGACCCCGTCCGGAGGCCGCGGACGGCATCGTCGATCCCTCGGGCACGACGGGGAACGCCCTTGCGCAGTCGCTTGCGAAAGGTCTTCCCTCGTTTCGCGAGCGCATCCTCCAGGAACTCCAGTGAGACGGCCCGTCCGCGCGGGGCCGTGACCCGCGGAAGCCGGCGGCGTACCGTTCCCCGGGCCGTCTTCAGCCTCACCGTCTGCACCTGGTCCCTGGGCACTCTCCCTCCGATCGGGGGCGTACGAGG
>JAICEW010000163.1 GCA_025923995.1 Vicinamibacteria bacterium | reverse complement strand
TCGCTCTTCTTGGTGGGGATCGTGGTGTTGCGCTCGATGAGGCGCGTCATCACGCCGCCGAGCGTCTCGACGCCGAGCGACAGCGGCGTGACGTCGAGCAGCAGCACGTCCTTCACCTCGCCCGCGAGGATGCCCGCCTGGACGGCCGCGCCGACGGCGACGACCTCGTCGGGGTTGACGCCCTTGTGCGGCTCCCGGCCGAAGAAGTCCTTCACCAGCTGCTGGATCTTCGGCATGCGGGTCTGGCCGCCGACGAGGACGACCTCGTCGATGTCCTTGGGCTCGATGCCCGCGTCCTTGAGCGCCTGGCGCACCGGCCCCATGGACCGCTGCAGCAGGTCGTCCACCAGCTGCTCGAGCTTGGCCCGCGTCAGCTTCAGCGCGAGGTGCTTGGGACCGGACGCGTCGGCCGTGATGAAGGGCAGGTTGACCTCGGTCTCCAGGGTGGTGGAGAGCTCCTGCTTGGCCTTCTCCGCGGCTTCCTTGAGGCGCTGGAGGGCCATCTTGTCCTTCGAGAGGTCGATACCCTGGTCCTTCTTGAACTCGGCGACGATCCAGTCCATCACGCGCTGGTCGATGTTGTCGCCGCCCAGATGCGTGTCGCCGTTGGTGGCCTTCACCTCGACCACGCCCTCGCCGACCTCCAGCACCGAGATGTCGAACGTGCCGCCGCCGAAGTCGTAGACCGCGATCGTTTCGTCCTTCTTCTTGTCGAGGCCGTAGGCCAGCGCGGCCGCGGTCGGCTCGTTGACGATGCGCTGGACGTCGAGGCCCGCGATGCGGCCGGCATCCTTGGTGGCCTGCCGCTGCGAGTCGTTGAAGTACGCCGGGACCGTGATCACGGCCTTCTCGACCTTCTGGCCGAGGTAGTCCTCCGCCGCCTGCTTGAGCTTCTGCAGGATCATCGCCGAGATCTCGGGGGGCGAGGAGAGCTTGCCCCGCGCCTCCACGCGCACGTCGCCGTTGCTGGCCGAGGTCACCTTGTAGGGGACCATCTTGGCCTCCTCGGAGACCTCGGAGTACTTGCGGCCCATGAACCGCTTGATCGAGAAGATCGTGTTCTCCGGGTTGGTCACGGCCTGGCGCTTCGCCACCTGACCGACGAGCCGCTCGCCCTCCTTGGCGAACGCCACGACGGAAGGCGTGGTGCGCCCGCCCTCGGGGTTGGGGATGACGACGGGATCCCCGCCTTCGAGTACCGCGACCACCGAGTTGGTGGTTCCCAGGTCGATGCCGATCACCTTGCTCATTTCCGTTGCGCTCCTCGATTACCAGGGGCCATCGGCGGCCCTGCACCGAGCCGACGAGTTGGCTCGACGAAGGAAATATAGGACATAGCTTAGCGCATGTCAAGCAGTAAATATGAGTCCCATATGCTCATGGTAGAGGTATGACCATGCGTGACGGCAAGCTGTTGTCAACAAAGGAGGAACTTGCTAAACTCCCACAGTGGGAGACCGTCCCTGAACCCGCCCGTTGATCGCACCCTCGATGGTGGCGGGGCCGCCGCGACCCTGGAGAAGCGTCTCTGCCAGGTGGTCGGGCTCAACCAGAACTACTCGTCGGCGGCCGGCACGCTGTACCACATCCAGGTCGAGGACCGCGGACCGGTGCTCGACCGCGTGTCGGAGAAGGAAGTCCGCCGCGTCAACGTGATCGTCTACGCGAACTACGGCGAGCCCAACGCGCGGATCATCTACGGACGCGACCACGACTTCGAGGACGTGCGGACGCACGAGCAGAACCGTTACGTCACGCAGAGGATCCAGGAGCTCGCGCAGGAAGCGCGGGCGATCATCGAAGACCGCGAGCAGCGGCAGGTCTTCCAGATCAAGTGCCTGATCTACCAGTACTACCGGACCAAGAGCGAGTCGGTCAAGAAGGAGTTCGAGGAGGTCAATACCCTCTATCCCTTCCTGTTCTCACGCGCCTGGCACGAGATCAGGCAGGAGCGGGCGGGAGCGAGCGTCCCCGATCCGGCCGTCGCGGCCGCGGTGGAGGCGGTGGCGCCCGTGGTGCCGGAGCCGGAACCGGAAGCGCCGCCGACCGAGGTCCTCTACCCGCTCGATCCCGAGCTGCGCCAGCGGGTGATGGAGATCGAGCGCGTCATCATCGAGCTGGGCCAGGACCTGCACCGCCTGCGCCAGCAGGGCGGAGCCGACGACATCCTCCTGCAGACCTGCCGCAAGCTCGTCCAGCGGGCCAAGGAAAGCCTGTCCGGCAGGGAGCCGTCGGAGTTCAACGCCCGGCGGCTGGACATGACCCGCAACAGCCTGATCACCACCTGGCGCCAAGTCCGCAGCCGCATCCGGGCCTGAGCCGTCAACCAACCCACGGGCTCGAGCGTCATAGGAGTCGAAGTCCGCGGTTCGTTCGTTCGTCAATTGAAGCTACATTGTAGGCATTATGGGCGTCCGGCCGCCGCTGGGGGAGTTCGAGCAGGTGGTGCTGCTGGCGGTCCTGCGCCTCGAGGGAGCGGCCTACGCGGTCCCCGTGCGCCGCGAGATCGAGAAGCGCACGCGCCGCTCGGTCACCCGCGGCGCGCTCTACGTCACGCTGGAGCGCCTGGAGGACAAGGGCTACCTCGAGTCCTGGCTGGCCGACCCCACGCCCGAGCGCGGCGGGCGCGCCAAGCGCTTCTACCGCGTGCGGCCGGCCGGGCTGGCCGCGCTGCGCCAGTCGTGGGCGGCGCTGCGCAGCATGTGGGAAGGGCTCGAGCCCTTCGCGCGGAAGACGTGAGCGGACCGCCCCGCCTCCCGATCCGCCTGCTCGAGACCGCGCTGGGCGCGCGCGGCGAGACGGTCGTCGGGGACCTGGTCGAGGAATGGACCGACTTGCGGACGGCGCGCGGCGCCCGGACCGCCGACACGTGGCTCTGGCTGCAGGCGGTCCGGGTGACGGCGCGGCTGGGTCCGTCGCGCCTCCGAGCGCGCAGGGACCCCTGGCCCCACCGGCAGGAGGACGGCATGATCGAGGTGCTCAGGAGCGACGTGCGGTACGGGGCGCGCATGCTCGGCCGCTCGCCCGCGTTCACGGCGGTGGCGGTGCTGACCCTGGCGCTGGGGATCGGCGCCAACACGGCGATCTTCAGCATCGTCAACACGCTGCTGGTCAAGCCGCTTCCGCTCCCGGAGTCGGAGCGGCTGGTGATGCTCTGGGGCCGGAACGCGCAGAACCGGGAGATCTACTTCTCGTACCCGGCGTTCGAGCTGGCGCGCGCCATCCCCTCGATCGAGGTGGCGACCGCGTTCGTGGGCCAGAGCGTGAACCTGACCGGCCGCGAGGAGCCCATCCGCGTCCGCGGCGGCTTCGTGAGCGGCGACTTCTTCCGCTTCGTGCGCGTCGAGCCCGCGATCGGGCGGGGCTTCATCCCCGGGCAGGACGACGTCGAGGGGGCGGAGCGCGTGTGCGTCGTGCAGCACGAGGCCTGGCAGGGCCTGCTGGGCGGCGATCCGGCGGTGCTGGGCAAGACGCTGGTGCTGAACAACGAGTCCTTCACCGTCGTCGGCGTGATGCCGCCGGGCTTCCGGTTCCCGTTCGACGAGATCGAGGTCTGGATACCGTTCCACAACTGGCCGCCCTACCGGAGCAACCTGTCCGCCGGCGGCGTCGCCTCGCGCACCAACCCGCTGGTGGGGCCCATGGCCCGGCTGCGGCCGGGCGCGACGCGCGAGCAGGCGTCCGCCGAGCTGGCGACAGTCCTGGCGGCGTATGCCGGGCAGTTCCCCGAGGCGCCCGAGAAGTCGGGCGAGGCCCGCCCGCTGCGCGAGGTGCTGGTGGGCGATGCGCGGCTGCCGCTGCTCGTCCTGATGGCGGCCGTCGCGCTCGTGCTGCTGATCGCCTGCGCGAACGTCGCGAACCTGATGCTGGCCCGCGCCGCGACCCGCCAGCGCGAGCTGGCCACGCGGGTGGCTCTGGGCGCCGGCCGCGCCCGCCTCGTGCGGCAGCTGCTGTCCGAAACCGCGGTGCTGTGGACGGCTGGGTGTGCGTTGGGGCTCGTGGTGGGACATTGGGGGCTGCGGGCCCTGACGGCCACGGCGCCGCAGGAACTCCCGGGCGGGCTGGTGGCGCGGCTGGACGGGACCGTCGTGGCCTACGCGCTCGCGCTCACCGCTCTGACGGCGATCCTGTTCGGCCTGGTGCCCGCGCTCCGCTTCTCGCGGCCCGACGTGGTCGAGGCCTTGAAGGAGGGCGGCCGCAGCGACGCCGGCAGCGCCCTCCGCACCCGTCTCCGGGGCGCGCTCGTCGTGTCGCAGATGGCGCTGGCCGTCGTCCTCCTGATCGGCGCCGGCCTGCTCCTCCGAAGCCTGGACGCGCTCACGCGGGTCAGCCCCGGCTTCGAGGCCAGCGGCCTGCTGACCATGGAGTACCGCCTGCCCGCGAACAAGTATCCGCAAGGCCCGCAGCAGTGGGAGTTCCATCGCCAGGTGGCGGAGCGCGTGCGCGCGCTGCCCGGCGTGCGCTCGGCCACGCTCATGCGGGCCCTCCCGTTCAGCGGCAACGGGTCCAGGCTGTACTACGACGTCCCCGACAAGCCCGCCCCACCCGACAACCTCCCCCGGACCTGGTTCAACGAGGTCGACGGGGCGACCTTCAGCACGATGGGAATCCCCCTGCTGCGCGGCCGGGGTTTCGACGACGCGCGGGACACCGCGGACAGCCCGCGGGTCGTCGTCGTCAGCCAGCGGATGGCCGACCTGAGCTGGCCGGGCCAGGACCCCGTCGGCAAGACGATTCGCATCATGGCGAGCCCCGCGGTCACCGCCGAGGTGGTGGGGGTGGTGGGGGACATCAAGCACTCCGCCCTCGACGAGGTGGCCCTGCCCTGCGTGTACGCGCCGCAGCCGCAGAAGCCGCACATCTTCAACACCCTGGTGGTCCGGACGGAGGGCGACCCGATGTCCATGGCCGCGGCCGTGCGCGGAGCGGTGTGGAGCGTCGACCGCGACCAGCCGGTGTGGAAGGTCCGCACCCAGGAGTCGCTGGTCGAGACCTCGACGGGCTTCAAGCGCTTCGTCTCGCGGCTGCTGGCAGTCTACGCGGCGCTGGCGCTCGCGCTGGCCGCGGTCGGGATCTACGGGCTGATGGCCTACAGCGTCGCGCAGCGCACGCGGGAGATCGGGGTGCGCATGGCGCTGGGCGCGCATGCGCGGGACGTGCTGGGCCTCATGCTGCGCGACGGCCTGAAGCTGGCCGCGCTGGGCGTCATGGTCGGACTGCCCGCGGCCTTCGCCCTGACGCGACTGATGCGCAGCATGCTCTTCGGCACCAGCCCCGCCGATCCCGCGACCTTCGCGGCCGTCGCGGCCCTGCTGCTGGCCGTCGCGGGCGTCGCATCGTACGTGCCGGCGTGGCGGGCCACGCGCGTCGACCCGCTGGCCGCGCTCAGGCACGACTAGTCCTCGGCGCGGGGGGCGGCCGCCAGCGCGTCGCTCATGTTGTAGCGGATCTCGGCCGCGGCGCGGGTGACGCGCATGCCTTCCTGGCCGGGGAGGCGGCAGGCCAGCGCCGGCTGCTCGGCGCCTTCGCCCTTGCGCCAGCCGATCTCGCAGTACCGGCATTCGCCGTTCCAGCAGTAGCGGCCGGAGCCGATGTCGGGCGCCACGTACTGGAGCTGCCGCAGCAGCAGGTTGTTCTCCGGCACCTCGAACACGCGACCGAGCACCACGATGCGGACCAGCTTCTCGTAGGGCTCGTAGAGGTCCATGGCGGGCGAGGGATTACATCATGCGCTTCGCTCGCCTGGCAACCGGCGAGGCCGCTGATAGAATCCGCGGGTCACCAGGAGCGGAGGTCCGAAGGAGCCTTGGCCCAGCCACAACCCGTCCCCATCCGCGACGAGGGCACGTTCAAGCCCTACGTCCCCGACGAGGTGGTGCTGCCGGAGCTCACCTGGCGCGCGGTGATCCTGGGATCCTTCCTGGGCCTCATCTTCGGCGCGTCCTCCGTGTACCTGGCGCTGCGCGTGGGCCTGACCGTCTCCGCATCGGTCCCCATCGCCGTCCTCTCGATCACGATCTTCCGCGCGCTCTCCAAGGCATTGGGAGGGCAGGCGTCGATCCTCGAGAACACGGTCGTGCAGACGACCGGCTCGGCGGGCGAGTCGATCGCGGCCGGCGGGGCGTTCACGCTGCCCGCGCTGGTGCTGCTCGGCTTCGAACTGGACTGGACGCGCACGCTCGTGCTGTCGCTCTGCGGCGGCGTGCTGGGCGTCCTCATGATGATCCCGCTCCGGCGGTACCTCATCGTCAGGGAGCACGGCGTCCTCACCTATCCCGAGGGCACGGCCTGCGCCGAGGTGCTGATCGCGGGCGAGAAGGGCGGGACGCAGGCCGGGCTCATCTTCAAGGGGCTGCTGGCGGGCGGGCTCTACAAGATGGGCACGGCGGTGTTCCGCCTGTGGAACGGCGTCCCCGAGGTCCACCTGCCGGGGCTCAAGGCCTCGAAGGTGGCGGTGGACGTCTCGCCCGAGCTGATGGGCGTCGGCTACATCATCGGCTATCGCTCGTCCGCCATCATGGTCGGTGGCGGCCTGCTCTCCTGGCTCGTCCTCATCCCGGCCATCGCGCTCTTCGGCGAGGGGCGTGTGCTGCCGCTCTATCCGTCCACCGTTCCGATCGACAAGATGCTGGCCGACGACATCTGGTCGCGCTACATCCGCTACATCGGCGCGGGCGCGGTGGCCGCCGGCGGGATCATCAACCTGATCAAGGCGCTTCCAACCATCGTGGACTCGTTCCGCTCGTCCTTCCGCGACCTCAACCTGGGCGGGGGAGCGGGCGCGGTCCGGCGGACGGAGCGCGACCTCCCGTTCCGGCTGGTCATCTTCGGCTCGCTCGGCCTCGCGCTGTTCATGGCGTTCCTCCCGCAGCTGCAGGCGGTGCCGGGCTTCGGCGTGGCGCTGCTGTCGGCCGCCATCATCGTGGTGTTCGGGTTCTTCTTCTCCGTTGTGTCCTCGCGCATCACCGGCGAGCTGGGCTCCTCATCGAACCCCGTGAGCGGGATGGCCATCGCGACCCTCATGGGCACCTGCATCCTCTTCATCCTGCTCGGATGGACCGGCCATGCGTACACCGCGGCCGCCATGAGCATCGGCACCGTCGTCTGCATCGCCTCCAGCAACGCGGGCACCACGTCGCAGGACCTGAAGACGAGCTTCCTGGTGGGCGGAACGCCGTGGAAGCAGCAGACGGCGATCATCGTCGGCGTCCTCACGAGCGTGGTCGTCATCGGCGCGACGCTGCAGGTCCTGAACCGCACCAACGCAAGCAAGGAGGAGGCGCGCTACGACGCGGTGCTGCCGGTCGATCCGGCGGCCGAGACCGACGTCGGCCCGGACGGCGCGACCTACCACGTGGCCCGCGCGGGCGGCCGGCAGGACATCCCCGACGGCGCGTACCTCGTGGACGGCGAGGGGCACGTGCGCTACCGCGTGCAGCCCGGCATCGGCTCGGGCGACACGCCGGCCCCGCAGGCCACGCTGATGAGCCTCGTGACGAAGGGGATCCTCACGCAGCAGCTCCCGTGGGGCTTCGTGCTCCTGGGCGTCTTCACGTCGATCCTGATGGAGATCATCGGGGTCCCCGCGCTGGCCTTCGCGGTCGGGATGTACCTGCCGCTCGAGGCCACGACGCCGGTCTTCCTGGGGGGGCTGGCGCGCAAGCTCGTCGACTGGAAGCGGGGCTCGGAGGCCGAGTCCGACGCGGGTCCGGGCGTGCTCTACAGCTCCGGGCTCGTGGCGGGCGGGTCGATCCTGGGCCTGCTCTCGTCGTTCCTGAACCTCGACTTCTGGATCTTTCCGGCCCTGCGCACCGGCCTCGGCTTCGGCGGAGGCTCGCTCGTTCCGTCCTTCATCTCGTTCCCGCTGTTCCTGGGCCTCGGCTACCTGACCTTCCGGGCCGCGACGCGAAGCCGGCCGAATTGAAGGTCGCGTTCATCGGCAGCCACGGGGTCGGCAAGACGACCCTCTGCTACGACCTGGCCGCCGCCCTGAAGCGCCAGAACGTGCACGTGGACATGGTCAAGGAGGTCGCGCGGCTGTCGCCGCTGCCGATCAACCGCCAGACCTCGCTGGACGCGCAGACCTGGATCCTGATGACGCAGGTGGCGGAGGAGATCCGCTCGGCCGCGCACCACCAGGTCGTCGTCTGCGACCGCAGCGCGCTCGACAACTACGCGTACATGGCGCTGGCCTGCGGACGCCAGCCCGTCTTCGAGCGACTGGCCGTCCACTGGATGAGGACCTACGACCTGCTGTTCAAGGTGCCGATCGCGGGGCCGCCCTCGGCCGACGGCATCCGCGACACGGACGAGCTGTTCATGCGCGCCATCGACGGGCTGGTGGACCAGCTGATGGAGGAGAAGGGCATCCCCTTCCATCGCCTCCCCCAGGGCGATCGCGACCGCTGGATCGACATCGTGAAGGAGCAGGTCCGCACCCACCCCGAGTCCGCGAAGCTGTTCTGATCAGCTGTCTTCGCGGATCTCCAGCCCCAGCGCGCGGCACTTCTTGTAGAGGTGGCTGCGCTCGAGGCCGAGGCTGCGCGCGGCGCTCGTGACGTTGCCCGCGAAGCGGCGCAGGCGCTCGCGGATCACCTCGCGCTCGTAGGCGTCGGCCAGGTCGCGCAGCGTGCCCTCCGCGGGCGCGGTGGCCGCGCGCGCGGGCGCCAGGGACGGCAGCGCGGCCCGCACGTCCGAGGCGCCCAGCGGGTCGGCATCGGAGAGGATGAGGGCGCGCTCCACCACGTTCTTGAGCTCGCGCACGTTGCCCTTCCACGGCTGCTGCCGCAGCAGCTCGACCGCGTCCTTGCCCAGCGTGCGCGCCTTCCAGTGGTTGCGCCGGCACGCCGTCTGCGCGAAGTGCGCGGCCAGCGCGGCGACGTCCGACGGGCGGTCGCGCAGCGCGGGCGTGCGGACGGTGATGGTGTCGAGCCGGTAGTAGAGGTCCTCGCGGAACCGCCCGTCCGCCAGCAGCTCGTTCACGTCCCGGTTGGTGGCGGAGATCACGCGCACGTCGACCTGGATCTCGCCGCTGCCCCCGACGCGCGTGAGGCGGCCGTCCTGCAGCACGCGCAGGAGCTTCGCCTGCATGGGCGCCGGCATGTCGCCGATCTCGTCCAGGAAGAGCGTGCCGCCGTCGGCCTCCTCGAAGCGCCCGTGCCGCTGCGCGAGCGCGCCGGAGAAGGCGCCCTTCTCGTGGCCGAACAGCTCGCTCTCGACCAGGTCGTGGGGGACGGCCGCGCAGTTCATCTTCACGAAGGGCTGTCCGCGCCGGGGCGACAGCTCGTGGATGGCGCGGGCCACCAGCTCCTTGCCGGTGCCGTTCTCGCCCAGGATGAGCACCGGCATGTCGCTGGGCGCGGCGCGCTCGATGAGCGCGCGCAGGGAGACCATGGACGGGCTGTCCCCGATCAGCGCCAGCTCCTCCTGCCAGTAGCGGTGGAGCTCGCGGTTCTCGCGCTGCAGCCGGTCGATGCGCAGCGCGTTGCGCAGCGTGAGCAGGAGCCGGTCCAGCCCGATGGGCTTCTCCACGAAGTCGAGCGCGCCCAGGCGCGTGGCCTTGACCGCGGTCTCGACGGTGGCCTGCCCGCTCATGAGGATGACCGGGACGTCGGGCGAGCGCTCGCGCACCTTCTGCAGGAAGTCGAGCCCGTCCATCTCCGGCATGACGACGTCGGAGAGGATCGCGTCGACGGGCTCCTCGGCCAGGCGCTCGAGCCCGCGGGCGGCGGAAGAGGCCGTGAGGGCGGTGTAGCCCTCGAGCGCGAACGCCCGCGACAGGGACGCGAGGGTCCCCTGGTCGTCGTCCACGATCAGGATTCGGGGTTTCACGCTTTCAAGTATCCATCCGAGGCAGCAGGAGCGTGAACCGCGTGCCCTGGCCGGGCTGGCTCACCACCTGGATGCGGCCGCCGTGGTCGGACACGATGCCCTGGACGATCGCGAGGCCGAGGCCGGTGCCGCCCTTCTTGGTCGTGTAGTACGGCGTGAAGAGGCGCGTGCGCTGCTCGTCGGTGAGGCCGGGCCCGGTGTCGGCCACCTCGATCGCGAGCGACCCGTCCGCGACGGACGCGGAGACGCGCAGCGTGCCGCCGTCGGGCATGGCGTCGAGCGCGTTGCCCACGAGGTTCCCCAGCGCCCGCGCGAGCAGGTCGCGATCGCCCGCCACGCGCGGCAGGTCGGGCGGGAGGCTCGTCTCGACGGCCACCGTTCCCACCCGCGGGCGGTACAGGTCGAGCACGTGCGTGACGACCTCCGCCACGTCGGTGGGGGCCATGCGCGGCTGGGGCATGCGCGCGAAGTCGCTGAACTCGTCGATGATCCCCTTGAGCGCCCGCAGCTCTTCCAGGATGGTGTCGCTCGCCTCGCGGAACAGCGCCCCGAAGCGGCCCGGCGCCGCTTCCTGCGCCAGCGCGCGCCGCAGCGTCTCGATCGAGAGCTGGATGGGGAAGATCGGGTTCTTGAGCTCGTGCGCCAGGCGACGCGCCATCTCGCGCCAGGCGGCCACGCGCTCGGCCTGCAGCAGCCGCTCGCGCGAGGTGTGCAGCTGGTCGGAGAGGTCGTGGAACGCGCGGCCCAGGTCGCCGATCTCGCCGGGCCCGGCCGGGACGGGCTCGGCGGGCTCGCCGGCGGCCATGGCCCGGGCGCTCCTGGCCAGCGCTCCGACGGGACGCGCGATGCGCTCCGAGAGGATGAGGGCGGCTCCCAGCGCGCCGACCAGGACCGCGATGGCGATGGCGAGCGCCAGCCGGCCGACGTTGCCCTGGATCTCGTCGAGCGCGGTGCGGGGCAGGGCGGTCACGATCCAGAGCTCGGGGTGGAGGGGCGTGGCCATCCAGCGATAGCCGCGGCCCGCCAGCGTCGCGTCGCGCATCCGCGCCGGCGGGTACGAGTCGACGCGGAGCACCGGGTCCTCCAGCTCGAGCAGCGCCGAGCCCGCGGGCGCGATCCACCGCCCACGCACCTGGTCGCGAAGCGCCACCTCCACGCCGGCCAGGTTCCCGAGCTCCTGGCAGAACGCCGCGTCGAGGAGCGGCCCGCCGCGGACCACCACCAGCCGCCCGCGCCACTCGCCCTGGGCCTGCGGCATGATCGCGAGCTGGTCGCTGGCCCCGTAGCCCTCCGCGACCTTCTCGACGCGCAGCGACTCGTCGCCCGCGAACAGCCCGTCGCGGTCGGCCAGGCCGAAGCCGGCCGGCCAGTGCCGCGAGGACACGACCTTGCCGTCGCTGCCCACGATCTCCAGCGCCGCCAGGTCGCGCGCGGCCGCCACCTCGCCGGCGATGGCCGCGTCGCGGATGGTGCGCGTCTCCATCGCGGGGAGGTCCACCGAGACGACCTGCTGGAGCGCCTCGCGGGCCCGCGTGCGCCGGCGGTCGATCTCGGCGCGCACCGCGCGCAGGGACTGGTCGAGGCGCTCGCGCGTCGTGACCTCGAAGCTGCGCGCGACCAGCAGGTTCACCGCGACGCCGAGCAGCAGCACCGGCGGCATGGCCACCGCCAGGAACGCCAGGAGCAGGCGGCCGCGCAGGGAGCGCAGCGGGCTCACGGCTCGCGCCACGCGTCTTCGAGCAGGAGGGCGCCGCCTTGGTCCGCGCGCAGGCCGTGGACGCTGGCCCGCCCGTGGAAGGGCAGCGGGACGGACGCGAGCGGCACCAGCGCCCAGGACGCTCGCAGCGCCGCGTCGGCGCGGTGCAGCAGCGCGCGCCGGCGGTCGGGGTCGCGCTCGCGGTCGGCCGCGTCCAGCGCGGTCCGGTCCGCGCCCGGCAGCAGCGCGGCCACCTCGCGCAGCGCGAGGCCGGGCTCGGCCACCTCCGGCGACCACCACAGCAGCCGGGCCGCCGCGGGCGCGGCCAGGGCCTGGGCCGGATCGAGCGGCCGCACGCGCGCGTCCAGCCCCAGGTCGGACAGGCAGGCCAGCACCCGCTGGCTGACCGCGGCGGGCACGTCGCGACTGACCGCGATCTCGAGGGAGCCGCTGACGGCTCCGCGGACCGGCGTCGCGGCCTCGAGCGGGGTGAGCAGCCGCGGCGGGACGAGACCCGTCCGCGGCTCGCCACCCGGCACTAGGTGCTCGACCAGCGCCCGCGTGTCGATGCTGGCCACCACGGACTGCCGCGCCTCCGCGCGCTGCAGCGGCGCGCGGGCAGGATCGAGCACGAGCAGCAGCACGCCGGCCGGTCCCGCCTCGGTCTCGCCGCCGAGCACCACCTGCGCGCGGCCCGCGTCGAGCTCCGCCTGCGCCGCCTCCGCGTCGCCCAGCGCGACCAGCGCGACGTGGTCCAGGTAGGGCCGGCCGCGCACGTGGTCGACGAAGGCGGACAGCTCCAGGCGTCGCGGCGTGCGCGCACCGGGGGCGAATGGTCCGGCCCCGGCGCCGGAGGCGCTGGTCACCGCGGCGCCCGGCGCGGCCAGGGGCGCCAGGGGCGCTGGGACGGGGGACACCAGGCGCAGCACGACGTGCAAGGGGTCCGGTGCCGCGAGCCCCGGGAGGTCCGAGGTCGACCCTTCGCGGAACGGGAGCCCGCCCGCCAGCTGGGCCGCGAGCCGCTCCGCCGCGCTCGAGGGGCTGCGCAGGAAGCGCCGCAGCGAGCGGACCGCGTCGGCCGCCGTGACCGGCGAGCCGTCGTGGAAGCGCGCCTGCGGCGCGAGCGAGAGCGTCCACTCGCGTCCCTCGGCCCCGGCGCTCCAGGTTCGCGCGAGAGCCGGCGCGGGCGCGCCGCCGGGCTCCAGGCGGACGAGCGTCTCGTGCACGAGCGATCCCAGGGTGCGCTCCGCGATCCCGGGCGCGCTCGAGGGCTCCCCCAGCGCGGGCAGGGTCGCGACCGCGACCGTGAGCTCGCCTCCATAACGTGGGCCCAGAGCCGCCCACAGCGGCCAGGCGGCGAGCAGGAGCGGGACGGCGATCAGCCGGCGGGCGCTCAGGGCCATCCGACCTCGAGCGCCAGCAGGTGCGTACCGTCGTCGTCCTCGACCGCGGCCACGATGCGCGAGCGGTTGCCGCTCGGCCGCGCGGCGAGTGCGCGGACCGAGCCGTCGACGGGAAGCCGCGCCAGCGTCGCGAAGGGCGGGCGTCGCTCGATCGCGACCAGCGCGTCCGCCTCGGGCGGCGGGAGCGGCGTCGAGGTCACGACGATGCCGGGACGCGGGACGGCCAGGCTGGCGCCGGCGCGCTGGTCGGGCTCGCCCAGGCCGAGCAGGCGGCCATCCCCGGTCACCCCCAGCGGCGACTCGTCCGCATCGAGCGCGAGGAAGGGCCCTTCGCCGAGCCCCTCGATCCCTCCCTCGATGAGGTTCGTGCCGCTGCGGAAGCGCAGCCCGCCGCGCGACCCGGGCCAGGGCACGACGTCGGCGCTGCCCCGCTCCACGATGCGGGACCCTTCGAGCGCGAACAGCGCCGGCCGGGTCACGCGCGCCGTCATCGCCCAGAACGAGCCCTCGCCCTCCGCGACGGCGATGAGCCCGCCCGGTGTCCGCACGGCCTGCCGGGGCCCGCGCAGGGAGAGGCGCGACTCCAGCCGCAGGCCGCCGTCCTCCCAGCGGTAGAGGCCCAGCTCCTCCGCCCAGAGGACGACGAGGCGCGTCTCGTCCAGGAATGCGAGGTCCAGCACGGGCGCGGGCAGGGTCGGCGTGCGCGCCTGCCGGATCACGTCCAGCCGCCCCGACGCGCCCGGCCAGGGCACGCTGGCGAGGGACAGGTCGCCGGCGTCGCTCGCCATCGACACCGACACGAGGTCGAGCAGGCGGCCGCCCGGCTCCTCGACCAGGCGGGCCGAGAACACGAGCCTGCCCGGCGCCTCCGAGAGGACCGAGGTGACGCGGACGCGCCGGCCCTCGGCCGTCGCCCGCGCGCGCGCCGGGATGCGGGCCTCGACGAGCGCATGGAGGTCCAGCGCCAGCGCGGACCCGCGGC
>JAICEW010000162.1 GCA_025923995.1 Vicinamibacteria bacterium | reverse complement strand
TGTAGACACGGTTGGGGTTCTCGCCGTAGCGGCCGTCGGTCGGACGCCGCGACGGCTGCACGTACGCGACGCGCCACGGCCTTGGCCCCAGCACGCGCAGGAACGTCTCCGGGTGCATGGTGCCCGCGCCCACCTCGGCGTCCCAGGGCTGGTGCAGCAGGCAGCCGCGCTCCGCCCAGTAGCGCTCGAGCGTGGCCACGACGTCCTGGAGCGTCAGGCCCTTCATCGCTCTTCGCGGCCTGCGGGTCTCATGCCTGCGCCGCCTTGAGGACGCGCAGGGAGCGCAGGGTGCGCTCCAGGTGGCGGCCGATCAGCATCTCGTGGAAGGCCTCCAGCGGCTGCGCGTCCTCGGGGATGGTCCCCTCGATCGCGGCGGGCGCCTTGCGGAAGACCTCGATCAGGAATCGCCGTGCGCCCTCGAGCAGGAGTGGCCCCGATGCGGGGCGGCACGACGAGCAGACGAAGCCGTGCGCCCGCGCGTCGTAGTCGAGCGGGCCCGCGCCCAGCGGGGCGCCACAGCCGGCGCAGTGGTCGAGCGGCGGATAGACGCCGTGCAGCCTCAGCAGCCACGCCTCCAGGTATCGCGCCAGCACGACCGAATCCGTCCCCCCTTCCGCCGCCCGCACGACCGCCAGCGCCAGGCGGTACACGTCGTCCTCCGCTTCGCCCTCCTGGGCGAAGGCGTCCAGCAGCTCCGCGAAATACGAGAGGTTGAGGGCCGTCTCCAGCCCGCGCTCCCCCGCGCGGAAGGCCGACCGGAGCAGCTCGCACGGCCCCAGCCGCAGCAGGTCCGCCCCCTGCCGTCCGTAGAGGCCGACCCGTACCTCGCTCAGGGGCTCCAGCGCCGACTGGTAACGCGGTCGGCCGCCCCGCGCGCCCTTGGCCACGGCCCGGACCTTGCCTCGCTCTCGGGTGAGAAGCACGACCACCTTGCTCGTCTCGCCCACTTTGTACGTGCGGAGGACCAGGGCGTCCGAGGAGAGGAGCGGCATGGCTTCACGGCCGGGGCTAACTTACTCCAGGCCATGGAGCCGCCGCAACCGCGAGGCCCGCGATGTGGTAGCGTCATGCGATGCGCTTCTGGCGGATGATCGCGATCGTCATCGCGGGCATGGGGCTCGGCCTGGCCTGGAACGCGTCCAGCGGCCGCGGCTTCGCTCTGGCGCGCAACGCGTTCCTGCGCCCGGGCGACCAGCTGGTCGAGATCCCGGCCTCCGAGGCGAAGACGCGCCTCGAGCGGGGCGCGCTGGTGCTCGACGCGCGCGGCTGGGAGTTCTACAAGATGGGCCACGTCCCCGGGTCGCTGAACCTGCCGATGGAGGACTTCGAGAACGCATTCAAGAAGCTCGAGCCGAAGCTGCGCGGCAGCTACGACATCGTCGTCTACTGCGCGGGCTACGGCTGCGAGGCCAGCCATATCGTCGTGCGGCAGCTCAAGGAGAAGGGCGTCCACGCGGTGATCCTGAACGAGGGCTGGCCGGCCTGGGAGGACGCGGGCTATCCCGTGCGCGAGGGTGAGCAGCCGTGAAGTGGCTGCGCCATCCTGCCGTGCACTGGCTGCTGGCCCTGGTCGTGGGCGGCGTGTTCCTCTACGCCTGCTGGGACAAGATCCTCGAGCCGCGCAAGTTCGCGGCCATCGTCTACCAGTACCAGGTGATCGGCCCCAGCGGAACGCTGGGCTTCCTGCCCGCGAACCTGCTGACGGTGACGCTGCCCTGGGTCGAGCTGGTCGTCGGCCTGCTGCTCGTCACCGGCTTCTGGCGCCGGGAGGCGGCCGCGGTCGCGGGGGCGCTGCTCGTGATGTTCCTGGCCGCGGTCGGCATCGCCACCGCGCAGGGCATCGATCTCGCGAACTGCGGGTGCTTCAGCGTCGACGAGCACGGCGGCCGCGCGGCCGGCTGGATGCTGGTGGTGGGAGACCTGGCCCTGCTGGCAGCCTGCGCGGTGCTGGCCTTCCTGCCGGCCCGGCGTGCGGAGCCGGTGCCGGCCGGAGCCCCGGCCACCGCCCATTGACGGGCTCGCGGGGCCCCTGTAGCATCCCCCGCATCGCACCCCTGGAGGACCTGAGCACCATCATGCGCCGAACCCTCGCTCTGCTGCTGCCCCTTGCGCTCGCCGCGTGCGACCAGCCTCCCACCAAGGAGATCGCGGCGGCCGAGGCGCAGATCGAACAGGCTCGGCAGGCCGAGGCCGAGCGCTTCGTGCCCGACCGCTGGCGCGACGCGCAGGCCGCTCTGGCGTCCGCGCGGTCGAAGGTCCAGCAGAAGGACTACCGCGGCGCGTTCGCGGCCGCCAACGACGCGGCCGAGAAGGGCCGCGCGGCCGTCCAGGCCGTGGCCGCGGCGAAGGCCAACGCGAAGGGCGCGGCGGACCTGGCCCAGCGCGAGATCAGCGTGTTCCTGGAGGAGATCGACCAGCTCCGCCAGGAGGCGGTCACGGCCAAGGTGCCCGAGGAGGCCTTCGCCGAGGTCCAGCCCCGGGTCGACGAGATCCGTGAAGGCCTCCAGCGCGTGACCGACACGCTGGGACGCGGCGAGGTGCTGGAGGCCCAGAAGGCTGCGGCCGAGCTGCGCGCGCAGGCCGCCGACCTGCCGGCCGCCTTCCGCGACGCTCGGGCCGCCTGGGAGGAAGCGCATCCCAAGGGCCGCCGCCCGCGCCGCTGACCACGAGCGACGTCGGGCGCGCGCCCTGCCGGCTACAGCTTACGCAGATAGGCGAGGAGCGCCGGTACCTCTTCCGGCTTCGGAATGCGGTCGAAGTGGATGCCGTTGGTGCTCGCGAACGGCGGAAGCGGGGCGCCGGGGGGGAGCACGATCGTCTCGGCCCGCTTGAACAACTGGATGTAGTGGAAGACGACCGCTTCGAGCGTCGCTTCGCTGTTGTTGTGGAAGTACGGAGCGGTCTTGCTGATCCCGCGCAGCGCCGGCATGTCGAGCTTGTTCCAGTCGTCCTGGGCTTGCTGCGGGCTCACGAACCCGGTCAGCAACGCACGGCCCGGATCGTCGCTGGCACGACGGACCGTAGCGCCGTTCGTCAACGTGAGCTCGTACATCCGCGCGTTGCGGGCGAGGCGCGGAGGGCAGGGTGCGAACGCGAAGCGGGGCGGCGAGACGGTGTCGACCGGTCGCGGGCACAGTGCGGAGACGTCGTGGTAGCGGATGACGGGCGCCTGCGGCGTCGACTGGCCGGGCCCTCCGTGGCAATGCGCGCAGGCGCGGACGAAGACCACCTTGCCCTGCTGCTCGAGCGCGTTCAGCGGCGGATCCGGATCGGGCAGGGGCGTCGTGCCCGCGTCGATGGCGTCCGCGAGAGCGCGCACCCGCTGGTTCGTGAAGAGCACCCGCTGGAACGAGTGCAGGTCGTCGAGGAACTGCTGGGTGGGCGCGTGCGGCGCCTGCGCGTGATTGAGGATCGCGCCGAGGCCCTGCTCCTGGAGCGTCGCCACGCGCGCGTCCAGCTGATAACCGCCGGAGCGGTTCGGGTCGCGGAACCAGGGGTTCTGTCCGTCGGGACCGCTGAGCTTGACGTCGTTGACGGTCGGAACGGCTCGCCATACGTCGACGAACGTCTCTGAGGACGGTGCGTTCGTGACGGGGTCGACGAGCTTGATCGTCGGCGGCAGCGGGAAGCTGATCCGGACGAGCCCGTTCTGCCGCAGGTTGCTCCAATCGCTGGCCTCCTCCCCGTTCGTGCGGAAGTCGTCCGCGTCGATCGCGCGGAAGAGCGGGTCGTCGGCCTCGGGGTCGAACTGACGGAGCCACTCCAGGAACTGGAAGCGCCCCTCGACTTTCGCCGGTGAGAGCTGGAAGCGATCGGTGACCATGTGGCAGTCGCCGCAAGAGCGCCCGTTGCCGGCGATTCCATCGGGGCTACGGTCGAAGAAATGGAAGAGGCCCCGCGCCACCGCATCGCACGGCTCGCCTCCGCACATGCCATCAGGCCCCTCCAGAACCGTGATCTGGCGTCGCACCTGGTCCATGGCGGCGTTGTCCCTCGCAGCCACGCGGCTCTCCCCGGCCCCGGCGAGAACGGTCCCCATTCCCGTAAACAGCAGTGCCGCAGCCCGGCAACGTCGCGTCCGAAACGGCTCTTCCCTGCTCATCCGCTGCTCCTTCCCAGATTTCCTACACCGACCAGGGTTCGTCCTGTACAGTCAAAGGTGCGCAGTGCATATCCGGAAGTCCTTGGACGCATCGCCGTTTTTCGTCCGGGCACACCCGTGGCGGTGAATTTCGGGCCGTTCGTACTCGATCGGGGAACGCATCAGCTCCGTCGGGGGCCGGAAGAGCGGCGCCTGGGACCCAAGGGCTTCGAGCTGCTCGAGCTCCTGCTCGATCACCGGCCGAACGTGGTCACCCGCGAGCGCATCCGCGAACGGCTTTGGCCCGGCACCTTCATCTCGGAATCGACGGTGGCCTCGCTCGTCGCCGAGGTACGGGCGGCTCTGGGCGAGGATGCGCGCCGACCCTCGTACCTCAGGACGGTCCACGGCGTCGGGCTCGCATTCTGCGGCGCCGCCGTGGAGTCACGGTCGGCACCCGCGCCACCCGCCGACCCGATTGCCTATCGGCTGGTGCTGAAGGACCGTGAGGTCATGCTGAACGCGGGCGAGAACCTGCTCGGCCGCGTGGAGAACGGCGTCGTCTGGCTCTCTTCACCCACCGTCTCGCGACGCCACGCCCGGATATCGATCGAAGACGGCCGCGCGATCCTGGAGGATCTCGCGAGCAAGAACGGGACATTCGTCAACGGCTGCCGCATCACTGCACCGATCGCGCTGACGGACGGCGACACGTTCCGGCTCGGGCGCGTCACGATCGGGCTGCGGGCCGTCCTGCCCAACGAGGCGACCCGCACGGACGCCGAAGACTGAACGCGTCGCCATGATCGGACGGACGCTCTCGCACTACGACGTCGTCGAGAAGCTCGGCGAGGGTGGCATGGGCGAGGTCTACCGCGCCCGGGACGCGAGGCTCGACCGCGACGTCGCGCTCAAGGTATTGCGGTCCGATGCCACTGGCGATCCGGCCCGACGGCAGCGCCTCTTGCAGGAGGCACGCGCCGCCTCCGCGCTCAACCATCCGCACATCGTCACCGTCCACGACGCGGGGCTGGCGCCGGTCGATGGCCAGGACGTGGCCTTCATCGCGATGGAGTGCATCGAGGGACGGAGTCTCCGCCATGTGATGGCGGGACGACTTCTGGGCGTGGGAGAGGTCCTCGATTGCGGAGTCCAGATCGCCGAAGCCCTGGCCGTCGCACACGCCGCGGGTCTCGTCCATCGGGACCTGAAGCCGGCGAACGTGATGCTCGACCATGGCGGGCGCGTCAAGGTCCTCGACTTCGGGCTGGCCCGGCTGGCGGGACCGGACGTCCCGGTCGACGACGCGACCGCAAGCGCCAGGGACTCGTCGTCAGGTCAAACGGAGACGCCGCGGGCGCCGCCGGGTACGGCGGCCTACATGTCGCCGGAGCAGGCCGACGCCAGGCCGGTGGACGCACGGTCCGACATCTTTTCCCTGGGCGTCGTCCTCTACGAGCTCCTGGCGGCGCGGCGACCGTTCCGCGGTGACTCGTATCTCTCGCTGGCGAGCGCCATCCTTCGGGATACTCCGCCTCCGCTGCGGGGCGTCCGGCGGGAGGTGCCGCGGCAGCTCGAGCGCATCGTGGCGCGCTGCCTGGCCAAGAGTCCCGAGGAACGGTATGTGTCGGGCGGCGAAGTGCTGCTCGACCTGGTGCAGTGCCGTGCGCGCTTCACGGCGCAGTCGCGTGGGTGGCGGAGGGCGCTGAGGCGGCCTCGCTACCTCTGGCCAGCCTTGCTGGCGGTGCTGGGGCTGATCCCGCTCGCGGTCTGGAGGTGGAACCACGAGGTCTCACGTCGCTGGGCGATCGAGGAGGCGCTTCCCGAGATGGAGCTCCTGCTCACGAAGGGCGAGCACTACGAAGCCTATCTCCTGGCCCGCAAGGCGCAGCCCCACCTTCCAGGCAACGCCCGGCTGGCCCGTTTCTGGAAGGACTGCTTCATCGCGTCCGTGCGCACCGACCCGCCCGGCGCCGAGGTCTTCATCAAGTCGTATCGCGCGCCGGAGCGCGAGTGGATATTCATCGGGACGAGCCCACTCGAGAGCTTCCCGATGCCCCAGGGCATGGTCCGCTGGAGGATCACGAAGCCGGGCTTCGAGCCGGTGGACGCGACCTACGCCCCGGGGGGCCAGTCACGGTCGGTGGCGTTCACCCTGGACCCCGAGGGCTCGAGGCCGGCCGGGATGGTGCGCGTGTCCGGAGGGCGGTTCCGGTTCCGCAACCATCCGCCCGTCGAGCTGGACGACTTCTGGCTCGACCGGTACGAGGTCACGAACCGCGCCTTCAAGGAGTTCGTCGACCAGGGTGGCTATCGACGGAAGGAGTACTGGAAGCAGCCTTTCGTGAAGGACGGCCATACGCTCGACTGGAGCGAGGCCATGGGACTCCTGCTCGACGCCACCGGCCGGCCCGGGCCCGCGGGCTGGGAGATGGGCGCCTATGCCGAAGGCGAGGGCGAGTACCCGGTGAGCGGCCTGAGCGCGTTCGAAGCGGCCGCCTACGCGGAGTTCGCGGGCAAGGTGCTCCCCACGTTCTACCACTGGTACAAGGCGACCGACCTCGGCCGGAACTTCCTCGTGACGGACATCATCGGCATCAGCAACTTCGGGGGCAAGGGACCGGTGGCCGTGGGGAGCCTGGGTGCCAGCTCACCGTTCGGTACCTCCGACATGGCGGGCAACGTCCGGGAATGGTGCGCGACGCGCTCCACGCGCGGACAGTACATCCTGGGCGGAGGATGGAACGAGCCAGCCCATGCCTACATCTTCGAGGAGGAGCTCTCCCCGTGGTCGCGGCTCCCCTTGAACGGGTTCCGCTGCGCGCGCTACATGGGGTCGGCACCCGACTTGCCTGCTCCAGTCGAGTTCGCGTGGCGGAACTACGACACGGAGAAGCCCGCATCCGAAGAGGCGTTCCGTGCCTATCGGAGCTTCTTCGCGTACGACCGCACCCCTCTCGAGGCCGTGGTGGACGCCGTGGAGGAGACCGAGCACTGGCGCCGCGAGCGGGTCTCCTTCGATGCCGCCTACGGGCATGAGCGCGTACAGGCGTACCTCTTCCTTCCCCGCAACGCCACGCCCCCGTACCAGACCGTGGTGTTCTACCCGACGGGCGCCGCGTTCTTCCACTCCTCCAGCGACCGCATACAGACGAGCCAGTTCGACTACATCATCCACAGCGGCCGCGCCCTGCTGCACCCCATCTACCAGGGGACCTTCGAGCGCCGCTGGCCCCGCGAGCTGGGGCGGCCGAACGCGTTTCGCGAGCTGACGGTCCAGCAGGTGAAGGACTTCCTGCGGTCGATCGACTACCTGGAGACACGTCCCGACATCGATCGCGAACGGCTGGCGGTGTTCGGGATCAGCGGCTTCTTCGAGCTGTACGTGCTCGCCCTCGACGACCGCCTCAAGGTCGGGGTGGCGCACGCGGGAGGCCTCGCGTCCACGAGCATGCCCGCCGAGATCGACCCCATCAACTTCGTCCCGCGGATCCGCCAGCCCCTGCTGCTGCTGAATGGCCGCTACGACGCGGGCTACCCGGTCGACCTGCTGCAAAAGCCCCTGCTGCGGATGTTGGGAACGCCCGAGAAGGACAAGCGGCACGTGCTCGTCGAGTCCGGCCACTCCATCATGCGGTCCGTGGAGCGGACGCGCGAAACCGTCGACTGGCTGGACCGCTACCTGGGTCCCGCCGAGCGAGGGATACCTGTAGAGTCGTTCCGGTAGACGAATCCGCCCTCGACCCCGCTGATGTCGGCGAGCGGATCGGGCGACGCCCTACTTGAAGCAGCCGGTCAGGATGGCCATGCCGTTGCCCGTCCGGTTGCCCGGCGTGCACGTCTCGCCGTCGGCCGCACAGCACCAGCAGGCCTCGAGCGCCTCCACCATGCCGCCGTTCGGGATCATGTTCTCGGCGATCGGCTCGGCCGTCGGGTCACCGCAGGCGCCCTTCACGGCCGGGCCGCTCCGCATCAGGATGCGGTAGCCCGTCATGTTGACGTAGGTCGGCTTCTCGGCCGACCCCGGGAACGCGACCGCCGTGACCCGCTTCTCGTTCCGCGAGATCTGGCGATAGATCACGATCATCGCGTCGCCCGGCTTGAACTTCGCCAGCTCGCCGATGACCGAGCGGTCGAACTTCCAGGCCATCCGCTTGCCCTCGTCGGACCGCATGATGATGCCGTTCAGGGACTCGTCGACGCTCTCCAGCTTCCCGCGCACGCTCTTCGACGGACGGCCCAGCTCGGCCGAGGACTTGGCCGCTCCCGAGTCCGGAGTCGCGGACGCCTCCTGGGCCCGCGCGGTCCAGCCCCCCGCTCCCAGCACCAGACCGGCGAGCGCGGCACCGGCGACGGCGATCGATCGCACCCTGCGCATAGTCTTGCTCCTCGCGATTCGGTTTGGCCCCGCGGATGGGGACGAGCGTACCACCGACCGGCGGCGCGCGCCGGCCCCGGCCCGGGTCAGGCCGGCGTCAGGGCCCGCCGGCCGCGTTCCACACGCCCTCGAAGAGGATCTCGACCTCGCCCACCTGCCGCACGTTGCCGCCCTCGGGCCAGGCGATGTCCAGCGGGCCGCCGTCGCACACGACCCGCACGCGGCGGTCCGCCAGCCCCTTCAGCATGGCGGCCACGGCCGCGGACGCGGCGCCCGTGCCCGACGCGCGCGTGTACCCGACGCCGCGTTCCCAGAAGCGCACCCGCAGCTCGCTCCGGCTGCGCACGGTCACGAACTCCACGTTCGTGCGGTTGGGGAAGAAGGGATGGTTCTCGAGGACGGGGCCCAGCCGGCCCAGCAGCGCGTCGTCCGCCTCGTGGTCGTAGAACAGGGCGCAGTGCGGGTTGCCGAGCGACGTGGCGGTCACCGTCACGCACTCGTTGCCGGCCTGCACCGGGCAGTCGATCACGAAGTCGCGCGGCGGGTCGAGCGCCACCGGGATGAGGTCGCTGCGCAGCCGCGCCGGACCCAGGTCGGTCGCGACCCGGAAGCGCCCGCCCAGGTCCTCCACCTCGACCGGCCGCGGTCCGACCGGCGTCTGCACCGTGTGCTGCCGCGGGACCTCCAACCTGGAGACCGCGTAGGCGGCCAGGCAGCGGACGCCGTTGCCCGAGACCTCGCCGTCGCTGCCGTCCGCGTTGAGCAGGCGCATCCGCACCCCGCCGTCCTGCAGCGCGTAGACGAGCACGCCGTCGGCGCCGATGCCCTCGTGCCGGTCGCACAGGCGGCGGGCCCACGCGGGCGCGGGCTCAGGGAACTCGGACTCCGCCACCAGGATGAAGTCGTTGCCGAGGCCGTGGCCCTTCGCGAACCTCATCGGCGCTTCACCAGCGGGTCCTCGACCGGCGGCGGGAAGGTCGCCAGGCACAACACGCGCCGGCCCTTCAAGCCGGAGCCGTTCCAGTGGAGCCCGCCGTCGGGCGTGTGGAACACGCCGTCCTCCGTGCCCAGGAAGGCCTCCGCGCCCGCGGCCGGAGCCAGCGGGAACATCAGCTGGTAGGACTTCGCCACCTTGAGGCCCTCGTTCAAGGCGGTCCAGTTGCGGCCCAGGTCCTCCGTCCGCCGCACGCCCATGTCTCCCGCCGCGTAGAGGAACGGGCCCAGCCAGACCAGGTCCCTCACCGTCTCCCCGCCCAGGCCCGCGGGCAGCCAGGTCTGCCCGGCGTCCGGCGAGCGGTGGACGCCCTTCTCCTCGACGCCCGCGAAGAGAACGGGGTCGATCGAGAAGTACGACGAGAGCGCGATCGCCAGCACATTCCCCGGCGGGAGCCCCGAGCCCGACGGCTGCAGGGTGGCGCCGCCGTCGCTCGAGACCGCGACACCGTTCGAGCCGGCCATGACCAGCGCCGGGCCGGGCCATTCCAGCCGGCGCACCGCCGAGCCGCGCAGTCCCGCGGCCCGGAACGTGCGTCCCGCGTCCGGAGAGCGCACGAGCCCCTCGGTCGTGCCCGCGAAGAGCGTGGGGTCCGCGGTCGGATAGCGCGAGCTGAGGACGCTCAGGACGGTGGTCCCGGCCAGCGCGCGGCTCCAGGTGGCGCCGAAGTCGTCGGACAGGTACAGGCCGCCGTCGCCGCCCGCGTAGACGCGCGGCCCGATGGGCAGCACCTGGTGGACGGCGCCCAGCCCCTCCAGGCCGGCCTGCTGGACCGGCTCCCAGTCCAGGCCCCAGTTGTGGGAGCGATACAGGCCGCGGTCGGTGCCCGCGAACAGGGTGAGCGTGGTGACGACCGCGCCGCGGTCGCGGGTCTGCGCCGCCGCCAGCGTCGCGCCCAGCAGCAGCGCGGCCGCGGCGATGCGCCGGGCCATCAGCCCTCGGCCTCCACGGCGTACACCGGGAAGCTGGAGCGGACGCCCTTGAACTTCGCGTCGCCAGCGTAGCGGATCACGATGCGGCGGCCGACCTGCTCGTCGAAGTACTCCATCGCGCTGGCGGCGCCTCCCTCGTGCACCAGGGGCAGGTGCGCCTCCATCTGCACGAGGGCCGCGCGGCTGATGGCGATGCCCTCGTTGAACAGCGTGCCCTGCTCGTCCACCGTGACCTGGAACTCGGAGGACGGGGCCGGCTCGGGCATGTCCTCGTCCTCGTCCAGCGCCTTCTTGGTGGCCGACACCAGCCGGCCCGCCAGGTTGACCGATCGCCCGATCACGGTCGTCTGCACGGTCTCGTCGTCCGCGATGAAGCGGGCCAGGTACACACGACCGTAGTGTATGGCCACTCCCATCTTGAAGTAGCTCTTTCCCTGCTGGCGCATCGCGTGCAGCGTCTCCTGGCAGAGGATGGCGGTGCGCAGGGCGTTGAGGGGCGTCAACGGGTCGGCGTGCTGCGTGCCGTAGGTGACCATGATGCCGTCGCCCAGGAACTTGTCGACGGTGCCGCCGAAGCGGCGGATGTGGGGCACGAAGGCGTCGAAGACGGTGTACAGCTCGCGCGTCAGGTCCCGCTCCGAGATCTGGCCCTCGGAGGTCTGCGTGAAGCCGCGCAGGTCCAGGAAGAGCACGGTCGCGTTGAGCGCGTTGTTCAGCACCTGGGCCGAGTCGCCGAACTCGTAGATGCGGACGCCGCGGCTCTCCTTGTCCTCCAGCGCCTTGTTGTCGTCGAAGGCGCGCAGCAGCGAGACGCGGTCGCGCACCTGGCAGACGATCTCGAAGCGCTTGACCCCCGACACCAGGTCGAGAAAGACGTCCATGACCTCGCTGGGCGGGCGGTGCTCGGTCTCCGCCTTCAGGCGCGCGGACGCCATCAGCTTGGCCCCGGTCTGCCAGACGTCCGCGAAGAGATAGGTCATGACGTGCCGGTTCATCATGACCTTGACCACGCCCGCCTGCGTCTGGCACTGCTGCTTGGTCAGGCCCGGCAGGTGGCGCGCGATCCGGCCCAGGAGCCCGCGGTCGCCCTGGCGCAGCCGCTTCTCGGTCTCGCGCACCAGGATGGTGTAGATCTCGAAGAACAGGTCCGCCGTGAGCCGGTAGCGCTTGTTGGAGCCCAGGAACTGGTTGAAGTCCAGGTCCGCGATGGTGAGCTCGGTGAACGCGAACCCGTCCTCGAGCAGGGCCTCGATGAGCCCGTTGTTCTCGACCAGCCCCGTCTGGAAGGAGATCTGGGCCGGCGCCTCCTGCTCGAGCGCGCGGCGCGCGCCCTGCTCCAGGCGGCGGAAGAACGACGACAGCAGCGGCTGGAGCGAGTACTTCAGCTTGCGGATGGCCGGGGTCTTGGCCTCCAGCTCCTTGAGCGCCTCGGCCACGTCGCGCGTGAGCGCGAGCCAGAACAGGTTGGGCAGGCCCTGGCGCCTGTCGTTGGAGCGCACCGAGCGCAGCACGCGGTGCAGCGCCGCCTCGTACTCGGCGGTGTCGGCGGCGTGATCCGTCCGGGGCCGGCCCGATGCGGGCGACGCCTGGGCGCCGATCTGCTGCAGGAGCCCCTGCAGGAACCGCAGCAGCAGCGTGCGCAGGTGGGGATGGAAGCGGACGTAGAAGATGGGGCGGTCGCCCTCCAGCTCCGGCGGAGGGATCGGAGGCAGCGGGGCGCCCAGCAGCCCTTCCGCCTCGGCCAGCCCGCCTCCCAGGAAGCGGGCTCCCGTCGGGTCCTTGAGGTAGAGAGAGATGGGCCCCATCCGGCCTTTTTCGCTTCAGGCCCGGTTGATGAGCTCCCGGAGCTCCTTGCCCGGCTTGAAGTGCGGCACCTTCTTGGCCGGCACCACGACGCCGGCGCCTGTCTTCGGATTGCGTCCCGTACGGCTGCGCCGACGGCGGACGCGGAAGCTGCCGAAGCCGCGCAGCTCGATCTTGTCGCCCTTCTGCAGGGCGTCGATGATCGACGTGAACACCGCGTCCACGATGACCTCGGAGTGCTTGCGCGTCAGGTCCGACACCCGGGAGACCGCCTCCACCAACTCGGCCTTCGTCATGTCATCCACCCCCGCGAAGCAAGCGCCCGGCTCAGGGGCGCCCTTCAGGACGAGCAAGCCGCGGACGCGCCCGAGGACGCGCGCCCGCGGCACCCGACGGCTACTCTTCGCTCTCGCTCTCGGCGCGACGCTGCGCGGCCCGGAACGCGTCGCCGAGCGTGTGCTTGTCGCTGCCGGCCGACTCGCGGTAGCTCTCCAGGTCCTGCTTGTACTCGTCCTGCTTCACGGCGCGGATGGAGAGGCCGATCTTCTTCTCCCCCTCGTTCACCTTGATGATCTTCATGGGGAAGACGTCACCCGGCTTGAACTGCTCTTCGGGCTTGTCCACGCGCTTCTCGTCGAGCTCGGAGACGTGCACCAGGCCCTCGATGCCCTCGGCCAGCTCGACGAACGCGCCGAAGTTCGTGAGCCGGACGATCTTGCCCTCCACCACGTCGCCGACCTTGTGGTGGGCGAAGAACTCGTCCCACATGTCGGTGGCGAGCTGCTTCAGGCCCAGCGACAGCCGCTGGTTCTCGGCGTCGATGTTGAGCACGACCGCCTCGACGACGTCGCCCTTCTTCAGCACCTCGGACGGGTGCTTCACGCGCTTGGTCCAGGAGAGGTCCGAGATGTGGATGAGCCCGTCGATGCCTTCCTCGACCTCGACGAACGCACCGAACTCGGTCAGGTTGCGCACGCGGCCCTTGATCTTCGAGCCGATGGGGTACTTCTCGACCAGCTGCTCCCAGGGGTTGCTCTCGACCTGCTTGAGGCCGAGGCTGATCCGGTGCGCCTCCTGGTCGATGCCCAGCACGGCGCACTCGACCTCCTGGCCCACGGTCAGGACCTTCGACGGGTGCTTGACCTTCTTGGACCAGGACATCTCGGAGACGTGGATCAGGCCCTCGACGCCCTCCTCCAGCTCGACGAAGGCGCCGTAGTCGGTGAGGCTGACCACCTTGCCCTTGATGCGGCTTCCGGTCGGGTACTTGAGCGTCGCGGTCGTCCAGGGGTCGGCCTTGAGCTGCTTGTAGCCGAGCGAGACGCGCTCGGAGTCGCGGTCGAACTTGAGGACGATCACGCGGATCTCGTCGCCCACGTTCAGCACTTCGCTGGGGTGGTTGATGCGGCCCCAGCTCATGTCCGTGATGTGGAGGAGGCCGTCGATCCCACCGAGGTCGACGAACGCGCCGTACTCGGTGATGTTCTTGATGACGCCGTCGAGGATCGCGCCCTCGTGCAGCTTCTCGAGCGTGCGCTTCTTCTGCGCCTCGCGCTCCTGCTCGAGGAGCAAGCGCCGCGACAAGACGATGTTGTTCCGTCGCTTGTTGAACTTGATGACCTTGAACTTGAACTTCTCGCCGATCAGCTTGTCGAGGTTGCGGATGGGCCGCAGGTCGACCTGCGATCCGGGGAGGAAGGCCTTCACGCCGCCCTTGATCGTGACGGACAGGCCGCCCTTCACGCGCAGCGAGATGGTTCC
>JAICEW010000161.1 GCA_025923995.1 Vicinamibacteria bacterium | reverse complement strand
CGAGGACCTCACGTCGACCGGCCGCGGGACGGGCGGGTTCGGGTCGACCGGCTGACGCGGGCCGTCGCGCCGGCCTGGCGGCTCGTGGGAGAATCGGGGCCATGCGGGCGCGACTCCTGTCGGCGGCACTCGCCGGCATCCTCTCCGCCTGTGCCACCGCACCCAAGCCACGGACGGTGGACCTCCAACCCGCGCGCCAGGCGCTGGAGGAAGCGCGCGCGGAGGGCGCGGCGGAGCGCGCGCCCCAGACCTTCAGCCGCGCGCAGGGCGAGCTGAGCGAAGCCGAGCGGCTGGTCGCCGAGCGCGGTCCGGACGCGCCCATGGCGGCGGTGGAGGCGGAGTGGGCGGCGCGCCTGGCCCTGGCCGAGGCGCGCTGCGCGGCGCGCGAGCCGGCGACGCCCGCGCCCTCCCCCGAGGAGCTCAAGCGGCTGGAGACGCGCGCGCGACGGACCGAGGAGGAGCAGAGGCGGCTGGAGGAGCAGTTGACACTGCGGCTGCGCGAGCTGCAGGTCACGGAGACCGAGCTCATCCGCACCAAGGCCCGGCTCAAGGGCCTCGAGACGCGCGCGGAAGCCTCGTCGGCGATCGCCGAGGCGCGCATCCTGCTCAAGCGCGTCGCGTCGCGCGGCCGCTCGGCCGCGCTCAAGGCGGCCGAGGAGGACCTCGAGAAGTCCGAGGGCCTGCTGCAGGAGGAGAACTACGGCGCGGCCCTGTTCTTCGCGCTCAAGGCCCAGGACATGATGACCAAGGCGGGCGACGCGCGCGTGGCCGCCGACGGAGCGGACGTGGAGCGTCCCCCGTCGCAGTCCACCTACGTCGTCTCGGTCGACAGCGCGAACATCCGACTGGAGCCGTCGACGAAGGGCCCGGTCGTGGCCGAGGTGACGCGCGGCACGACGCTGCGGGCGCTGGCCGTGCGCGGGAACTGGGTGAAGGTCGCGCACGAGAAGGTCGTCGGCTGGGTGAGCCTCCGGCTCGTGCAGTAGCGCGCCGGCGTCAGCCGGTCGCGCGCTCCTCGTGCGAGGGCCCGTCGCCGGACGGCCCGCCCGCGGCCACCACGCGGTCGCGCCCCAGCGCCTTGGCCTGGTACAGCGCGGCGTCCGCCGTGTCGACGAGGCCCCTGGCGACGCGCCCGTCCTCCGGGAACGTGGCCACTCCGACCGAGACCGTGGTGCGCGCGCCGAAGCGGCTGGGGCGCTGCGTGCCGGAGCCCACGGCCTGCCGCACCTTCTCGGCCACTCCCACCGCCTGGTCCTTCCCGCACGACGGGAGCAGCACCGCCAGCTCCTCGCCGCCGTAGCGGAACGCGATGTCGGTGGAGCGCACCGTGCGCTGGACCAGCGCCGCGACGCGGCGCAGCTCGGAGTCGCCCTCGGTGTGGCCCCAGCGGTCGTTGTACTGCTTGAAGTGGTCGAGGTCGAGCAGCAGCAGGCTCAGCGGCCAGCCCTCGGCCGAGGCGCGCTCGATCTGCTCGTCGAGCGTGTCCTCGAAGTGGCGGCGGTTGAAGAGCCCGGTCAGCGCGTCGGTGATGGCCTGCGCGCGGAAGCGCTCCTTGGCCGCCTCCAGCTGGTCGTTGGTGCGCGCCAGGGCGCTCGCGGCCTGGGCCAGCTCGTCCCGGCTCTCGCGCACGCGGCGGGCCATGTCGTTGAAGGCGCTGGTCAGGTCGGCCAGCTCGTCGCGCCCGCGCACGGGCAGGTGCACGTCCAGGTCGCCGGCGCTCACGCGCTGCGCGCCCTCCGACAGCAGCAGGATCGGCCGCAGCATGCCGCGCGCCAGCACGAACGCGAGCGCGAAGATGACGAGCACCGCCGGGATGCCGGCCTTGACCAGCCGGCTGCGCGACTCCTCGAGCGGTCGGTACGCGCCGGACGCGGGGACCGTCGCGACCAGGTACCCGCGCAGCGGCTCCGCCAATTCGCGCAGGCCGTAGACGGTCGGCCCCAGGTCCGGCAGCGAGGCCTCCCGCGGCTCCAGCCTGGCGCCCGCCTCGGGGAGCCCGGCGGGGAAGGGCTTCGTCCCCGGCTCCTCGGCCAGCCGCCCCTTCTCGATCAGGATGCGGCCCTTCTCGTCCAGCAGCCAGAAGTCGGGCTCGATCTCGCCCGACGAGCCCCGGAGCTGGCCTTCGAGCGCGTCCAGGTCGATGCGGCCGACGAAGTAGCCGATCACCTTCCCGTCGCGAGCGCCCACGGCCTCCAGCCCTTTCTCCCCCCGCGGCCGGATCTCGTGCAGCACGAGCATCGTCGGCCGGGACAGGCGTCCCGAGCGGCGCAGCGGCGAGACGGTGCCCTCCGGCATCGGTTTGCGCAGGAGGTCCAGGGCCCAGGGATCGAGCTCCTCGTCGCGCGTCGAGGCCAGCACGCGGCCCGCGAGGTCCACGACGAAGAGCGACTCGTACACCTGGTAGTGCCCGAGCACGAACTCGAGGTAGCCCGTGATGTCCTGGCGGTCGCGCGCGTCGTCGCCGCCCGGCCGCTGCAACGACTCGACCCCCTCGTAGACGATGAAGGAGCCGGACCAGGAGCTCGCCTCGCGCATGCGCTCCTGCACCCACGCGTCCAGCGCGTCCGCGCGGCGGTGCAGGTGGTTGGCCACGGTCTCGCGCGCCTTGGCGCCCAGCACCGCCTCGGTCTGCTCGAGCAGGTACGCGCCCATCAGGAGCAGCGGCACCACCACGCACACCAGCACGACCAGGAGGATGCGCGTCTGGAGGCTGAAGCGGACCCGGCGTCCCGAGAGCTCACGGGCCACGCGGCCGGTTCCCATCGGCCGCAGCGGCGCTCCTGGCATGCGCGATTGTATCCTGCGCGTCACGCCAGGGCCCGGAGCTCCGCTGCGGCCTGCTCGTCGGCGGGCCGCAGCTGCAGGACCATCCGGAACTGGGCGGCGGCGCGCGTCTTGAGGCCCGCCCGCTTGTACAGGCTGCCCAGCTCCAGGTGCGCCTCCGGCAGCCGCGGGTTCTCCTGGACGAGCACGAGCAGGATCTCCTCGGCCCGCTTCTGCCACTTCGGGTTCTTGGCGATCGTCTGCGCGAGCAGGATGCGAACGGCCTGGTTGACCTTGCTGCCCGGCGCCAGCTCCAGGGCACCCTCGAGCTTCTGGATGGCGTCCCAGTTGCGGTCCTTCGCCAGCAGCGCCCGCGCCTCCTTCCACATCGACTCGGCCAGCTCGGCGTCCCTCTCGGGATCGGGCCCCTTGGGGGTGGATGGCGGCGGCGGGGGCGGGTCGCTCCTGGGCGGCTGCTGCCGCGAGATCGCCCTGGCCGCGGGGGTGATGCCCAGCATCCGCTCGTGGCGCTCCCGCCGCGTGGGATCGCGCAGCACGTCGTAGGCCTCGGTGACGCGGATGAAGATGGCCTCGACCTGCCGCTTGAGGTCGGACACGTCGGCGCCGAGCGGGACGTCCGGATGGAAGCGCCGGGACAGGCGCGCCGCCGCCTCCTTGACCTCCGCGTCGCTCGCGGTCGCCGCCACTCCGAGCACCTCGAAGTGGCTGCGCCCGCCCGCGCGCTCGAGCGTGGCCAGCAGCTCGTCGCGGGTCAGGGGACCCAGGGACTTCCTGGGCTCCGCCACCCGTGGGGTGCCCGCGGTCGCCGGCGGCACCGGCGTGATCGGCGACGACGGCGTGGGGGCGCGGACGGCGGCCGTGGGCGTCACCGGGGTCACGGGGGCGGTGGGCGTGATCGGCGTGACGGGAGTCGAGGGGGTGACGGGCGTGGGCGGCGACGGGCGCGCCGCGGCCGGATCCTGCGGCACGAGGCTCGAAGGGGCCTCGCGGTCCACGAACTCGAGGCCGATGCGACGGATCCGGTCCGCGCCGACGTGCGTGTTGCGTACGGTCGCGCGCGTGCGGAACGGCCCGCCGATCTCCTCGATCGAGACCACCTCGCCCACCGCGAGGCCGTTCATCGTCGTCATGACGCGCGCGCCGTGGCGCCCGACGTTGTCGGCGATGGTCCGCTCCTCCTGCAGCGTGGTGCCGTTGGGCCCGACGCGCCGCAGCAGCAGGTCGAAGCTGATGCCCAGACGCGTGTGGCGCCGGCGCTCGGGCCCGTCGTGCCGGACGCTCCGGAGGGAGAGCGGCGTGTCGGGGAGCTGGTTCGCGGCGGGACGCGACTGGCGCTTGGGCCGCGGCCGGGCCTCCGGGTTGGGCAGCAGGCGATCGGGCGCGGTCCGGTCCACGAACTCGACGCCCAGGCGCCGGATGCCGTCGGCGCCGACCGACACGTGCCGCACCGTCGCGGTGGTCTGGAAGTCCCCGCCGCGCTCGGTGATGCGCACGACGTCGCCGATGGCGGCGCGGTCGTCGGCGGTGAGGATGCGCGCGCCGCGACGGCCGATGTTGTCCGCGAGCGTGAGCTCGTCGGCGCTCGGCACGCCGTCGGAGCCGATCCGCACCACCACCAGGTCCACGCTGATGGCCAGACGCGAGTCGCGCCGCCGCTCCTCGCCGGCCTCGCGCGCCGCGGGCGGCGGTGGCGGGGCGTCGGCGGCCGGCTCGGCGACCTCGGGCCCGCTCGGCTCGAGCGAGGGCGGCGTGGCGGAGGCGCTCGCCGCGCGCGCCCCACGCAGCGCTTCCGCGAGGTGGGCCGCCGACGGATAGCGGTCGGCCGGCCGCTTGGCCAGCGCGCAGCGGAGCACGGGGACCAGGGCGGAAGGCAGGCGCGATCCGGCCGCTCCCTCGAGCGGCGGCGGCTCCTGCAGCTGCTGCAGCAGCGTGGCCATCACGGTCTCGCCGTGGAAGGGCACGCGCCCCGTGAACATCTCGTAGGTGACGATGCCCATCGAGTACACGTCGCTGCGGAAATCCAGCCGCTCGCCGCGGCACTGCTCCGGGCTCATGTACTCCGGCGTGCCCATCACCTCGCCGGTGGCGGTGAACCCGGCGTTGCGGTCGGCCTCCTTGGCGATCCCGAAGTCCATCAGCCGCACGACGCCCGCGGCGTCGCGCACGATGTTGGGCGTCTTGAGGTCGCGGTGGATGATGCCGACCTGGTGGATGGCCTGGAGCCCCTCGGAGGCCTGGATGGCCGCCTCGTAGGCCTCCGCGTGCGGCAGCCCGTCCGGATGGCGCCGCAGCACCTTGCGCAGGTCGGTGCCCTCGATCAGCGCCATCGAGATGTAGCTGAGCGAGCCGTCCTCGCCGTACTCGTGGATGCGGCACACGTTGTTGTGCGAGACCTTCCGCGCCAGCTTGATCTCCGAGCGGAAGCGCTTCGCCAGCTCCGGCGTCCCCATGAGGTCGCTGCGCAGGACCTTGATGGCCACCGGCTCGTCCAGCAGCCGGTCGTGGGCCTTGTAGACGACGCCCATGCCGCCCCGGCCCAGCAGGGTCTGGATCTCGTAGCGGGACGCGAGGACGTGGCCCTGGGTGAGCGCGCTGATCAGCCGGCCGCAGGAGAAGCAGACCTCGGAGTCGGCTTCTTGCTGGGCTGCGCAGGACGGGCAGATGAGCGGCACGCGCTTCCTTCCCGACGACATCGGGACCGTCCTTGGTGACGCTCCCGACAGCCGCAGGCCGATGTGGAGGAGGGAGCGAGCGGCGATCATAGCAGATCGTCCGAGCCGTCCCTACCGGCCGGCCGGAGGCCCGGCCCGGGGTCAGTGGCTGGTCTGGGAGGACCGGATCAGGACCGCGAGGCGCGCGTGCTGCGGCCCGACCGTGGTCGCCCAGGCGACGCCGCACTGGCCGTGCCCCACCTCGCCGCGCGTCCACACCACGCGCCCCGCGGCCTGGAAGGGCCGCAGCTCGTCGGGGAAGCTGAGCTGGAGGATGAGCAGGTCGCCCGCGCGCACGGTGGCGTCGGTCCAGAGGCAGACGCCGCCTTCGGAGATGTCGGCGACCCGGGCCAGCGCGACCGGGACCAGGTCCTGGTCCTCGAGCAATGCCGTCACGGCCCGGGATGGAACGATCCGAACGGTGGTCCTCTTGTCCATGGTCTCGGTGCTGACGCTTCCGGAGGGGGCGTCCCACCAGCCCTGTCGAAGGTGCTCGCGGCGCCGGCCGCGCCCGCGACGGGCGATGGCAGACGATAGCTTCGAGGGCGGCCGGTGGTCAAACCGTTGACCGCCCGCCCTGGTGCTGGCACAGTCCGCGGGGTGACGCCACACGCGCTGTGCCTGGTAGGCCTGCTCGCCGTCGCGGCGGAGCCGGTGGACCCGCGCGAAGCCGCAAGGCAGGTGCTCGCGGGCGGCCGCTACCAGACGGAGCTGCCCGGCGTGGCCGCGCGCTCGGGCTCTCCCGATGCCGACGCACCGCCTCCGAAACCCCCGGGCCGCGGCGGATCACGCGCGTCCCGCAGCGGATCGTCCGGGTCCCTGATCCCGCTGCCGTCCGCGATGCTGGTGTGGGGGCTCCTGTTCGGCGCCCTCCTGATCGCGCTGGTCTGGGCCCTCCTCCAGGCCGCGCGGTCGCGTCGCGGGCGCGAAGCGGACGTCGTCCCGACACCGGAGGCGACGGCGACGGCGCGTCCCGCGCCGCGTGCGCTCCGCATCGGGCCGCTGACGGACGTCGAGGAGCTCGCGCGAGCCGGCCGCTACGGCGAGGCCATCCACCTGCTGCTGCTGCACCTGTTCGCGGCGCTGCAGCGCCGGCCCGCGACCGCGCCGGCGCCCGCGCACACCAGCCGCGAGGTGCTCTCGCGCACGCGCCTGGCGGGAGAGGCGCGCGCCGCCCTGGGCGTGCTGGTGACCGCGGCGGAGGCCGTCCACTTCGGCGGCCGCGAGGCCGGCCGGCAGGACTACGAGAACTGCCTCGGCCACTACCGCCGCTTCCTGGACAGCTTCGAGCGGGCCTCGTGAGCGAAGGGCCCTTCAGCCGGCGCGCGCTGGTCTGGCTGGTCTCGATCTCCGTCGCGTCGTTCGCGACCTGGCTGGTGGTCGGCCTGATCGCGCCCGAGCCGACGGAGGTCGACTCCGCGAAGGCGGACGCGTACAGCCGGTCGGCCATCGGCCACCGCGCGTTCGTGGAGCTGATGCGGGCGCAGGACGTCCCGGTGATGGTGAGCCGCTTCGACTCGGGCACCCGCGCGGGGGACCAGGCCCTGCTGGTGGTGGCCGAGCCCCGGCTGGACGCGGACACGCCGGCGCGGACCCGGAAGCTCCAGCAGATGCTGCGGTCCGCGCGGCGCACGCTGCTGGTGCTGCCCAAGTGGCAGGGCCAGGAGGACGACCAGCACCCCGGCTGGCTCGGCCGCGCGGAGCTGGTGCCGCCCACCGCGGTGGCGCGGGCGCTGCAGGACGCGGACATCCCGGCCAGCTACGCGCTGCCCGCGGGGGACGGCGTGCTGTCCTGCGAGGGCGTGCCCGCCAACCCGACGCTGCAGCGGCCGCAGCTGCTCCGTCCCACGAGCGACCAGCTCACGCCCCTCATCACCTGCGCGGGCGGCTGGCTGCTGGCCGAGCGCGAGGACGCGCTGGGGGGCACAGTCTGGATCCTCTCCGATCCCGACGTGCTGGCGAACCACGGGCTGGGCGACGGGGACAACGCGACGGTGGCCTGGGCCGTGCTCGGCTACGCGCGGCGGCCCGGCCAGACGGTCGTCCTCGACGAGACCCTGCACGGACACGAGCGGGCTCCGTCGCTGTGGCGCGAGCTGTTCACGTTCCCGCTCGCGGTGGCGTCGGTGCAGGGAGCGTTCGTGGTCGCGTTCCTGGTGTGGGCGGGGCTGGGCCGCTTCGGCGCTCCGCTGCCGGCGCCCTCTCCGCTCTCGGCCGGCAAGGGCGTGCTGGTCGAGAACACGGCGGCGCTGCTGCGGCTGGGCGGACACTCCGCGTACACTCTCGGCCGCTACCTGGAGAGCCTCAAGCACGAGGTCGCGCGCACGCTGCACGCTCCCGCGGGGCTGGCGCCGGCGGAGCTGCGGGACCGGCTGCGCCGGCTGGGCCGCCGGCGACGCGTGACCGAGGACCTGGCCGCGCTGGAGACGTCGGTGACCCGCCTGCGCGAAGAGAGGGCGCCCGCGCCGGCCGCGGTGCTGGCCATCGCGCGGCGAGTGCACCGCTGGAGACAGGAGATGCTCGGTGGACCTGAACGCGCTGGCGGCTCTTAGAGCCCGGCTGCTGGAGACGATCCGCAAGGTGGTGGTCGGCCACGACCAGGCCATCGACCTCATGCTGGTCGCGCTGCTGGCCGAAGGACACGTGCTGCTCGAAGGCGTGCCCGGCACGGCGAAGACCCTGCTGGCCCAGGGCTTCGCGGGCGCTCTCTCGCTCCCCTTCAAGCGCATCCAGTTCACGCCCGACCTGATGCCCGGCGACGTGCTGGGCACGAACGTCTTCCACTTCGAGCGCAACCAGTTCGTGCTGAACCGCGGGCCGGTCTTCACCAGCATCCTGCTGGCCGACGAGATCAACCGCACGCCGCCCAAGACACAGTCCGCGCTGCTGGAGGCGATGCAGGAGCGCGCGGTCACCATCGACGGGGTGAGCTACCCGCTGGGCGAGGCCTTCACCGTGATCGCCACCCAGAACCCGATCGAGCAGGAGGGCACGTATCCCCTGCCCGAGGCCCAGCTCGACCGCTTCCTCTTCAAGATCCCGATCGGCTACCCCTCGCACGAGCAGGAGCGCGAGATCGTGAAGCTGCACGGGCACCGCACGGCCATGCCGCGCCTGCTCGAATTCGGGCTGACGCCGGCCGCGTCGCTCCAGGAGGTGCTGGACGCGCGCGCCGTGGTGGCCGCCCTGCGCCTGTCGGACCCGGTCGTGGAGTACGTGGTCGCCATGGTGCGCGCCACCCGTCAGAACGCGGGCCTCATGTGCGGCGCGTCCCCGCGCGCGGGCAGCATGCTGGCGGCAGCCGCGCGTGCTCGCGCCGCGCTGGACGGCCGCGACTTCGTGATCCCCGACGACGTGAAGCAGCTGGCCGCGCCGGCGCTCGCGCATCGCGTGATGCTCGTGCCGGGCTCCGAGATCGAGGGCCTGACCACGGCGTCGGTCCTGCAGCAGATCGTGGACGAGGTGCCGGCTCCGCGATGATCCAGCCCACGCGACGACTGGTGCTGGTCCTGGCCGCGGGCTTCCCGGTGGCGCTGCTGCCGTCGCTGGTGGCGCCCGCGCTCTGGGTCGCCTGGGCGGCGGCGCTGGTGGCGGCGACCGCGTCGGCGCTGGCCGACGCCGCGCTCGCGGTGCGGCCGGGAGCGCTGAAGCTCTCGGCCGAGATCCCCGACACGCTGTTCATCGGAGACCGGGACGAGGCGCGCCTGCGCCTGGAGGTGCCCCGGGGCGCGCGGTCGACGCGGGTCGAGGTGCTGTGCGACCTCGACGACGCGCTGGAGCCGCAGCCCATGACGCCGGCATTGGTGAGCGGCGGGCGGGCGGCGCCCCTGCAGGTCGCGCTGGTGCCGCGGCGGCGGGGCGCGGCCCGCGTGCGCGCGGCCTGGCTGCGCTGGACCGGGCCGCTGGGCCTGCTGCGCTTCGTCGAGCGGCGCCCGCTGGGCCGCCGCGTCGCCATCCTCCCGAACGTGCGGGGCGTGCGCCAGGCCGCGCTGCGCTTCACCAGCGCGCGCGAGTTCCTGGCGGGCACGAAGGTGCAGGCGCACCGGGGCGAGGGATCCGAGTTCGACTCGCTGCGCGAGTACCTCCCCGGCCTGGACCCGCGCGCGCTGGACTGGAAGTCCTCGGCGCGCCATCGCAAGCTGCTGCTGCGCGAGCACCGGGCGGAGCGCAACCACCAGGTGGTGCTGGCCCTCGACACCGGCTACCTGATGAGCGAGCCGCTCGCGGGCATCCCCCGCCTGGACCATGCGATCAACGCGTCGCTGCTGCTGGGCTACGTCGCGCTCAAGACGGGCGACCGCGTGAGCCTGTACGCCTTCGACGAGCGCGTCCGCCTGTTCACCGAGCCGCGCAGCGGGCCCGACGCCTTCCTGCGGCTGCAGCAGCGCACGGCCGAGCTCTCGTACTCGCGGGCCGAGACCAACTTCACGCTGGGCCTGGTCGAGCTGGACCGCCGCCTCAAGCGCCGCAGCCTGGTGGTGGTGCTCACGGACTTCGTGGACACCGTCACCGCCGAGCTGATGATCGAGAACCTGGGCCGGCTGGCCCGCCGCCACCTGGTGCTGTTCACCACGCTGCGCGACCAGGCGCTGGGGGAGACGGCGGACGGTGCGCCGCGCGACCTCACGGACCTCAACCGCGCGATGGTCGCCCGCGACCTGCTGCGCGAGCGCGAGGTGGTGCTGCTGCGACTGCGCCGCATGGGTGCCTTGTGCATCGAGACGCCTCCGGGCGGCCTCAGCACGCGGCTCATCAACCGCTACCTGGACATCAAGCGGCGGGAGCTGGTGTGAAGTCGCTGGAGTTCCGCCGGGAGCGCGAGGAGTCGTGGCGGGAGCTGGAGGGGCTCATCGTGCGGGTGGAGGCGTCGGGGCTGGTCACGCTGACCGCGGCGGAGCTGAGCCGGCTGCCCGTGCTCTACCGGGCCACGCTCTCGTCGCTCAGCGTGGCGCGGGCCATCTCGCTGGACGCGAACGTGCTCGAGTACCTGGAGAGCCTGGCCGCGCGCGCGTACGTCTGCGTGTACGGCGCGAAGCGGCCGGCGCTGGAGGCGGCCCGGCGGTTCCTGGCCGTGCGCTTCCCCGCGACCGTCCGCGTCCTGCGCCGGCAGCTCGCGCTGTCGGCGGCCCTGATGGTGCTGGGCGCGCTCACCGGCCTGGGCCTGACCGCGACCGATCCCAACCGCTTCTACGCGCTCGTGGACGACGACTACGCCGCGGGGCGCACGCCCGCGGCGACCACGGCCGAGCTGCGGCAGGTCCTTTACGACGACAAGCACCCCGCCGACGTGCTGGGCGCGTTCGCCATGTACCTCTTCACGCACAACGCGCGGGTCGGCATGCTCTGCGCCGCGCTCGGCTTCGCGGCCGGCGTGCCGGTGATGCTGCTGCTGTTCACGAACGGGCTGCTGCTGGGCGCGTTCGCCGCCCTCTACCAGGATCGCGGCCTGGGGATCGAGTTCTGGGCCTGGATCCTCCCGCACGGCGTGACCGAGCTGCTGGCCGTGGTCCTGTGCGGGGCGGCCGGCCTGGCGGTCGGCGAGAGCCTGCTCTTCCCCGGCCGCCACACGCGGCTCGTCAACCTGGGCCTGCGCGGCCGCGACGCGGGCGTCGTGGTGCTGGGCGCGGTCCTGATGCTGCTGCTGGCCGGGATGATCGAGGGCGTCTTCCGGCAGACCGTCCACGACGTGGCGCTGCGCCTGTCGGTGGCGCTGCTGTCGGCGCTGCTGTGGACCGTGTACTTCACCCGCGTGGGCCGCGAAGGGGCGCCGTGAGCGCGGCCCTGCTGGCGGCCCCGCGCGGCCGCGTGCGCGAGGTGGTCACGCCGGAGGGAGTGCCCCTGCGCTGGACGCTGGCCGACACCGGCGAGCGCGCGGGCGCGTTCCTGCTCGACCTCGTGATCCTGGCGAGCGCCAGCATCGTGCTCCTCATCGCGAGCGTGATCCTGGTGGGCGCCGCCGGCGGCATCGGGTTCGCCATCGCGCTGGTGGCCTTCTTCGTCCTGCGCACGTTCTATTTCACGTTCTTCGAGAGCCGGTGGAAGGGCGCGACGCCCGGCAAGCGCGCGCTGCGGCTGCGCGTCGTGGACGCTCACGGAGGCCCGCTGACGGCGGAGGCGGTGTTCGCGCGGAACCTGACGCGCGAGATCGAGTTCTTCCTGCCCCTGGTGGCGCTGCTGGCTCCCGCCAGCCTGGGCGAGTCGCTGCCGGGCTGGGCGCGGCTGGTCTCGCTGGGCTGGCTGCTGGTGTTCGCGCTGCTGCCGCTGTTCAACCGCGACCGGCTGCGTCCCGGCGACCTGGTGGGCGGCACGCTGGTGGTGCGCGCGCCGCGGGCGCTGCTGCTCGAGGACCTCAGCGGCGCCCGCCCGTCGGCCCAGGCCGCCGAGGCGCGATACGCCTTCACCCGCGAGCAGCTCGACATCTACGGCATCTACGAGCTCCAGGTCCTGGAGGAGCTCCTGCGCAGCCAGGGCCCGGTGCGCTGGCAGTCGCTGCGCGCGGTGTCGGAGAAGGTGCAGGCCAAGCTGCGCTGGCAGCCGCCCGTGGCGGACCACGACGCCGAGCGGTTCCTGCACGACTTCTACGTCGCGCAGAGGCGGCGGCTGGAGCAGAAGCTGATGCTGGGCCACCGCCAGGAGCGGAAGCGGGCGGCTACTCGAACACGCTGACCAGCTCGTCGACCTCGGCCCCCTCGCGGTGCACGCGCAGGTCGTAGTACCCGACGGCGGCCGAGGCCGCCTGCAGGCACTCGAGCGGGATCAGCAGCAGCGAGCCCGCCAGCTGTCCGGCTGCCAGCCGGGAGGCGGGAACCGCCTCGCCGCCACCGAGGATCATGACGCCGCCGATGGCCAGGGCGTAGACCATGAAGCCGCAGGCGCCGACCAGCACGCCGATCACGAGGTTCACGGCGAACACGCCGAGACGCGTGCCCGCCGTGAGGTTCTGGCTGCGGTCCATCGCCTCCATCACGCCGGCCTGCTCGACCACCGCCACCGGCACCGCGACCCAGAGCATGCAGTAGACGATGACGCCGGGCACGATGCACAGCACCAGGCCGACCACGGTGGCGATCCCCGACACCAGGCTCACCAGGAACACCCGGACGCCGCTGCGCAGCCCGACCCCCACCGTCTGGCCGATGGCCGGCCTCCGGCCGCGCAGGTTCTCGATCACCCCGTAGGCCAGCGCGCCCGCCAGCACCAGCCCCAGCAGCCGCCCCAGCAGGTCCGACGTCGTCATCATGATCCGCGCCACGTCGTCGGAGACGGGCAGGACGGCGGCCAGCCCCAGCAACAGCAGCGCGGGCGAGTAGACGGCCAGGCCGACCAGGCCGAACGGCAGGAGGTTCGACCAGGTGACCGAGAAGCTCTGGCGGAGGACGCGACCCAGGTCCAGCTCGTAGCCGGGATTCCCCGTTGCGGGCTCGGCCAGCCCCAGGTTCAGCATCTCGGGCATGAAATGGCCGCCATCCTAAACCAACCGGACCCGGGTGGGCGCTACGGAGGCGTATGGTGCGGTTTCCCATCTTGTCCGGTGCGCGGTCTTGTCCCCCAGGCGTCCGGGGGCTGGACCCGCGGGTCCGTTTGGGACGAGAATCGAAGGTTCCGCCGCGGGGGCGGTCATCGAGGCCACGATGGAGCTGGACCGCATCATCATCACCGGCGCACGCCAACACAACCTCAAGAACATCACGGTCGAGATCCCCAAGAAGAAGCTGGTGATCCTGACCGGCGTCTCGGGCTCCGGGAAGTCGTCGCTCGCGTTCGACACGCTCTACGCCGAGGGACAGCGCCGGTACATCGAGAGCCTGAACGCGTACGCCCGGCAGTTCCTGGGCCAGATGGACAAGCCGCTCTACGACTCGATCCGCGGCCTGGCCCCCACCATCTCGATCGAGCAGAAGGCCGCCAGCGCCAACCCGCGCTCGACCGTCGGCACCATCACCGAGATCCACGACTACCTGCGCGTGCTGTGGGCGCGCGTGGGGCGGCTCACCTGCCACCGCTGCGGCCGGCCCGTCTCGCAGCAGTCCCCGCAGCAGATCGTGCACGAGATCGCCGACCTGCCCTCCGGCACGAAGTTCCTGCTGCTGGCGCCGCTCATCAAGGAGCGCAAGGGCGAGCACAAGGAGGTCTTCGAGCAGGTCCGCAAGGCCGGCTTCACGCGCGTCCGCGTGGACGGCGTGGTGGTCACGCTCGAGGACGACATCCGGCTCGACAAGAAGAAGAAGCACTCGATCGACGCGGTGGTGGACCGGCTGATCGCCCGCGAGGGGATGAACCAGCGGCTGCACGACTCGGTCGAGACCGCGCTGCGCTACGGCGGGGGCATGCTGGTCGTCTCGCCCGAGGGGCGGCCCGAGCAGGTCATGTCGCAGCACCGCGCCTGCCACGACTGCGGCATCTCCTTCCCCGAGCCGTCGCCGCAGCTGTTCTCGTTCAACTCGCCGCTGGGCATGTGCCCGGACTGCTCCGGCCTCGGCACCCGCATGGAGATGGACCCCGAGCTGGTCGTGCCCAACCCGGACCTCTCCATCAACGAGGGCGCGGTGAAGCCGCTGGGCGCGGTGGGCGAGGGCACCAGCTGGGGCACCGACATCGTGCGCGCGGTGGCGCGCGAGCGCGGCATCGACCTCAACAAGCCGTGGAAGACGCTGCCCGCGCTGCACAGGCGCGTGATCCTGTTCGGCACCGGCGACGACCGCGTGAAGATCCAGGTCAAAGGGTCGTGGGGCGCAGGCAACTT
>JAICEW010000160.1 GCA_025923995.1 Vicinamibacteria bacterium | reverse complement strand
TCACGCGGCGCTGGACCGCGTGCTCGACCTGGCCGAACTCCTCGAAGATGTGGACCTGGTCCGCGGGGTCGATGCCGATCCCGGTGTCCGAGACCGACACCTCGATGCGGGTCCCGTCCGCCGACAGCGCGGCCCACATCCGCACCTCGCCGCGCTCGGTGAACTTGAGCGCGTTCGAGAGCAGGTTGCGGAGCACCTGTGAGACCTTGGCCTCGTCGCTGTGGAGCACCGGCAGCCCCGACGGCTCTTCGATCAGCAGCCGCACGCGGTCGTTCACCAGCAGCGGGCGCATCATGCCGCGCAGGGCGCCGAAGACGTTCGCCAGGTCCAGGCGCCCGCGGCGCACCACGATCTTGCCCGCCTCCACCTTGGCCAGGTCGAGCAGGTCGTCCACCAGGTCCGTGAGCTCGCGCGCGGCCTTCATGATGAAGGCGACCTGCTTGTCCTGCTCGGGCTCGAGGTCCCCGTCGGCGTGCTCCTGCAGCAGCCGCGCGATGGCCAGGATAGCGTTCAGGGGCGTGCGGAACTCGTGGCTCATGTTCGAGAGGAACTTCGTCTTCATCGCGTCCGCGCGCCTGAGGTGCTCCGCCTTCTCGTCCAGCTCCGCGTAGAGAGCGACCACGCCGCGGTTGGTGTCCTCCAGCTCGCGGTTGATCCGCTCCAGGTCCTCCTGGCGGCCGCGCAGCTCGTCGAGCGCCTGCACCAGCTCGCGGTTCTGCTGATGGATCTCCTCCGCGAAGTCGTCCACGCGCTCGCGGGTGAGCGCCTCGACCAGGCCGGGCAGCTCGGACGAGAGCACCGACCCCCGCGACCGCGAGAGGCGTTTCCGCATCAGCACGGTGGTCCCTCGGCCGGCGCCCGTCTCCACCTCGAGCCGGTCCACCAGCCGGCGCGCCGAGGCCAGGCCCGTGCCCGACGAGCGTACGGGCAGGCCGTTGGCGTCGCTGGCGAAGCCGGGCCCCTCGTCGCTGATGCGCATCACCAGCTGCTGTGGCGAGGCGTCCAGGTCCAGGCGGAACTCGAGCCGTCCCTGCGAGGCGTACTGGACCGCGTTGCGTGCGACCTCCGACACGGCGATGGCCAGACGCGTCTGGTCCTGCGTCGGGAAGCCGAGCAGGCGCGCCACCTGCCGCGCGCGCTGGCGCGCGGCGACGACGTCGCGCTCGGAGCGCAGGGCGATCGTGAGGAGCGGACGGGTCATGGAGCCTTACGCCGCACCGCGACCACCGTGACGTCGTCGCGGCGGCGGGAGTGGTCGCGGTAGAGCACTCCGGCGAGCAGCGCGGGATGCCGCGCCCCCAGCCCCGCATACCCCTCCAGGGACCAGTGCGTGGCCAGCCCGTCCGAGTACATGAGGAGCAGGGTCTGGGCCTCCATGGGATACGTGAACTCGCGGATGCGCGGGACCCCCTGCCCGACGGTCCCGCTCATCGACACCATGCTCCGCGTGCGTGCGCCGTCGACCAGCATCCCCGAGATGTTCCCGATCCCGGCGTAGCGCACCTGGCCCGCGGCCAGGTCCACGTCGGCCACGGCCACCGCCGCTCCGCGCGATCCCATCGCGGTGCGGGCCGCCTCCTCCAGCGCGCGGGTGGGCGACTCGACTCCGCGGGTCGCCCCTTCCACGACGCGCAGCGCCGCCTCCCTGGCCAGCGGACCGTGGCCCAGTCCGTCCGCGATCACGACCCGGTAGCCGGAAGGACGCGCGTCGAAGTCCCAGGCGTCGCCGCACTCCTGTTCCTTGGGATGCGGGACGCAGACCGCCCCCACCGCCTGCGTGGACGTCGATTGGGCATCCGCGATGCGCATCAGGACCGCCGTGCCCTGGCCGGGCGCGGTCCACAGCTCGAAGGCGGACGACAGGCGCCGCATCGCGCCCAGCCCGGTCCCGCTGCTGCCCGCCGTCGAATAGCCATCCTCGAATGCCCGCGCCACATCCGCGATCCCCGGTCCACGGTCGAGGGCGAGCAGCTCGAGGCCACGGGCCGGTTCCAGGCTCCGCAGCACCAGCTCGCCCCCGCCACCGTGCCGCAGCACGTTGGCTGCGGCCTCCGTGGCCACGATGCTCGCCTGGCCGATCTCCGTTTCGCCGAGACCCAGGCGGCGGCCCAGCGCCGCCACGGCGCGTCTGGCTTCCCCGATCTGGCTTTCGTCCGATAGGGGAACCGACTCGGAGGAGAGCGGCGGCCGACCCCCGTGGGTCATTGCCTCCAGCGTATCGCCACGATCGTCGTGCCTTCAGCAGGGCGCGAGGAAATAGACAGGTCGCTCATGAGGCGGCGCGCTCCGCCCAGGCCCAGGCCCAGGCCGGTGCCGGTGGTGTACCCGTCGCGCAGGGCCTGCTCGACGTTCGCGATGCCGGGACCCCGGTCCACGAAGGTCAGGCGGACGGCGGACCGCGCGCCCTCCCGGAGGCGCTCCACCTTCAGGTCGCCCCCGCCGCCGTGGATGATGGTGTTGCGGGCCAGCTCGCTGGCGGCCGTGACGATCTTGGTCTGGTCGACCAGGCTGAACCCCAGCGCGACGGCCGCCTCCCTCACCGCCTGCCGCGCGCGCACCAGGTCCTCATCGGTGCGCACCGGCAGGTGCTCAACGCGCTCGACGCCCACGCTGGTCCGGGGGCTGAGTCCCGTCGGTGAGCAGCTTCATGCCCCGCTCGACGTCCAGGGCGGTCCGGACGCCGGGAAGCGACAGGCCCAGCTCGACCAGCGTGATCGCGACCGCCGGACGCATGCCGGTCACGACCGTATCCGCATCGAGCACGCGGGCCATGGCCGCGATGTTCCCGATCATGCGGCCGATGAAGGAGTCGACCACGTCCAGGGCCGAGATGTCGATCAGCACGCCGCGTGCGCGCGTCTCGCGGATCCGGCCCATGAGGTCGTCCTGCAGGGCCAGCGCCAGGCGGTCGTGCATGTCCACCTGGATCGTGACCAGCAGGAAGGACCCCATTCTCAAGATGGGGATGCGTTCCATGCCGGAGCCCTACCGAGCGGCCTGGCCGGGCGCCGTGCGCGTCACCACCCAGCCGGCCCGGTTCAACGCGATGGTCAACGCGTCCGCCAGGCTGGACTTGGTCACCACGTCGCCCAGGTCCACGCCCAGGTGCACGATCGTCTGCGCGATCTGGGGGCGGATGCCGCTGATGATGCAGTCCGCGCCCATCAGCCGCGCCGCCGCCACCGTCTTGAGCAGGTGCTGCGCCACCAGCGTGTCCACGGTGGGGACCCCGGTGATGTCGATGATGGCCACGCCCGCTTTCGTGTCCACGATCTGCTGGAGCAGGCTCTCCATCACGACCTGGGTGCGGCTGCTGTCGAGCGTGCCGATCAGCGGGAGGGCCAGCACCCCTTCCCACAGCTCGACCACCGGAGTGGACAGCTCGAGCAGGTCCTGCTGCTGGCGAACGATGACCTGCTCCCGCCCCCTCTGGTAGACCTCGGTCGTGTGGAGGCCCAGGGCGTCCAGCAGCCGCGTGGCCGTCCAGGTCTCCTCCGCCAGGGCGCGCGTGTCGCTCGCCAGCTCGCGGTTGAGGCGCGCGAACAGCGGCTGCTTCAGCGAGAACACGAACGTCGCCGTCTCGGAGGGCGAGAAGCCCTGCCGGACCCGACTGGTCGAGATCTCGCCCAGCAGGTCGCGCACGCCCTGCCAGGCCGGGCCCCTTGGGTCGAGGTCGGTGGCGGCCGCGCTGCGGAGGCCCTGCAGGAAGCTAGCGGACTGCTGCTTCAGCTCCTCGTCGCTGATGAGGTCGCGCCGCCGCGAGAACGTCTCGGCCTGCAGCTTCAGCCAGTCGTCGAGGATCTCCTGCTGGTGACGACCCAGGATGTCGGGCAGCCGGGTGGGCGCGGCCTCGGGCATGTCGTGGGACCTCCGGTATCCATCCTTGGATACCGGGGGGTGCCCGGCAAGGCCAGCGGTGAAAAAAGGGCGTTTCGGCGCCTCAGCGCCCGTCCGTGCGCTCCTGGACGAACCGGTCGAACGCGTGCAGCAGCTCCTCGCGGTTCGAGTAGGGGCCCGGCCGGTAACCCCTGGAGGTGATGCCGCTCTGCGCTCGCTCGGACAGCTCCCAGTCCTGCCGGTTCGTGAGGTCCCAGAACTCGATGGAGCTCTTCGGGTCGAAGCCCGGCCTGGCGATCTCGTCCGGATGGAAGTGCCAGTCCGCCACGATGTCGGTGTGGCCGACTCCGCGGGGCCAGAGCGTGATCGTCAGCATGTAGTCGGGGTGCAGGTTGAGCAGGAGATTGGGCAGCAGCGCGTAGTAGTGCACCTCGCGCGTCTGCGGGCTGCGCAGGCCGGGCAGGCAGGTGCGGCCGCTGCGGCCGTCCAGGCTCAGGGTCTCGACCCCCTCGCGCAGCTCCATGCGGCCACCCATCCAGGTGGGCTGCGGCGGGTCGTTCTCGCCGCTCATGTAGTGGCTCTGCTCGTGCAGCAGCGGGTGCGCCACCGGGCAGTGGAGGCACTCCGAGTAGTTCTGGACGATGAGCTTCCAGTTCGCGCGCACGGGATAGACGCGCCGCTCGACGCGGACGAGCTCCTCCATGCGCCAGGGGCGCAGCCGCTCGCGCAGCTCGCCCAGGTGCTGCTCGAACGGGATCGGCCGCGCGGACAGGTTGACGAAGACGTGGCCGTCCCAGACCTCGGCCGCGACGGCGCCCAGCGGATGGTCCTGCTCGCGGAAGCCCTCGACCTTGTCCATGTGCGGCGCGCCCACCAGGCGTCCCGCGTAGTCGTACGTCCACGCGTGGTAGGGGCAGCGGATCTTCCCCGGGAAGGAGCCCTCGGCCTCGTTGCACAGCAGCGTCCCGCGGTGGCGGCAGACGTTGTGGAACCCGCGCACGACGCCGTCCTCGCCGCGCAGGACGATGACGTTGGCTCCCGCCACCGTCTGCACCAGGAAGTCGCCGGGCTTCGCCACCTGCTGCTCGCGGCCCGCCCACAGCCACATCTCCGAGTGGATGTGCCGCATCTCCCGCTCGTACTGCGCGGGATCCGAGTAGTACGACGCGGGCAGCGTCGTGATCCCGGACGCCAGCGGCGGCCGGCTGTTGGCGTAGGTGCTCATCCTCGTCCCTCCGTCAGGCGCGGGCCGCGAGCGCCTCGGCCGCGTCCGTCGCGGACACCCGCGAGGCGCAGCGCACGCCGCGCGCCTCCAGCTCGCGCAGCACCGTCTCCAGCAGGCCCGGACGCGCGCCCAGCACCTCCGGCGGGTGCACGCCGGGCTGCGAGAACGCGCCGTCCGCGACCAGGCCGGCGACGATCGCGGCCGGGAACGCGGTCGTGCGCGACATGCTGCGCAGGCCCGTCTGCGGATCGTAGTGGTCCAGCAGGTCGAAATCGAACCGCGTGGTCGCCCCCTGACGCGTGCGGCCCTCCACGCTCACCCGCAACACGGTCAGGTCCGCTTCGCCTTCCGCGAACGTCCACTTGGGGAACAGCAGCGCGGCCGTCGCGTCCAGGGGCCGCACCATCTGGCCGCCCACGCTCACGGGGTCCTTGGAGAAGAACCCGGTCTCGCGGAACGCGCGCATGAGGTCGATGTGGCCGGGGTAGCGCAGCGTCTTCTCCTTCATGGACGGCGCGTCCATCGTGAAGATCAGGCTGCGCAGGCCGTCGGTGTTGAAGGCCTCGAGCGTGCCCACGCCCGGGAAGTCCAGCAGCTCCGGCTCGGAGAGCGCGTCCTTCACCACCACGCGCCCCTGCTCGACCATGCGCGCCGGCCGCACGTACTCCTCGATCACGTCGGAGGGCGCGAAGCCGGCCTTGTAGTCGAAGGGCCACCGCCGCTCGCGGGGCAGGCCGCCCACGTAGATCTCGACCGACTCCGTCTCCGCCAGCTGGGCCGCGGCGTAGCCGACCATCAGGTTGCTGATGCCGGGCGCGACGCCGCAGTCCACGACCGCGGTCACGCCCCGCTCGCGGGCCAGGCCGTCGAGGTCGAGCGCGTCCTCGGCCATGAAGGAGATGTCGACGCAGGGACGCCCCGCCTCGATCACCGCCGCCAGCGCGCGGTAGCCGAGCGCGCTGGGCAGCGCGCCGACCACCAGGTCGAAGTCGGCTGCGAGGGCGCGCACCATGGCCGGGTCCGACAGGTCGGCGCGGACGCTGGTGACGCCCGGCTGCTCGCGCAGGCGCTTGTACGCCGGCTCCCTGACGTCGGCCACCGTGACCGGCCCGCGGCCGTGCCGCGCCAGGTCGAACGCCACCGCCGACCCGATCATGCCGCCACCCAGGACGAGAATACGCCTGCTCATCGACTCTTCCCTTCTCCCACGGCCGGCCTCAGCTCGAGCCGGCCCGATGCCCCGAATCCCAGGCGCGCCGACGCCCGGCGCGCCGCGGCCCTCACCTGCCGCGTGCAGGCCGTGAGGCGCGCCTTGCCCATCCGCGCCTTCGGCCCGCCGACGCTCAGCGCGGCCACCACCTCTCCCGACGCGTCGCGCACCGGCGCGCTCACCGCGACGTAGTCCGGCTCCAGCTCCTCGACCGCTGTCGCGAAGCCCTGCTCCCGGACGCGCGCCAGCGCGCGGCCCAGGGCCGCGCCCGTCAGCGTCCGCGGGGTGAGGACGGGCCAGCCCGTCCGCACCGCTTCCGCTCGTCTCGGCTCCGGCAGGTGCGCGAGCAGCACCTTGCCGGTCGAGGACGCGTGGGCCGGCCAGCGCTCGCCCACCGAGGGCCGAGCGCCGATGCGGTACCCGCCCGTCTCCTCGTCCAGCACCAGCGCCTCGCGGCCGACCAGCACCTCGAGCGTCGCCGTCTCGCGCGTGGCGCGCGAGAGCGCGAGCAGCTCCGGCCTCGCGGCCGCCCGCAGCTCCTGGGCGCCCTGCGCTCGGCCCGCGAGCGTCAGCAGCTCCGGGCCCAGCTGGTAGGCGGCGCCGTCGGCCGTGCGCGCGACCAGGCCGTCCGCCTCCAGCGCCTGCAGCAGGCGGAACGTGGTGGTCTTGTTGAGCTTCAGCCCGCGGGCCAGCTCGGCCAGACCCCGCCGGGGCGCCTCCACGGTGAACGCCTTGAGCAGCGACACCGCCCGCCGCACCGCCTGCGTCCCCGGGATGTCCGTGTGTTTCATATCGTGAAACGTCCGTTCCAAGCAGGAGATGATACCACGGAAGCCACGTCAGCGCCGATCCGCGTCCAGGACCTGCGTCCGCAGCCACTCCAGGATCGTCTCGTAGTAGCCCTCGCTCACCCGGGGGCCCTTCAGGATCTCCAGCATCTCCCTGTATCCGCCTGTCACGGACTGGTGGAGGTTGTGATTGCCGTCGGGGAAGGTCCTGACCGTGAGGCGGGCCCTGGGGTTGCGGCCGATCGTCTCCGTGTACAGGGCGCGCGTCTTGCGCCAGTCCACGTTCCTGTCCTTCTCGCCGAAGAGGGCGAGCACGCGCACGTCCAGCCGGCCGAGCAGGGCCCGGAAGCCGGGCACGTAGACCATCAGCCCCGTCTCGTCATCGACCTCGAATTCGCCGCTGCGGAACCGGCGCTGGTCCTCCAGGAACCGCGCCCGGCTCGCATCGGGGCCCCCGGCGAGAAAAGTCATGAACGGGTCGTGCCTCAGCGTCTCCGTCGCGGCCAGGTAGGCCTCGAAGGTGCCGCCATGGACCGTGAGCTCGAAGCCGCGTCGCCACTCGTCCATCAGCCTCCGGACCTGCGCTTCGCTGCGGCCTTCGATGCGGAAGTTGGACTCGATGAAGTAGGGAAAGTTCTCCTTGTCGTCCGTGCCGCTGACGGAGATCCAGAAGCCGATGCCGGGGTCCCGGGCCATCGCCAGCGGTGCGATCCACCCCGCGCGGCTGATGCCCCACAGGCCGATCTTCGCCACGCCCGGCAGGGTCTTGTCCCGGAGCTGCCGGATGGCGGCCGCGACCTCGCGTGCGCTGCTCTCCACGGGCTGGCCCATGTCGAACGCGCCCTCGCTCTGGCCGCAGCCGGGCTTGTCCCAGGCCACCGTCGCCAGGCCCAGGCCCGTGAAGCGGGTGCGCAGGTCGAGGTACCAGCTCTGCGCCACCACATCCGTCCGCCCGTAGCCGTGCACGAACAGGAGGACGGCCCGCGGCGGGCTGTCGGCGGGCCGGTCGATGACGCCCCTCAACACGTTGCCGTCGGACACGAACTCGAACGGCTCCGTCTTCATCGGTGCGGCCTGCGCCGGTCCGGCCATGCAGGCCAGCACGACGAGAGCAGCGGGAATCGGGCTTCTGCTGGTCATGCTCTCCCTCGCGAGGGTCTAGCCGCTCGGATCGCGCGGGTAGACCCGCACGGCGTCCCAGCGGCGCAGGCGCACCTCGCCTGGGGCGAAGCCCCGCGGCTTGCTGACGTCCGCCACGCGGCAGACGTGCACCTCGACCTTCCCGCGGGCGCCGCGCGCCTTCGAGTGCCAGGCGGCGAGCGCCGCGGCCGCCTCCAGGACAGGCCGGGGCAGCGCGTCCAGGTTCCCGGGGTTGCGCACCACCACGTGGCTGCCGGGCACTCCGGCCACGTGCAGCCAGAAGTCGCGCGGCTCGGCCACGCCGAAGGTCAGCGTGTCGTTGCGGTCGTCGCCCTTGCCGACCAGGATCTCGAAGCCGTCGCGGTGCTCCGTGCGGTAGGGCCGGCCCTCCGATCCCATCAGCCCGCGCAGAAGGAGCGGGCCAGGTCCACGAGCGCGTCCCGGCAGGCCACGACCTCGGACACGCGCACGTGCTCCTCGAGGCCGTGCAGGCCCGCGCCGCCCGGACCGAAGACGACCGACGGGATCCCGGCGTGGCCCAGGATGGCCGCATCCGTCCAGAAGGTCGCGCCCCCTCGCTGCGCGACGCGCCCCTGGCGGACCAGGCTCTCCTCGAGCAGCGCCGGCAGCGCGTGCCCGGCCGGGGTCTCGTAGGCGGGCCGGCCGAAGAGGTGGCGCGCGGACACCTCGAGCTCGGGATCCTCCGCTCGCAGGGCGGCCAGCAGCGCCTCCACCTCGCGCAGCGCCGAGTCCTCCGGCTCGCCCGTGAGCAGGCGCCGCTCCATCTGCAGCACGCAGCGGTCGGGATAGCTCGACAGCTCGCGGCCGCCTTCGACAAGCGACGCGTGCAGCGAGCCGGTCCCGAGGAACGGGTGCTCGGGCCGCGCCTGGATCTCGCGGTCGAGCCGCTCCAGGGCGGAGAGCACGCGGCCCATGCGCAGGATCGCGTCGCGCCCCTCGCGCGGGCGGCTGCCGTGCGCGGCGCGGCCCTGGGCGACCACCTCCACCCAGGCGAAGCCCTTGTGCCCGATCGCGATCGTGAGGTCGGTCGGCTCGGTCACCACCGCCGCGTCGGCCGTCCACTCGCGCACCAAGGCGTCCGCGCCGAGGCTGAGGTGCTCCTCGTCCGCGACGATCGCGACCACCAGGCGCCCCGCCGGCAGCCCCTCCGCGGCCAGCGTCCGGGCCGCGCCCAGGATGGCGGCCACGCCGCCCTTCATGTCCTGCGAGCCGCGGCCGTAGAGCCGGTCGCCACGCACCACGGGATCGAACGGCGCGTCCATCCCTGCGACGCCCACGGTGTCGCTGTGCCCGCAGAGCATCAGCGACCGTCCGGCGCGCGCGCTCTCGAGCACGCCCACGACGTTGGGCCGGCCGGGAGCCGCCTCGCTCACGGTCACGTCGAGCCCGCTGGACCGCAGCTCGTGCGCGATGCGGTCCGCGATCGCGCCCTCCCCCGCCCCGCCCGGGACGAGCGCGGGGTTCACGGAGTCGAGGGCGACGAGGTCCGACAGCAGCGCGACCAGGGGATCGGCCATGCGCTACTTCTAGCCCAAGTCGGCTCGGGGATCATCTCGTTGCGGGGCCTCGCCGGTTGCCATAAGCTCGCCCCGCCTTGCGCGAACCGCCTTCCGCGTACGAGCGCCTCCGGCTCAAGGTGCATGCGCTGCTCGACCCGGACGCGCGCGCGACGACTGCCGAGCGCGCGGCGAACGCCTTCCTGACGATGCTGATCGCGGTCAACGTGGCCGCGGTCGTCCTGGAGACGATGCCCCGGCTGCGGGGCGCTCTCGCCGTCGAGTTCGAGCGGCTCGAGCTGGTCTCGGTGGCTCTCTTCGCCCTGGAGTACCTCGCGCGGATCTGGACGGCCCCGGTGGACCCGCGATTCGCCGGCCGGGGCGGTCGGCTGCGTTACGCGGTGACGCCGCTGGCGCTCGTGGACCTGGTCGCGATCCTCCCCTTCTTCCTCGCGCGGTCCGGCATCGTCGACCTGCGGTACGTGCGCGCGGTGCGGCTGATCCGCATGCTGCGCGTCTTCAAGATCGCCCGCTACTCGGACGCGCTGGTCACGTTCGCGCGGGTCTTCCGGAAGCGGCGGCCCGAGCTGGCGCTCATCTCGCTGTTCCTGGGCCTCCTGCTCGTGGTCGCCTCGGCCGCGATGTACCAGGCGGAGAACGAGGCGCAGCCCGAGCTGTTCTCGAGCGTGCCCGCCACCATGTGGTGGACCATCACCACGCTGACGACGGTCGGCTACGGCGACATGTACCCGATCACGCCGTGGGGCCGCGCGCTGGGCGGCGCCATCTCGCTCCTCGGCATCGGCTTCTTCGCGCTGCCGGCCGGCATCCTGGCCGCGGCCTTCGCCGAAGAGCTCGCCAGCAAGCGCCGCGCGCACGGCGTCTGCCCGGAGTGCGGGCAGGCCATGCCTCCGACCGACTGACGAGGACAAAGCGCGCGGTGACGCGGCTCACGAATCGGACGTGCGCGCGCGGAGCAGCAGCCGCGCGCTGCTGGCCGTGAGCAGGACTACGAGCGCGCCGGCGGCGACGAGCGCCGCGAGCAGGGCCTGGTCGCGGTCGGAGGACCACCAGGCGCGCGCGAGCGTCGCTCCATAGAGCACCGCCGTCGCCAGCGGCACGAACAGCAGCACGCCCGCGCCCGTGAGGAGGGCGGGCCCCGGCAGCGCGCGTCCCCACACGCGGACGGGCCAGAAGCCGAGGAACACGCCGATCACCACGAGCGGCACGAACCAGGCGTGCTCGCCGCGGCTGTCGCTCACGGCGGCCTGGCGCTCGCCGGCCAGCTCGGCGACGGAGAGCTCGCCCTCGCGGACCTGGTAGAACTCGGTGCCATCGGGCAGCCGGTGCGGCTTGACGCCGAGGGCGTCGCGCTCGCCCGCCACCGTGATCGTCATGTCGGTGCGTCCCAGGTACGCGATCCGCAGGTCGCCGACCTTCGGTCCCCCCGTGTCGCCGACCAGGATGGCGTTGCCCTCGACGCGGGCCCGCGCGCGCAGCGGCTCCGGGAGGCCCGCCAGGTGCTCGCGCGAGAGCGCGATCGGCCGGAGCGCTTCCGTGGGCAGCTCGGGAAGCCGGCTGGTCGGCAGCCGGAGCGCCCCGAGCGAGAAGAGGATCGGCGAGTAGCGGTGCACGCCCTCCTCGAGCGGAAAGGCCGGGTTCGCGTAGCGCGCCTGCCGCTCGGGAACGATCTCCTGCGCCGCGTCCTTCCACTCCTTCTTGTAGACGCACTTCTCCCACGTGACGACGCGGTCCCTCCTGCGGTTCCGCCGCGTGGGCGCGTTGATGTCACTCTCGACGTACGTGTCGGCACCGTGCGCGAGAGGGCGCTCGTCGTGCCGCGTGCACGTCTCGGTCCACTGGTACATCGAGATGGTGCGCTCCAGCATCAGCGCGTCCAGGCGGATTCCCAGCTGGTCGTCGACCACCGGCCCCTCCGGGCGGGCGACGCCGGACACGTGCACGATCTTCCCCACGTCCTCCGCGTCCGGCGCGTCCGCGGAGATGGTCTTGATCGGCAGGCCGGCGATCATGGCCTCGCGCCCTCTCGACTCCGCCCGGGCCTGCACGTGGCAGGAGGCGGCGGAGAGGCCCGCGCCGACGAACATCAGCCCGAACAGGAGCAGGCCGGCCAGCCCCAGATGGCGGAACACGGTCAGCGTCTCGGAGCTGGGGCGGGACCCGCGGGCAAGGGCGACGCCCGTCGAGACGAGGAGGTGTTCCGCTTTCAGGCTCGAGAAGGGCCGAAAGCCCACGTGCGTGCGCCGGTCTCCTGGATCGGGCAGCGGGTCGACCGCCTGCACCTGGCCGTCCGAGACGTGCTCGGTCCAGCGCTCCCCGTCGAAGTACCGGTAGGGGTGCCGGCCGGAGGGGTCCGGCCGCCAGGCGGGGGCGCTCGGCAAAGTGCTCACGGTCTGGACCTCCGACAGCAAATGCTTGCGTCCGAATGCGTTAGGCTGTCGGCAGCCGCCGCCTCGGCCGCGTCGTGGAGGTGTAGAGCTTCAAACCCCGGGTGCGTTACCGGCATCTCATCGAGTGCGTGGGAGAGGCGGGGACAGCGGTACTGAGGAGGAGCGGCATCGCCAGCCCCGTACAGCCCGAGCGGGCCGAGGAACGGGCGCTGGTGTCGCGCGCACAGGCGGGCGACATGGCCGCGTTCGAGGAGCTGTATCGCCGCCACGTCTCGCGCATCTACGGCCTGTGCTGTCGCCTGGCCGGCGACGGGCTGCGGGCCGAGGAGCTGGCCCAGGACGTGTTCGTGCGCGCGTGGCAGAAGATCGGGACGTTCCGCGGCGACAGCGCGTTCTCGTCCTGGCTGCACCCGCTGGCGGTGAACACGGCGCTCTCGGAGCGCCGCGCGCTGCGGCGCCGGACGTCGCGCGTGTTCGCGACCGACGACCTGGAGGCGTTCGACCGGCCGGGCCGCCCTTCGGGCCGCGAGACGGGGCTGGGAATCGACCTGGAGCGCGCCCTGGCCACGCTGCCGCCGGGCGCGCGCGCCGTGTTCGTGCTGCACGACGTGGAAGGGTACAAGCACGAGGAGATCGCGGACATGACGGGAGTGGCGACGGGGACCTCCAAGGCGCAGCTCCATCGCGCGCGGCGACTGCTGCGCGAGGCGCTGGGACGATGAGCGGCGCGCACGTCGTGGACCGGCTCGACGACTACGTGGACGGCGAGCTGTCGGAGGCGGAGTTCCAGGAGGTGGAGCTGCACCTCGCGGGCTGCGCCGACTGCGCGGCCGAGCACGACTTCCTGCGCGAGCTGCTCGCGCGCGCGGCCGAGCTGCCCAGGGCGGTGGCGCCGCCGCGCGACCTGTGGCCCGGAGTCGAGGCCCGCCTGGGCCGCCGCGCCGCCCCGCAGTCCTACTGGCTGATCGGCCTGGCCACGGCCGCGGCGTTGCTGGTCGCGCTGACGCTGACCCTCAAGCCCAAGGGGAGGACGATCACGGCCACGCCCGAGGGCACGCTCATCGACGCCTCGATCAAGGGGCTGTCGCCCGAGCTGCAGGCGGCGGAGCGGGACTACGAGCGCGCGACCGAGCAGCTGCTGGCGGCGCTCGAGCCGCATCGCCAGTCGCTGCCCGCGGCCACCGTGCAGGCGCTCGACGAGAACCTGCGCACCATCGACCAGGCCCTCTCGGACGTGCGCGCCGCGGTGCGCGCCGATCCCACGAACACGCATCTCAACCATCTGCTGGCCTCGACGCATCAAAGGAAGGTAGAGACGCTGCGGCGCGTCGTGAAGCTGGCGACGTAAGGGGAGCCGCACCACGGGAAGGATGAGGAGATGCTGAGCGAGTGGATGGTGGCGGCGCTGCTGATGGCGCCCCCGGTGCAAGCGGGTGGCGAGCGCGTGGACTCGCGCACCCAGGCGGCGCCGGACGGCGTGGTCGAGATCGACGGGGCCGGCGGCACGCTGAAGATCATCGGCTGGAACAAGCCCGAGGTCTGGGTCACCGGCACGCTCGGCGACGGCGCGGAGGGGCTCCAGCTCGGCGGCTCGGCGCGGCGCGTCCGGATCGACATCGAGACCGAAGGCAATCCGCACTCAGTCCAGTCCAACCTCGAGATCCACGTCCCCGCCGGCGCGCGCGTCGAGGTGGACGCCATGTCCGCGGACATCGACGTCCTTGACGTCACCGGCACCGTGACCGCGGACACCGTCGCCGGCAGCATCTCGGTCACCGGCAGCGCGCGCGAGGTGACGCTCGAGTCCGTGAACGGGAGCGTGGACGTGGCCTGCGCCTGCACGCGGGCCCAGGTGGAGTCCGTGAACGGCAGCGTCACGGTGAAGGGCGCCAAGGGCGAGGTGGAGGCCTCCACCGTGAACGGAACGCTGATGGTGACGGGCACGTCCTTCGAGCGCGCCCGCCTGGAGACCGTGAACGGCCGCATCACGTTCGAGGGAGCGCTCCAGGGCAACGCCACGCTCGACGTGGAGTCCGTCGGCGGCTCGGTCGACCTGCGCCTGCCGGCCGACACGAACGCCGACTTCAACATCAGCACCTTCAGCGGCACCATCCGCAACGCCTGGGGCGTCGAGCCGCGCAGGCAGGGCCGCTGGACGGACGAGAAGGAGCTCAGCTTCACGGCCGGCAAGGGGGGCGCCACCGTGACCATCCAGACGCT
>JAICEW010000159.1 GCA_025923995.1 Vicinamibacteria bacterium | reverse complement strand
CGTCCAGGTCCCGGCGGGCAGCGACGATCCGGACTTCTCGAACAACGTGGCCCACGACCTGGATACGCTCGACCCACTGGCCGAGCTGGCCCACGGAACGAGCCTCGAGCGCAGCCTCGCGGCGACGCCGGCCGCACGGACAGACCTGTTCTACGTCCGGCAGGCGCCGTTCTCGTCGTACGAGGTGATCGTGGATGCGACGTCCGGCGACATCGGGGCCGCCGACGGCGTGCGCCTCGAGCGGCTCGCCGACGTGCCGACGGCCGCCCTCCAGACGTCGGTGCCCGCCGGCGCTGGCCCGAGCCGCGTGTTGCGGTGGGAGAACACGACGAGCGTCCCCGTCGCGTCGCAGCTCATCCGCGTGACGAGCGCGTCGTGCGGCACCGACTGCGGGCCCGACGACACGTATCGCGTGCGGATGTACGACACGACCTTCTCGATCGCCCGGTTCAACAACACGGGCGCGCAGGCCACGGTGCTGATCCTGCAGAACCCGACCAGTCGTGCGGTGCACGCCGACGTGCACTTCTGGCGCACGTCGGGACTGCGGCTCGTCAGCGTGCCGGTGGAACTGGCGCCGAAGCAGACGCTCGTCGCGAACCTGCTGGCGACCGTGGGCGGGAACGTCGCCGGCAGCATCACCGTCACGCACGACGGCGGGTACGGAGCGCTCGCCGGCAAGACCGTGGCGCTGGAGCCGTCGACCGGCTTCAGCTTCGACTCACCCATGCTGCCGCGCCCGCGATAGGCGCGCCCAGACGTCGCTACTGCAGGATCGGACACTCAGCTTGGGTTACCCTGGGGTCGTGGCGGCCGCCGGACCAAGGCCGCGCCGGGGGCATTGGGGGCTCGCGGGGCATCCCGCGGCGGAGGCTCGCATGCCGGCCCATCGTCCCGTCCCCACCCGCATCCGACCGGCGCTGCTCGCGTGCGCGCTGCTCGTCCAGGCCCCGCTGGCGCGAGCCGACGAGGCGGAGAAGATCGTGGCCGCCCTCGGCCTGGGACCCGGCATGTCGGCTGCCGACGTCGGCGCCGGCGACGGTCGGTTCACCAGTGCGCTGGCGCGACAGGTGGGCGCGGGCGGCCGCGTCTACGCGACCGAGGTCGAGGCGGACAAGCTGGAGGAGATCCAGAAGAGGGCGAAGGACGACGGACTCGAGAACGTGCGGACCGTCCTGGGCGACCAGAACCGGACCGGCCTCCCCGACGGATGCTGCGACGCCATCCTCCTGCGCATGGTCTACCACCACTTCACCGAGCCGCAGGCCATGCGCCGCAGCCTGTGGAGCGCGCTCAAGCCCGGCGGGCGCGTGCTGGTGGTCGAGGTGCCGCCGCACTCGAGCTGGCGCAAGCTGGAGGGCGTTCCCGAGCGCGGCGGCCACGGGATCCCCGCGCGCGAGCTGATCGCCGACATGCGCAGCGCGGGCTTCACGGTCCTGGCGCAGCACGAGGAGTGGCCCGGCGAGGACGACAGCTACTGCGTCGTCTTCCAGCGCCCGGCGCTGACGCGCGCCGTGCCCGCGAGCAGGGCGCCCACCGCGTCCAGCGCAGGCACGGGCGAGAGCAGCGCGAGCCCGGCCAGGACCAGCAGCGCCCGCTGAGGCCAGCCCAGCGGCCCGCCCCACCAGCCGCCGACACCCGCCACCAGCGCGGCGATGCCGGCCACCGCGGTGACGGTGGACAGGACGACGAGCGGCCAGGGTCCGACCAGCAGCAGGGCCATCCCGCCGGGCAGCGCGAACAGGAACGGGACCACGAACGCGGGCAGCGCGTACCGCCACGTGATCCACATCGTGCGGTACGGGTTGCCTCCGGTGACCGCGCTGACGGCCAGGCACGAGAGCGCCGTGGGCGGCGTCACCTCGGAGAGCAGCGCGAAGTAGAAGATGAAGAGGTGCGCGGCCGGCTCGGGCACGCCGAGCTGCGTCAGCGCGGGAGCGGTGATGACCGCCGCCACCACGTACGACGCGGTGACGGGGAGCGCCAGGCCCAGGACGAGCAGGACCACCGCGGTCGCCAGCAGGGCCGGGAACAACCGCCCGCCCGACATCCCGATCAGGATGCCGGAGAACTTGAGCCCCAGGCCGGTGAGGCTCACCACGCCGACCAGGATGCCGGCCACGGCGCACGTGAGACCCACGGGCACCAGGCGCCTGCCCGCGTCCTCCAGCGCGCGCCACAGACGCGACGGCGTGACCGCGTCCTCGCGCGTCCACCAGCTGGCCCCGATCGCGACCGCCATGCTCCACAGCACCGCGCGTTCCGCGGAGAACCCCAGCACCAGCAGGACGACCAGCACCACGACGTTGAGGAGGTGCACCGCCCCTTGGCGCAGCAAGGGCCCGAGCGGCCGCCCCGCGACCTCTGCCTCGGCCGGCGGCCGGCGGGCCGCGTCCAGCTCGATCATCAGCAGGATGGACACGTAGTACAGCAGCGTCGGCACCAGCGACCAGCGGATGACCTCGACGTACGGCACGCGCGTCAGCTCCGCGATCAGGAACGACGCCGCTCCCATCACCGGCGGCGACAGCACCGCGCCGATCCCGCCCGCGGACAGGATGGCGCCCGCGTGCTCGCGGTCGTAGCCCGCGCGGCGCAGGACCGGCGTCGCCACCGACGCCAGCGTGACCGCGGTCGCGACGCCGCTGCCGGAAGGGCCGCCGAGCAGGAACGACGCGAGCGTCACCGTCCGTCCCGCTCCCGCCCGGTGGCGGCCGACCGCGGCGAACGAGAAGTCCAGGAAGAAGCGGCCGGCGCCCGAGGCATCGACGATCGCGCCGTACAGCGTGAACAGCACGATGAACGTCGCGGACACGGCGATGGGCGTGCCGAACAGCCCCTCGAGCCCCATGTACTCGAGGCCGATCAGGCGCGGCAGCCCGTAGCCGCGGTGCGTCCACGGCGCGGGCAGCAGGGCGCCCCAGCGGGCGTAGCCCAGCGCCAGCAGCGCCAGGGCGGGGAGCATCCAGCCGGCCGCGCGACGTCCGGCCTCGAGCACGGTGAGCAGCGCGAGCGATCCCCACACCACGTCGGCCGTGCGCGGGGCGCTGGAGCGGTAGATGAACGCGTCGAAGTCCCAGACGACGTACGCCATGGAAGCGGCGCCGAGGCCCGCCCATGCGACGTCCACCGGATGCAGCCGCTTCCAGCGCGGGTGGGCCGGGAACAGGAGGAACGCGAGCGGAAGCAGCAGCCCCACGTGCGCGACACGGAGCTTCTGGGCCGTGACGGTCGCCAGCACGCAGTAGACGCCCCAGACGCTGAGGGCGACCGCGAGCGCTCGCGCGGCGTGCGCGGCCCACGCGGGGAGGACACGCGCCGGCGTGTCCTCCGGCTCGACCAGGGGCTCGCTCAGCGCGCGTCCTTCCAGACGCCGGCCTCGCGGAAGTAGCGGATGGCCCCGGGATGGAACGGGACCGGCGCCACCGCGGCGCGCGCGGGATCGAGGTCGCGCGCGGCCGCGTGGGCCGCGGCCAGCTCCGCCTTCTTCTCGAACAGCAGCCGCGTGATCCGGTACGCGAGGTCGTCGGGCATGTCGCGGCGCACCATCATGAGGTTGCGCACGGTGGAGACGCGCACGGCCGGGACGCCGCGATAGACGCCCTCCGGCACCTCGAGCACGCCGTAGAGGGGGCCATGGGCGTCCGTCAGCCGCGGGACGAGGTCGGCGTCGGACAGCAGGCGGATCGAGACGCCGGGGGTCGCGGCCAGCTCCATCACAGCGGCCGTGGGCAGGCCGCCCGACCAGAAGAACGCGTCGATCTTCCCGTCCTTGAGCGCGGCCGCCGACTCGCTGGCGCCCAGCCGCTCCGTCGTGACGTCGCGCGCGGGATCGAGGCCGGCCGCCTCCAGCACGCGCTCCGCGATCACCTCGGTGCCGCTGTTGGGCGAGCCGGTGGAGACGCGGCGGCCGCGCAGGTCCGCGACCGTGCGCGCGGGGCTGCCCGTCGCCACGACGATGTGCGTGACGTTGTCGTACAGCGAGGCCAGCGCGCAGACCGGCAGTGCGGACGGGAAGCGGCCGCGGCCGGCGACGGCATCGGCCGCGGTGTCGGCCAGCGAGAAGCCCAGGTCGGCCGAGCCCTGCGCGAGGAAGCTCAGGTTCTCCACAGACGCGGCCGTCACCTCGGCCGTGGCCTCGACGCCCGCGAGGTTCCGGCTGAGCACCTGGGCCAGCGCGCCGCCGTACACGTAGTAGACGCCGCCGGTCCCCCCCGTCGCGATCGAGAGGCGCTGCGTCTGCGGGGCCGAGGAGCAGGCTGCGGCGACCGTCAACAGCGCCAGGCCGGCGAGGACGCGCATGGTGCGCGGATTGTAGAACGTGCCTCCGCGCTAGAGCAGGGCCAGTCGGTACGGCATGTCGATCGCGATGTCGACGCGTCCGCGCTGGCTCTCGATCCGCTCGCGGCTTGGCGGAGGCTGCGCGGCGAGGCGCGCCGCCAGCTCCTCGAAGTCGCGGAAGAGCTGCACCGCGCGGACCTCGAGCGTGCGCTTCACGTGCCGGCGTGCGACGGCGCTCCAGGCACGCTCCACCCCGCCGTCCTCGGCCGCATGCCACATCCACCGCGACCCGGGCGCGTGGTCGATCACGACGACGTCCGGCGCCAGCTCCGACGCGTGGTCGAGCGCCTGTTCCGGATCCCCCATCAGGTGCAGGCAGAACTCGAAGAGGACCACGTCGCCGCGGGGGCGAACGGCCAGGAAGTCGTCGAGCAGGAACGTGTACCGCTCGACCAGCCCCTTCGCGTCGGCCGCCGTCCTCAGACGCTGCATCGCGGCCGCGTCGGGATCGACGGCGACGACGCGCGCGGCCTCGCGGGCGTACTCGGCGAGCTGGCCGCCGCCCGCGCCGACCGCGACGATCGCACGGCCGGCGAAGTCGTAGAACGACGTGAGTCGCCTGACGATGTCGGCGACGTCGGTGGCCACGGCCCTGAGAGTCTAGCGGCCTCAGGCCCGCGGAGGGTGCGGGTCCGGCCGCACCGGCGGGACGGGATGCGGGGCCGGGTTGGGCATCGGTACCGGGGACTCGGGAGGCACCGGGTCGGGCGCCGGCGAAGGCTCGTGCGGGTTCGGGTTCGGCACCGGCAGGGGGCTGGGGTTCGGATCCGGCTGCGGCTGCGGGACGTGGCTCATCGCGGGGTCACCTCGGGAGCGGAGTTGCAAGACCTCAGCCAGAGGCCCATTGGACCAAAGTCCCATAGGGCAGCGGAGATGCCGGCTGTACAGTCCCGAGCCTGTATCCCTAAGCCACGATCCGCGGTCGCGCAGGCTCAAGTCGGGGGGCGCCGCCGCAGGCGCGACACGTTCGAGCCTCGCGAAGCGAGTCCAGACCGCAGAGGGGTCTGAGAGGAGAGTCATGAGAATGAGGTGGAAGGCGATCTCCCTGGCCACCCTGACGGTGCTGTCGCTCTCCCCCGGAGCAGCGACGGCCCAGACGGCGGGCAAGAAGCCGAACATCCTGGTGTTGTTCGGCGACGACATCGGCTACTGGAACGTCAGCGCCTACAACCGCGGCATGATGGGCTACCGCACGCCCAACATCGACCGGATCGCGAAGGAGGGCGCGCTCTTCACGGACGCCTACGCCCAGCAGAGCTGCACGGCCGGGCGGGCGGCGTTCATCACCGGGCAGTCGCCCATCCGCACCGGCCTGCTCAAGGTGGGGCTCCCGGGCGCTCCCGAGGGACTCTCCGACAAAGACCCGACCATCGCCGACCTGCTCAAGGCGCAAGGCTACGCGACGGGCCAGTTCGGCAAGAATCACCTGGGCGACCGCAACGCGTTCCTCCCCACGGTCCACGGCTTCGACGAGTTCTTCGGCAACTTCTACCACCTGAACGCCGAGGAGGAGCCCGAGAACCCGGACTACCCGAAGGGCGCGAAGTTCAAGGAGCAGTTCGGCCCGCGCGGAGTCTTCCACTGCTACGCGACGGAAACCGCCAGCACCCTCCCCGACGACGGCCGCTTCGGGAAGTGGGGCAAGCAGCGTTGCGAGGACACCGGTCCGCTGACCAGGAAGCGGATGGAGACGGTGGACGAGGAGGTGCTCGCCGCCACCTACAAGTTCATCGACAAGACCGTGGCCGACAAGAAGCCGTTCTTCGTCTGGTTCAACACGACCCGCATGCACATCTTCACCCACCTGAAGGCCGAGTCGCAGGGCAAGACGGGGATGGGCGTCTACCCCGACGGGATGGTCGAGCACGACGGCCACATCGGCCAGATGCTGAAGAAGCTGGACGACCTCGGCATCGCCAACGACACCATCGTGATCTGGACGACCGACAACGGCGCCGAGGTGATGAGCTGGCCCGACGGCGGCACCACGCCGTTCCGGGGCGAGAAGAACACGAACTGGGAAGGCGGCTACCGCGTGCCGCTCGTGGTGCGTTGGCCGGGCGTGATCAAGCCCGGCACCGAGATCAACGAGATCATCTCGCACGAGGACTGGCTGCCGACGCTCCTGGCCGCCGCCGGCCAGCCCAACGTGGTGGAGTCGGCGCTGACCGGCCTCGCGGCCCGCGGGGTGACGTACAAGGTCCATCTCGACGGGTACAACCTGCTGCCGTTCTTCAAGGGTGAGACCAAGGAGTGGCCGCGCAAGGACTTCGTCTACTGGACCGACGACGGTGACGTCGCGGGCCTGCGCTTCGAGCAGTGGAAGATGGTCTTCCTCGAGCAGCGGTCGGAGAGCTTCGAGGTCTGGCAGGATCCCATGGTGCAGTTGCGCACACCCAAGATGTTCAGCCTGCGCGCCGACCCGTTCGAGCGGGGCGACACGGACGGCATCGGCTACAAGCAATGGCGGCTCGACCGCACGTTCCTGATCGGTCCGGCCGCGGCCTACGTCGCCCGATGGATGCAGAGCTTCAAGGACTTCCCGACGCGCCAGAAGCCCGGGTCGTTCAACCTCAGCCATGTGATGGAGAAGCTGAACAAGCCGGCGCAGTAGGCCGATCGGGCCACGAGACGTCGTGAAGGCGGCGGGCGGCCCCCGCCGCCTTCTCTTTGCCCGCTGCTAGACTGACCGCCCGATGTCGCGACGCTCTCGCCGCGCCAGACCACACGGTCCTTCCGTCGCCGCGCCACCGGAGCCCTCCCTACCCAAAGGGCCGTCGTCGTTGCCGTTCGCGGCGCTCCTTCTGGGGTCGGGCACCACGGCGCTCGTGTTCGAGACGCTCTGGGTCAAGCAGCTGGGCCGCGTCGTGGGCGTCGAGGTGCACGCGGTGAGCCTCGCGCTCGCCGCGTTCTTCGCCGGTCTGGCTCTCGGGAGCGCCGTCTTCGGCCGGCTCGCAGACCGGACCCCACGCCCGCTCCGGCTCTACGCGTGGCTCGAGGCGGGGGCCGCGGCGGCGGGCGTCGCGACCACGCTGGCGCTCTCGCGGGCGCCGGCGCTCTACGTCTCCCTGCGCGAAGCGGTCGGCCCCCTGGCCTGGGCCCTGCCCATCGCGCTCGTCGGCCTGCCGGCGTTCCTGATGGGCGGGACGCTGCCGGCCCTGCTGCGGGCGCTGCGGCCGGAGGATGGCGCGGTGGCGCGCGCGACCGGCCTGCTCTACTCCGCCAACACCACGGGCGCCGTCCTGGGCACGCTGGCGACACCCTTCGTACTGGTACCCGCGTTCGGCATCACCTTCTCCGCGGTGGCCGCTGGCCTGCTCGGCATCGTCGTCGCGGTGGCCGCTCTCGCGCTCGCTCGCCGGCTGGCCGCCGGCCCCGAGGCTTGGGCACCCAGGCCGCCCGCCGCACCGCTGCCGAAGGACGCGCGTCTCGCGCTGCTGCTCTACGCCCTCGCCGGCGGAGTCGCGCTGGGCTACGAGGTCGCGTGGTCCGAGCTGCTGGTGCAGTTCCTCAGCACGCGCGCTCACGCCTTCGCGGTGATGCTCGCGACCTACCTGGCCGGGCTCGCGCTCGGCGGCTTCCTGTTCGCGCGGCATGGCCGGCGTGCGGAGCCCTGGCGCGCGTTCGGGGTGCTGCTCGGCGGCGCCGCCGCAAGCGCAGTGGGTACCGCGTTCGTCCTGGGCGATTGGCTCCCGCAGGCCCAGGTGGCGGCGGGTATGTGGGCCATGCGCCTCACGGGCCGCGAGACGATCGAAGTCACGGCCCGCTTCGTGGTCGCTGCGGCCGCGATCCTGCTCCTGCCCACGACCTTCCTGGGCGCGGCCTTCCCGGCCGCGACGCGGCTGGTCGCGGGGGCCTCCCATGTCGGCCGCGGCGTGGGCGCCGTAGCGGCCGTGAACACCGCGGGCGGCGTCGCGGGGTCGCTGCTCACGGGGTTCGTCCTCGTGCCCCGGCTCGGGCTGGTCCGCGCGCTCGGGGCCCTCGCCATCCTGGGCGCGGTGCTCGCGGGAATCGCGGTGCTCAAGGCGGGACGCGGGTCGCGCCGGCTGGCGATCGGCGCGGCTGCGATCGTGGTCGTGGTCGCCATCCTGGCCGCCCTCACGCCGCGCGACCGGCTCGCCGCGATGCTCGCGGAGCGGCGCGGCGGGCGCTTGCTCTTCTATGAGGAGGGCGCCGGCGGCACGGTCGCGGTCCTCGAGCAGTCCGCGGGCCGCGCCGACTTCCGGCGCCTCTACATCCAGGGCGTGTCGAACTCCGGGGACGCGCCGGCGTCGCTTCGCTACATGCGCCTGCAGGCGCTCCTGCCGCTGCTCGTCCACCGCGGCCAGCCTCGCTCCGCGCTCGTGGTCGGCTTCGGCACCGGCATCACCGCCGGCGCGTTGCTCGCGGCGCCGGGAATCGAGGAGCGGGTGGTGGTCGAGCTCCTGCCCTCGGTGGTGCGGGCCGGGCCGCTCTTCTCGGGCAACCGGGGCGCGCCCACGGATGCCCGTCTCGACAGGCGCATCGGCGACGGCCGACAGGAGCTCCTCCGGAGTCCGCAGCGCTACGACCTCATCACGCTCGAGCCGCCGCCGCCCTCCGCCGCCGGAGTGGTGAACCTCTATTCGCGGGACTTCTACGAGCTGGCTGCCCGCCGGCTGCAGCCCGACGGCCTGCTCGCGCAGTGGTGGCCCCTTCCCGCGCAGAACGACGAGGACTCCCGCTCGCTCGTGCGCAGCTTCCTCGACGTGTTCCCTCACGCGAGCGCCTGGACGACGGAGCTGCACGAGGTGCTGCTCCTGGGCTCCCTCAGCCCGGTCGAGCTCGACGGGGCCCGCATCGAGAGCCGCTGGCGGCAGGGCCAGGTCGCGGCGGCGCTGGCCGAGGTCGGTGTCGACTCGCCCGCGGCGCTCCTGGCCACGTGGCTCACCGACCGCGCCGGGCTCGAGCGCTACGCGGGCGGCGCGCCACCGGTCACCGACGACCGGCCGCGGATCGAGCACGCGGCCTGGGTGCGGCGCGGAGAGATCCGGCGCGTCCTCCCTCTCCTGCTCGACCTCAAGACCGACGTGCCGCTTCGGCCGTCGGATCCGCTGGTCGCGGACGTCGAGGCCGAGCGGAAGGAGCTGCTCGCCTTCTACCGCTTCTCGCTCCAGCTCATGGCCGGCGAGAGGAGCGCGGCGGAAGCCGCGCTGCTCGAAGTGATGGAGCGCGACCCCCGCAACCCCTACTACCTCTGGGTGGCCTACGGGCAGTCCGCTCCACGCTGAGCGCCGCCCCTTCGCCAGGGTAGACCCCTGGCGCGTGGCGGCCTGCCTCGTGGCCGTCGCGCTCGTCGCGCTGGCGCTCTGGATCCCTCCCGTGGTCGAGGGGGACGGCGCCGAGTACGTCCTGATGTGCGAGAGCTTCTACCGCCACGGCTCGCCATCCCTGCGGGCCGACGACGTGGAGGCGCTGCGCGCATGGGCCGGCCCGTGGTGGTCGGCGCGGGAAGCGCCCGTGCTGGGCGCCTACTTCGCGGGCGCGGACGGCCGCCGGTACGCGTGGCACTTCTGGGGCGTTTCGCTCTTCGCGGTGCCGGCCCGCGCCCTGCTGGGCGCGACCGGAGCCGATCCGCTGCGTGCCCTGCCGCTCACGAACGCGCTGTGGCTGGCGGGCATGGTGGCCGTCGTCCTCCTCGTCCCCGCGGCCGAGCCGGGGCGACGGGCCCTGCTGGCGGCGCTCGCCCTCGCCTCGCCCGTGCTGCCGCTCCTGCGCTGGACGCATCCCGAGCCCTTCGCGTTCGCGGCCGCCGTGATGGCGCTCGCGCTCCACGCCCATGCGCCGCGCGTGGCCATCGCCTGCGCGGCCGTCGCCTCGTGGCAGGCCCCGCCGCTGTTCGTGCTCGTCCTGCTGCTCTGGGGACGGTCCACCCTGCCGGCGGTGCGGGCCGGCGAATGGAGAGCGGCCGCCCTCTCCACGGCGGCCGCGCTGCCCCTGGCGCTGCCGCCCGCCTTCTTCCTCGTCCTGTTCGGCACGCCCAACCTGGCGGCGCGCCAGAGCTTCATGCGCGTGAGCGATCTCTCGCTCCGCCGCGCGGTCGACCTGGCGCTCGACCTCGACCTGGGACTCCTTCCCCACACGCCTGGCATCATCCTCCTCGCGGCCGTGCTCCTGGTCGCGGCGTTCGCGCGCGGCCGGTGGCGCGACTTCGGGACGCAGCTCCTCGTGGCCGCGTCCGCCGCGGCCGTGGCGTCGACGCTCAACCCGAACTGGAACAACGCGACGTCCGGGCCGAGCCGCTACGCGATCTGGCTGCTGCCGCTCGTCCTGTGGGCGGTCGGCTCGGCGGGGCGGCTCTCGACCGCGGTGCTCGCCGGGGCGACCGCGCTCCAGGTCGCCATCCTGGCCGCGCGCGGCGGTCCGCTCGCTCCGGTCGACTATCTCCGCCACTCGGCCGCAGCGCGGTTCGTCTTCGACCGCTGGCCGGCGCTCTACTCGCCCACTCACGAGATCTTCGTCGAGCGGACCACGGCGCGGGAGGACGGCTTCCCGCCGCCGCCGTTCGTCCATCGCGACGGCGAGGGACGCTGCCGCAAGGCGCTCCTGCGCATCCGCTACGCCGAAGCGCTGGAGGCGGCGTGCGGGCCGATCCCCGCCGACCAGCGGGGCCGCTTCTTCCCACGCCCGCAGGACGCGGAGACGCGCAACTCCTGGGCCTACGTCGGCTGGTAGGCGCGCCTACGGCGTGCCCGCGGCGTCGCGGGCCAGGATCCACTCGTCGAACCAGGCCAGGTTGCGGTTCATCGCGTCCAGCATGAGCTTGGGCTCCTGGATGCCGTGCGGCGTGCGCGGGTACGTCACCATCTTCACGGGCACCTTCCGCCGCTTGAGCGCGCCGTACAGCTCGTAGCCCTGCGAGGGGGGCACGCGCAGGTCCTGCTCGCCGTGCTGGATGAGCGTGGGCGTCTTGACGTTGCCCACGTGGAACATCGCGGAGTGGCCCTGGAAGCGCTCGGCTCCCTCCTTGTCCCAGAACTCGCCGCCGAAGTAGTCCGGCAGGAAGCCCGGGATGTCGGCCGTCCCCTGGAACGACATCAGGTTGGTGACACCCGCGCCGACCGACGCCGCCTTGAAGCGGCTGGTCTGGGTGATCGTCCACGACGTCATGTAGCCGCCGTAGCTCCAGCCCATGACGCCCATGCGGTCCGGGTCGACGACGCCCTTGGCGATGAGCGCGTCGACGCCGGACTGGATGTCCTGGTAGTCGCCCTTGCCCCAGTCCCGGTAGTTGGCGGAGCGGAAGTCGAACCCGTACCCGCTGCTGCCGCGCGGGTTCACGCGCAGGACCGCGTAGCCGTGCGACGCGAAGCCGGCGACGGGATACGGCGTGGGCCCGCCCGTGAAGGACTGCACGAACACGCCGGCGGGCCCGCCGTGCACCACGACCAGCAGCGGGACCTTCCTGCCCGGCGCGTAGCCGACCGGATAGGTGACCAGGCCCTCGACGTCCTTCCCGTCGGGCGACTTCCACAGGAGCGTCTCCGTCTTGCCATACGACAAGGCCGGCAGATCCTGCACCTTCGCCGCCTGCACGGGCGCGAACTTCGCGAGCGGCGAAACGAACGGCTCCGCCGGGCGGTCGGGAGCCTGCGAGCTGAAGCCGACGTGCGTGCCCGCCGCGTTGAGCGACGGACCGTCCACCATCAGGCCCTCGGGGCTCACCCAGCTCGGCGCCCCGCCCGCCACCGGCACCACGCCCACGCGGTTCACGGTGCGATGCGTCTCGCCGAAGACGATGCGGCCGTCCTTGGTCCAGCCGACGAGGTCCGGCTGCGCGTCGGGCGTCTCGGCCAGCAGGCGCGGCGTGCCGCCCTCGACGGGCACGATGGCGATGCGCGAGCGCCGGCGCCAGGTGGGTGGGTCGTTGCTCTGGTCGTACGCGACCTGCTTCCCGTCCGGCGAGAAGACGGGATCCGTCTCGGACGCTCCTGTGGACGCGAGGGCGCGCACCTTGCCGGTGGCCACGTCGACGATCGAGACGTCGGCCAGCGGCCAGTCGTTGATGTGGGGTGTCGGCTGGTGCGAGAACACGATGCTGCGGCCGTCGGGCGACCAGGCGAACTCCGAGGGGCCGGCCAAGTTTCCGAGGCTCATCTCGCCGTCGGTCAGCCGGCGCACGGGCCGCTTGCCCTCCGCGTTCTTCTCCACCGGCACGACGTAGAGCCGCGTCCTCTTCAGGTCCTCGTCCACGACCCGCGCGTCGCGCTTCTCCTTGTCGGCCTTCTCCTCCTCGTCCGTCCTGGGGTCGGTCATCAGGAACGCGATCGTCTTGCCGTCCGGGGACCATGAGGTCGCGGACACGCCGCCCTTCTCGTCCGTGAGCACCTCGGCCTCGCCGCCGTCGACGCGGATGCGCCAGACGTTGGCCTTGGGGTCCTTGCCGTCCTTGTCCTTGGGCCCGCGGCCGGAGAGGAAGGCGATCCACTTGCCGTCCGGCGACCAGGCGGGCCCGGTCGAGGACCTGTCCCCCGAGGTCAGCGCGAACGCGGAGGAGCCGTCGGCCTTCGCGACGTGGACGTGGGACAGCCACTCGCTCTTCTCGCCTTCGGTGACCGCGGCGCCCACGACGTAGGCGACGCGCGTCCCGTCGGGCGAGGCCCGGACGGCCTGGACCCGCTTCACGCGCAGCGCGAGGTCGGGCGACCAGTCGGCGGGGGACGCGAGCGTCGCCGTCGCGGCCAGGGTGGCCGGCAGCAGCCAGGTCTTCATGGGTCCTCCTTCGCTTGGGGGCGTCGTCCTTGGCCGGAAAGTCTCCTCCGCGGCCACCGGCGCGTCAACGGCGATGGCAGACTCGATCCGAGGAGGACGCCATGGCCCGCCCGCAGCCCGCGAACGCCTTCGAGCGCTTCGCGATGAACATGACCCGGTGGACCGGCAGCACCCCGACCTTCCTGGGCGCGCTCGGCATCGTGCTGGGCTGGGCGCTGCTGGGGCCCGCGTTCGACTACTCGGACACGTGGCAGCTCGTGATCAACACCGGCACCACCATCGTGACGTTCCTGATGGTGTTCCTGATCCAGCGCACGCAGAACAAGGACGCGCTCGCGATGCAGCTCAAGCTCAACGAGCTGATCGCGGTGATGAAGGGCTCGTCCAACCGGCTCCTCAACGCCGAGGACCTGGACGAGGAGGAGCTGCGGACGCTGCACGAGCACTACGGCCGCCTGGCGGAGCTGGCCGAGCAGGACCGGAGCCTGGGCGAGTCGCACTCGATCGCGGAAGCGGACGTGCGTCACCAGGCGAAGGCGACGGGGGCCCGGCCGAAGCGCCGCCGCGCGCGGCCCCGTCCTCAGTAACACCAGACGACGGGGCCGCTCCGCAGGCGCAGCCCCGGCTGCGCGCCGCGCTGCTCGATCCCCAGCCACCATCGCCGCTCCGGCTTCATCAGGAACAGGCGCAGCCCCTCCCAGCTCCAGCCGGGGCCGGCGCGTCCCGCCCGGCCGGCGACGATCTCCTGCCAGGCCGCGCTCCATTGCCGCGGATGGATGTGGACGGGATCGCGGCCGTACCACTCGAGCGGCAGCTCCACGAAGCGCGCGCCGCGGCGGCGGGCGATCTCGCGCAGCGCCGCGTCCACCCGCTCCGAGGCGTCGAGCGTCTGCGCCTGGCTGAGGCGGCACCGCGGCACCAGCACGCTCCGGAAGAACAGGAACGCCGCGGGCGAGAGCAGGCGGATGCGCGGCAGCGGCAGGCCGGTGACCACGATGTCGCCGGTGTGCTCGCCCAGCCGCGCGACCGTCTCGTCGAGCCAGGAGACGATCGTCTCCACGGGCGCGTGATAGAGGATGTCGTTGCCCACGTCGGTCACGACGGCGCGCGTCGGCGCGGGCGGCAGCGCGCGCAGCGCGGTCCAGAGCCCGCAGTCGAGGATCCCCGGCAGGCGGCGGCCCACGAGCCGGCTGTCCATCCCGTACGAGCGCCCGGGCCCGAAGGCGCTCACGACCTCGATGCGCGGGCCCCAGGCCTCGCGGGCGGCCGCCACGGCCGCGCCCATCCCGCGCGCCAGGTTGCTGGCGCCCAGGGCCACGAGCCGCG
>JAICEW010000158.1 GCA_025923995.1 Vicinamibacteria bacterium | reverse complement strand
CGCGACGACCGTCGCGGCGTCCATGAAGAACAGGATCTCCCCCTGGGGCGAGCGGTTCGTCCCGCCGGACTCCCAGTTGTCGCCGATGGCCACGCGCACGATGCCCGCCCCGTAGCCGTAGTACGGCATGAAGCCTCCCGGCATCACGGCCTGCAGCGCGGGGTTGGTGCTGATCACCAGCTCCGCCGGCAGCGCCTTGTCCCCCGTCGCCTCGTTCCAGCGCTTCACGATCGTTTCGGCGCCGCGGCGCGACTCCAGTGCGGTGACGCGGCCGTCCTTGAACGTCGCGGCCAGGATGGGTCCCTCGGTCGAGAACCCGGCGTATCCGACCAGCGTGCCGCTGGCCGCGCGCAGGTCCGTGGTGCGCAGGACGCCGCCCGGCAGCTCCTCCTCGCGGTCGCGCACCGACCGCGCGTCCTTCACCTTCGCCGGGCTCGCGTCGCCCGTGTTGCGATGGAAGCGCGCGGAGTCTGGCACCTCCAGCGTGAGGTCGGTCCCCTGCGGGCTCGTGATGCGCACCTTCTTGCCGCGCAGCGCCTTCTCCAGCGACTTGTGGCGCTCGAGCAGCGTCTGCGGCGGGGTCTCGATGGCCGCCACGTACATCGCGTCGACCGCGTCGTGGCTGGCGCGGTCTGGGGGAAGGAACCAGTGGAAGTGGATCGAGCGGACGCGCGGGTTCTTCTCCACCAGGTGCTCGAACGGGCGGTCGTCGAACCGCGCGTTCCCCGGTAGCCAGATGGCGACGTCGGCGTTCGCGAAAGTCCTGCTCCACGCCTCGTCGTCACGCGGGTCGGCCGTGTCGATCGACCCCGCGACGACGCCCCCCTTCGCCTGGATCGCGGTGCGCAGGGCGGCCGCCGCGCCGCGGTCCGCCGTGCGCTCCCAGAAGATCACCGCGCGCTCACCCGGCTTGAGCTGCCACCGGTCCACGACCAGGCGCGCCATGCGCATCCAGTCCACCTTGCTGGGCGACGGTGCCGGCGGCGCCTGCGCCAGCGCCGTACCGACCGTCAGGGACATCACGCCTGCCGCCACGAAGGTCCGCATCGCTGCCTCCATCTCCCCAGGCGCATTCTCTCTCGACCTGGCACACGCCGTGCACCAGGGCGGGCAGCCTACTGGAGGTCTCATGCGCGTTCTCGCCGCTTCCGTGCTCTTCCTGGGCATGGCGTTGCCCGCCGCCGCGCAGCAGAAAGGGGCGTTTGCGCTCGACGCGATGACGACCCCGGGCCGGCACTTCGGAGCCGGCTACTACATTACCGACGCGCTCAGCCTGCGCCCCAGCCTGGGCTTCGGCTGGTCGGAAGGGTTCGGGAGCATCTTCAACCTGGGCGTCGACGCGCGTTACGAGTTCCTGACCGACCGCCGGCTCAGCCCCTACCTGGCGGGCAGCTACAACTACATGCGCAGCCCGTACTTGACGGACAGCCTGGTCGGCGTGGTGACGAACGACCCCTCGAACGTCTCGCGCTGGGGCGGCGGGGGAGGCCTGCGCGCCCGCCTCAACGACCGGTTCGCCGTGTTCGCGGACGGGCGGGTCATGAACTCGCAGGTCGGCCAGGGACCGGGCACCGCGCTGGGCCCGCAGCAGCTCGTGGACTACGGCGCCCATTTCGAGGGCGCGCTCGGGCTGACCTTCCTCTTGAAGTAGCGCGCGGGCTGCCCGTCGTCGCACCGGGCGGCTGTCGCCGCCCGGTGACACCGTGTCGCTTTGCCAGGACGAGAAGCGTCAGTCCTGGTACAACCTGCGCCCCTCCGCGACCATCCGCTCCAGCAGCGGCGCTGGCTTCCAGTAGTCACCGAACCGCGCGCGGTACTCGCGCACGCGGGCGAGCACGGTGGGGAGACCGACCGTGTCCGCGTAGAACATCGGACCGCCGCGGTGCCGCGGGAACCCGAAGCCGTAGCAGTAGATGACGTCGATGTCGCTCGCGCGCTGGGCGAAGCCGTCCTCCAGCACGCGCGCGCCCTCGTTGGCGAGCGCCGTCGCGATGCGGGCCAGGATCTCGTCGTCGCCCACCTTCCGGCGCGCGATGCCGCGCTTCGCCGCCGCTTCGGCCGCGAGCTGCTCCACCAGCGGGTCCGGGATGCGCTCGCGGCTGCCCGGCTCGTAGCGGTACCAGCCGGCGCCCGTCTTCTGGCCGTAGCGGCCCATCTCGAACAGCCGGTCGGGCACCTCGGACTGCGGGCCCTCCGCGCGCGTCTGACCAACCGACGCGAGGTACTGGCGGATGCGCGCGCCCACGTCGATGCCGGCGATGTCCTGCATCCCGAACGGGCCCACCGGCAGGCCGAAGTCCATGAGCACGCGGTCCACCTGCTCGACGGGCGCGCCCTCCTCCAGCAGCAGGTACGCCTCGCGCATGTAGTACGCGAGCATGCGGTTGGCGACGAACCCGAAGCAGTTGCCGACCACGACCGGCACCTTCGCGAGCTTCTTGCCCAGCTTGACCGACGACGCGACGACGGACGCGCTCGTCTCCTTGCCCCGCACGATCTCGAGCAGCTTCATCACGTTCGCGGGGCTGAAGAAGTGATGGCCGACGACCTGCGCGGGCCGGCCGCTGGCCTGCGCGAACACGTCGATGTCGAGCGTCGAGGTGTTGGACGCCAGCACGCAGTCCGGACGCGTGACGCGGCCCAGGTCCGCGAAGGTCCGCTGCTTGAGGTCCATGTTCTCGAACACGGCCTCCACGACGATGTCGACCGCGTCGAACCCGTCGTAGCTCGTCGTCGGCGTGATGAGCGCCATCGTGCGCTCGTACGCCTCCGGCGTGAGCCGGCCCTTGGCGACCGACCCCTCGTAGTTCTTGCGGATGGTCGCGAGCCCGCGCTGGAGCGCCGCGTCGTCGACCTCCTTCAGGAGGACCGGGATGCCGGCGTTCGCGTAGCTCATCGCGATGCCGCCGCCCATGGTGCCGGCGCCCACCACCGCCGCGCGCTTGATCTCGACCGTCGGCGTGTCCTTCTTGACGTCCGCCACGCGGGCGGCCTCGCGCTCGGCGAAGAACAGGTGCCGCAGCGCCTTCGACTCGGTCGAGACCACGCGCTCGGCGAACAGCTCGCGCTCGCGCACGGATCCCTGGTCGAACGGCAGGGTGAGCGCCGCCTGGATGGCGTCGATCGCCGCGTGGGGCGCCCGTGGCTCGGGCCTCAGCGACGCGCGCGCCTTCTCGCACGCGGCCAGGCCTGCCGCCTTCGCGTCCGCGTCGAACCCGATCTCGCGGGTCTGGCGGCGCTCGCCCGCGGCGGCCCGGGCCTTCGCGAACGCGATCGCACCCGTCAGGAGATCGCCGTCCACCACCTCGTCCACGATGCCGGCCGCCTTCGCCTTCGCGGCCGCGACCGGCTTGCCGTCCGTGCACATCGCGATCGCGGTCGCCGCTCCCGCGAGGCGGGGGAGCCGCTGCGTGCCGGCGGCACCGGGGATGATGCCCAGGTTCACCTCCGGCTGGCCCACCTTCGCGTCCTTCGCGGCCACGCGGTAGTGGCAGGACATGGCCACCTCGAGCCCTCCGCCCAGCGCGTTGCCGTGGATGGCGGCGACGAGCGGCTTGGGCGCGTCCTCCCAGCGGACCAGAAGGGCGTGCGTGCCGGCCGAGCGGTCCATCGAGTCCTGCGGCGTCTTGAGCAGCTTGAAGACGTTGATGTCCGCGCCTGCGATGAAGGTCGACCCCGCCCCGACCAGCACGATCGCGTCGGCGGCACCGTCCGCGGACGCGCGCGCGACCGCCTCGTCGATCGCCTCCCACACGCCGGGCCCCAGCGCGTTCACGGGGGGGTTGTCGATGGTGAGGACCGCGACGCGGTCCCTGACCTCGTAGTGGACGAGCTCGCTCATGAGATGGCGCCGCCTCCGTCGACGATGATGGTCTGGCCGGTGATGTAGTTCGAGGCGTCCGAGGCCAGGAAGACGGCGACGCCCTTCAGCTCGCCGGGCGCGCCCACGCGCCCCAGCGGGCTCATCTGCTGGATGGCCGGCTCGGCCAGCGGGATCGCCGCGTCGGCCAGACGCGAGTGGAAGAAGCCGGGTGCGATCGCGTTCACGCGGATGCCCTGGCGGCCCCAGGAGGCGGCCAGCTCGCGCGTGAGCCCCATGAGGCCGGCCTTGCTGGCAGCGTAGCCCGCGTAGTGAGGCCCGTTCACGAGCCCGTGCAGGCCGGCCACCGACGCGATGTTGATGATGCGCCCGTACTGGCGCTTCAGCATCTCGCGGCCCGCGCGCTGCGCGAACAGGAACGCGCCGGTCAGGTTGGCGTCGAGCACCTTGTGCCACTTGTCGAGCGGCATCGTCTCGGGCGCCTCGCCCCAGCTCAGGCCCGCGTTGTTGACGAGGATGTCGATCTGCCCGAACGCAGCCATGGCCTGGTCGACGACCGCCTGGACCTCCTCCTCCTTCGACACGTCGCACAGCGCGCTCTCGACGCGGTACCCGCGGCCCCGCAGCTCCGCCACCGCGGGCGTCAGCCACTCCTCGCGTCGCGCGCAGAGCATGAGCGACGCGCCCGCCTCGGCCAGGCCCTCCGCCATCTCCAGGCCGAGGCCGCGCGAGCCGCCCGTCACGATGGCGGACCGCCCCGTCAGGTCGAACAGCTCGCGAATGGTCGGCATGAGGGAGGCTTATAGCGTCCGCGGCCGCGCGCCGTCAATACCTGAATGAACCCTCACTCGGGAACGGGTGGCGCGGGCACGCCGCGGAAATCAGGACGCCGTCTGTCACCGGCCGGCCCGGACAGACACATCAGGGGTGACGGGGTTCCCTGAAAGGGGTGGCGAATGCGGCGATTCCTCCCGTGCGTCCTGACGGCGGTCTGCCTGGCCGTCGTGTCTTCGGCGTCGGCCCAGACCGAGCCTCCTCCCGATCCCTTGGCCGACTGGGTCGACGCCTGCTACGCCACCAAGCCCGACATCCAGGCCCTGCTCGAGCACAACGCCCTCATCATTTCGGAGGATGCCCTCACGGAGAATCCCTCGGGGACCTGGAGCCTGAACGTGCAGCCGTTCACGCAATACGTCCGGCCCGCCGAGCCCTCTCCCTATGTCCTCGACCTGTGTCCCCAGGCGCGGTTCTACGGCCAGCCGCAGGTCATCAAGATCGACGCCCACGCGAGCGACGTCACCCGGCGGTCAGCGGTACAGGTCGGGCCGGATCTGGTGCTGACCACGTGGCACAACCTGTTCGCTCCCTCCCAACCGGGTTGGTACAAGGTCGTCTTCGGCCTTCACGCCCGCAACGTTGGCGGTGAGTGCATCCCTCCGGACTTCGAAAACATCCCCGCGTCGCAGGTCTACGATGTGGAGGCCGTGGTGGCCGACGGGTGGCCCCTCGACATGCTCCTGCTGCGGCTCGATCGCGTCGTGAGCGACCACTACCCTCGCGTACGGCGCTCGGGCCGGGGCTGGCCCGGAGACGCCATGACCGGCATCGGGCATCCCCAGAGGCTGGCGGCCAAGGTGGACCGGGCGGCAAAGGCGGGACCGACGACGATCGAGGAGGACAGGGAGTGGCTGGGCGTGAAGAACGTCAACCTGCTGCCCGACAGCTCGGGCTCGATGGTCTACAACCGCAGCCAGCGCATCCTCGAGACGGTGGCCAAGCAAGGGGGAGGGCCGACCCTGGAGTGGCTGCCGGCCCAGGGGTGCCTCATGTTCGGGCACAGGGAGGGGTTCACCGGTCTCAACGCGTCGCTGCGCTATTTCGCGGAGCACATCCCCGCCTTCGAGCTGGTGGTGGACAGCCTGGACCCGGTCTTCCATGTCGTGCCCCTGGGCGGTGGGATCGACCCCACGCACGTGCGGACCGTCAAGGCCCCGCTCTCGGCTGCCGGACCCATCGATTACCAGATCGTGCCGCCGGCCCCCCCGGCTCCCGGCCAGCCTTCTCTCTCGATCGTCGTCGGCGGTCCCCTGACCGGCACCCTGGCGCCCGGCACGCAGCTCGACGTGCTGGAGACCGCGAGCATCCACGGGGCCAGCTGCGGGGTCCACGAGCTGAGCTACGAGGTCCGCGACCTCACCAACGGCTTCGTCGACCACGCCCGCCAGGTCTTCGAGATCGGCATCCGCGAGTTCACGGTCGCTCCGCTGGCCAGGTGGCGCATCCGGGACCTGGCCGCTCCCTTCGAGGACGAGACGCAATACACCGTCTCGAACCCACGTCCGACGCCCGTCGTCGTGCGCGCCACCGCGAGCCAGAACTGGCTCAAGTTCAACGGAGTCGAGCCGGGGTCAGGCGACCCGCCGCCGTCGGTGGATCTCCTGGTGGAGGCCTACGGCAGCACCGTGCTCACGGTCGGCATCGCCGCGTGGGCGGAATCGCTGCCGTACACGCCGCCGGGGGGAGCTCCGCACCAGGCAAGCGTCGCCTTCGAAGTCGCGCCCGGAGACCCCTGCCCCACCGTCGGTGGCACGCTCACAGCCGAGATCCAGTTCGAGTTCGGGAGCGAGTCGTTCAATGGCCCAGGGGGCCTCCCGATCCTGTCCTCCTCAGAGGGAGGCACCCTCGTGGAGGTCGACGTGAACGAGACCTTCTGCATCGATGACGTCAACCTCGGGGTCTTCACCTCCGGCGTGCTGTCCGACCGAATCAAGGCCCGTCTCACCTCTCCGCTCGAGATCAGGCGTCTGGTGTGGGACCGCGGAATCCTCGCGCCGCCGGGGCCGTTGAGAGGGGTGCTGGACGACGAGGGCGCCCTCCATCCTTTCGAGTCCCTGGACGTCTTCGACGACACACAGGGCGGCGGCACCTGGCGGTTCCGCGTCACGGACGTCGGACTCAGCGGGGGACTTCAGGGTTCGCTCGATTCCTGGAACCTCGACCTGAGGGCGAGGCACTGTCCTTGAATATCATCTAGTTTTGTAGAAGAATTCCGCCCATGGCGCGCGGGCGCTTCCTGGGCGAGTTCGAGCAGGTCGTGCTGCTGGCGGTCGCCCGCCTGGCCGACGAGGGGTACGGCGTCACCATCCGCCGGGAGATCGAGCGGCGCACGGGCCGCTCGCCGGCCATCGGTGCCGTCTACGCCACGCTCGAGAGGCTCGAGGCCAAGGGCTGCGTCGCCTCCTACGACGGCGAGGCCTCGCCGGTGCGCGGCGGCCGGGCGCGGCGCCACTACCGGCTGGAGCCGGCCGGGGTCGAGGCGCTGCGGGCCGCGCGCCGCCAGCTCGACCGCATGTGGGACGGCGTGGACCTGCGGCGGTCGCCGAAGGCCAGCTCGTGAGGCCGCCCCGCCTGGCCGAGCGGCTCGTCGCGTGGTCCGTGCCCGAGCGCGACCGCGACGCGATGCTGGGCGACCTCGCCGAGGAGCTGGCCGAGCGCGCCGCGACCCAGGGCGCGCTGCGCGCGAGGGCCTGGTACTGGCGGCAGGCGCTGGCCTCGCTCGCGCCGAACCTGGGCCGGCCGCGCCCCGCCCGCGCGCGAACGAAGGGAGACGGAACGATGAGAGGCTTCCTCGCCGACCTGCGCTTCGCGGTGCGATCGCTCCTGCGCCAGCCGCGCCTCACGCTCGGCGTGGTGGCGACACTGGCGGCGGGCATCGGCGCGGTCGCGATCGTCTTCAGCGCCGTGGACGGCATCGTCTTCAACCCGTTCCCGTTCCCCGAGCAGGATCGGCTGGTGAGCGTCGGCTCCGAGTTCCCCAAGCTCCGGCGCGAGCTGACGTTCTTCGAGAACCTCTCGCCCGCGGAGTACCAGGACATCGCCTCGCAGTCGCGCACGCTCACCCGGGTCGTCGCGTGGGACATGGGCAACCGCCAGGTCGCGCTGCAGGGGGCGCCCACCAACCTGTTCAGCGCCTTCTTCTGGGGCGACGCGTTCCCCACGCTCGGGATGGTCCCCGCGCTCGGCCGCGGGTTCCTGCCCGACGAGATCCACAAGGGCGAGAAGGTCGCGATCGTCAGCCACCGCTACTTCATGGGCACGCTGGGCGGGGACGAGCGCCTGCTCGGCAGCCGCCTCCTCGTCAACGGCGAGCCGTACACGCTGGTGGGCGTGATGCCGCGGCGCGTGCTGGTCTACGGCACCGACCTCTGGATCCCCATGCCCGTGGGGCCGGAGGTCTTCCCGCGCGGCGGGCGCCAGTTCCAGATCCTGGCGCGCCTGGCGCCGGGCGCCACGCTGCAGGACGCGAACGCCGAGCTGGCGGCGCTCGCGGCACGCACCGACCAGGCCCACCGGGCGGAGCTGCCCGAGTACGCGGGCTGGCGGCTCGAGGCGCGCAGCTTCCGCGACGTCAACGTGCAGAACCTGAAGCCGGCCGCGGCCGTCCTGCTGGGCGCGGTCGCGCTGGTGCTGCTCCTCGCCTGCGCCAACGTCGCCAGCCTGCTGCTCGCGCGCGCCTCGGGCCGCCGGCGCGAGATGGCGCTGCGCGTCGCGATGGGCGCGCGGCGGGGCCAGCTCGTGCGCCAGCTCCTGGCCGAGAGCGCCGTGATCGCGCTGGCGGGCGGGAGCGCGGGCGTCCTGCTCGCCACCGGCGGCATGGGCGCGCTGTCGCGAGCCCTGAGCCGGCTGCCGCTGCCGGTGCCGGGCGAGATCGCGCTCAACCCGCGGGTGCTGGGGGTGACCCTCGCCGCCTCGCTGGTGACGGGCGTGCTGTTCGGGCTGGCGCCTGCGCTCGAAGCGATCCGGCGCGACGCCCAGACGGCGCTGCGCGCCGAGGGACCCACGGCGACCGTGTCCTTCGCGCGGCTGCGGCTGCACCGGGCCTTCGTCGGAGCCGAGGTCGCGCTGGCGGCCGTGCTGGTCGCGGGGAGCGGCCTGCTCGTGCACAGCTTCGTCAAGCTCTCGCGGGTCGATCCCGGGTTCGACAGCGCGAACGTGCTCACGTTCCGCGTGACGCTGCCCCAGGAGCGGTACGACGCGCCGGCGATCGGCGCCTTCTTCCGCGACCTGGAGACGCAGCTGGCCGGGCTGCCGGGCGTCACGGCCACGGCCAGCGCGAACCACTTCCCCGCGCTCGCGTTCAACCGGAGGAAGTTCCGCGTCGAGGGCGACGACCCCGCGTCCGAGGACGCGCTCAGGAGCGCGTTCGTCACGCTGGCCACGCCCGGCTACTTCCGGACGCTGCAGGTCCCGCTCCGGGCCGGGCGCCTGCTGACGGCGGACGACCGCGCGGAAACGCCGCTCGTCGCCGTGGTGAGCGAGGACGCGGCACGCCGCTTCTTCTCCGGAAACGCGATCGGGCGGCGCATCGACTTCGGCAAGGAGGCCGGCAACCTCGTCGCGGAGGTGGTCGGCGTCGTGGGAGCGGTGAAGAACCGCGGGCTCGACGGCCGCCCCGAGCCCGAGGTCTACGTCAGCCTGGAGCAGGTGCCGGGCGGATGGAACCAGCGCTTCGTGATGGTGCGAGTCCAGGACGATCCGCTGGCGGCCATGCCGGCGGTGCGGGAGGTCGTGCGCCGGATGGACTCCGAGCAGCCGCTCTACGCGGTGCAGACGGTGGACCAGGCGTACGCGGCGCGCGGCCTGCCGCGGCGCATCGCGACCGGCGCGCTGCTGGCGCTGGCCGCCTTTGCGCTGGCACTGGCCGCGACCGGGATCTACGCGGTGGCGTCGTACGCGGCGGCCGTACGCACGCGCGAGATCGGCGTGCGCATCGCCCTGGGCGCGCGCGCCTCGCAGGTGCGCGCGATGGTCGCGCGGCAGACGCTGTGGCCGGTGGCCATCGGCGCCCTGGTCGGCCTGGGCGTCGCGCTCGCCCTCGGCTCGGGGCTGCGTGGCCTGCTGTTCGAGGTGCCCGGGTACGATCCGCCGACGTTCGTGCTGTCCGCGGCGTTGCTGGCCGCGGTCGCGGTCGCCGCCAGCGACGGGCCCGCGCGTCGCGCCAGCCGCGTCGATCCGCTGCGTGCGCTCCGGAGCGAGTAGCATGCCGTCGTGCGCAGCCGCTTCGTCTCCGTCGTGGGATCGCTCGCCTTTCTCGTCGCCGCACCCGGGGTGGTCGCCGGGTACGTCCCGTACCTGATCTCGCGCTGGCGCCCGCAGCCGCCGCTGCTCGGCCTGGCGGCCGGCCGGGTCGCCGGCGGAGCGCTCCTGCTGGCCGGGGTCGCGAGCCTGCTCCATTCGTTCGCGCGCTTCGCGCTCGAGGGGCGAGGCACGCCGGCGCCCGTCGTGCCCACCGAGACGCTGGTCGTCTCGGGCCAGTACCGCTGGGTGCGCAACCCGATGTACGTCGCGGTCGTCTCGATCGTGATGGGCCAGGCGCTGCTGCTCGGCCGCCTGCCGCTCGTGTGGTACGGGCTCGGCGTATGGGCGCTCTTCCACGCGTTCGTGCTCGCGTACGAGGAGCCCACGCTCGCCCGGACGTACGGCGAGTCGTACGCGCGCTACCGCGCGAGCGTCAACCGCTGGCTGCCCCGTCCGCCGCGGTCCTGACGCGCTACTCCGACCGCAGCGCCGCGGCGGGATCGATGCGCATCGCGCGGCGAGCGGGCACCCAGGCGGCGGCCAGCGACGCGAGCGCCAGCGCGACCGTGACGGCGGCCAGCAGCGCGGGGTCCGACGCGACCGCGCCGTGGAGCGTCGACGAGAGCACCCGCCCCATGCCGAACGCCAGCACCGCGCCGACGCCCAGCCCCGCCCCCGCCAGCCGGAGCGCCTGGCCCAGCGTCAGCCCCAGCACGTCGCCCTTGGTGGCGCCGAGCGCCATGCGCACCCCGATCTCGACCGTGCGCAGGCTCACGCGGTACGAAAGCACTCCGTAGACACCGCTCACGGCCAGCACCAGCGCCAGCACGCCGAAGGCGGCCATGATCCCGGCGATGTACTGCATCCCGATCGTGCCCCGGTGGATCGCGCGGCGCATGCTCAGGACGTCGTCGGCAGGCTGGTCGGCGTCCACGTCCATCAGCGCGCGGCGCACCGCGGGCCCCAGGGCATCGGGATCGCCGGTCGTGCGCAGCGCGAAGGCGAGGCGCGTCCGCGGCTCCTGGCGCATCGGCACGTACATCGTCGAGTAGTTGCGCCGCGTGACCCACTGGTGGATCACGTCGCCGCAGACGCCGACCACCGTCAGCCAGGGCTGGTCGCCCTCGCGGGTCACGGTGCGGAATCGCTTTCCCATCGCGTCCTGCCCCGGCCAGAACCGCTGGGCGAAGGAGCGGCTGACCACCGCCACGCGCGGCGCGTCCGCGTCGTCGCCCTCCTCGAACGCTCGTCCCTGCAGCAGGGGCAGGCGCATCACGGCGAAGTAGTTCGGCTCGACCCAGCGCGCATCCACGTTGGGCGCCTCCGCATCCTTGGGAAGCGGCTGGCCCTCGATCTCGACGCCGCGCCAGTTGTTGCCGTTGCGAGCGGGCAGGACGTTCGCGACCGTGACGGCCGTCACGCCGGGCAGGGCGGCGAAGCGGGCGGAGGCGTCGCGCACGAAGTCGAGGCGCTTCTGCGGCTCCGGGTAGGCCCCCTCCGAGAGGTTGACGTCCAGCGTCAGCAGCCGGTCCGGATCGTAGCCCTGGGGGCCGTTCAGGAGCGCGAGGGAGGACCGGACCGCCAGGCCCGCCGTCGCCACCAGCACCAGCGCGGCGGCCATCTGCACGACCACCAGCGCGTTGCGTCCGCGCTGGCGCCCGCGGCCGGCCGTGGACCCCCGCCCTCCGTCGTGGAGCACTTCGTTGGCCGACGTGCGCGTGGCGCGCCAGGCCGGGATCGCGCTGAACAGCCCAGCGGCGACGAGCCCCAGCGTCGCGCTGAACGCGAGCGTGCGCCAGTCGGCGCCCAGGTTGTCCCAGCCCGGCAGGTAGCGCAGGATCTCCGCCGGCATGTTCTCGCGCGAGACGCGCGCGCCCAGCGCCATGAGCGGGACCGACAACGCGGTCGCCGCCAGCGCCATCACGACGCCTTCCGTGAAGAGCTGCCGCACCACGCGGCCGCGCCCCGCCCCCAGCGCCATGCGCAGCGCCAGCTCGCGCTGCCGCTCGGCCCCACGCGCCAGGATCAGGTTGGCGACGTTCACGCACGCGATCAGCATCACCAGCACGGCGGCCGCCTGCCAGATGACGAGGATCTGCGGCAGCACCGGGTCGCCGAAGCCGTAGTTGAACGACATGACCTCGATGCCGCGGCCGGTGTTCGTCTGCGGGTGCTCCGTCTCCAGCCGCCTGGCGATCACCCCCAGCGCCGCCCGGGCCTGCTCGATCGTCTGTCCCTCGGCGAGCCGGCCCAGGACGGTGAGGTAGTGCTGGTCGCGCCGCGCCTCGCCCGGCGCGGGCGGGACCAGGGGCAGCCAGGCCTGCGCGCCCTCGGGGAACTGGAACTTCGGCGGCGCGATGCCCACCACCTCGTACGGCTCGCCGTTCATCATCACCGTGCGGCCCATGAGCGGCTCCCCGCCGAAGGTCCGGCGCCAGAGCGCGTCGCCGAGGATCACGCGATGGTCCTGGCCCTTGCGCGCGTCGTCGGCTTCGAAGGCGCGGCCGACCGCGGGCCGCACGCCCAGCGCCTCGAAGAAGCCGGGGGAGACGACCGCGATCTCCACCCGCTCCGCGCCCGCGTCCGCGCGCAGGTTCACCTCCATCTGGTCGATCGCGATCATCCCGGCGAGGCCGCCGCGTCCCTGCGCCTCCCAGTCGAGGAGGTTGGCGGGCGCGACCGTCTGCCGGTCGATCCCGCCGAGGTGGGGGTCCGTCTCCGCCACCCGGACCAGGCGTGCCGTGTTCGGGAAGTCGAACGCCCGCAGCATGAGGGCGTCCAGGAAGTTGAAGATGATCCCGTTCGCGGCCAGCCCGATCGCGAGCGTGCCGACCATCAGCAGGCTCGTCCCCGGGCTCTTCGCCAGCGAGCGCATCGCGAAGCGGACGTCGTTCCAGAGCTGGGACATCGGGACCTCCTCGGGGTGTCTCGATGTCGGAACGTGCTCGCGTGGCGAAGAGTTCCGGAGAGTTCCGTCCGCGCGTCAGTGCCCGACGGTCATGATCGCTTCCGCGCCCAGGCCGGCCGCGCCACGGTAGAGGTTCTCCTGCTCGATGTAGGGCAGGAGGTAGAAGAACTGGAAGAGGCCCTCGGGGTCCATGAAGCCGGACGCGTCCGGCGGGATGGCCTGGCGGGCGACCGTGCGGAACGTGTTGCCGTCGAGCACGTCGACGCGGAGCTCGTCGCCGACCTGGTAGGAGATCGCCGGCGCGGGCCTGGTCATCAGGCCGATCAGGATGGCGATGATGCCGACCCGCGTCGACTCGGGGCGAAAGCCCTCGCCGAGCTCGAGCGTGCGCCCCGGACCGATGGGGGCGAAGGAGCTGATCAGCATGTCGTAGAAAGTGACCTTCATGGCGCTGGCCACGACGACCGACAGATGTCCCTCGGGGCCCGCGACGACGCTGCCCTTGTTGGAACCGATCGGTGCAATGAGCCCCAGTGTCGTACGGCGGACGGGGCCGCCGGCGAAGTCGTAGTCCACCAGCACGAGCTCACCCGACGCCCGCCGGACCAGGGCCCAGGCGCGCGGCGTGCCGTCGGGCATGGCGAAGTGTCCGGCATCGAGCAGCACGAACTCGGCCAGGTCGAGCACGACGGTGCGCAGGCTGGACGGCCGCGTGAGCTCGCCGGTCGCGGCATCGCGCAGCACGGTGACCGTGGAGCCGCCCTGCGCGCCCGGCCGGAAGAGCGCGCTGGTGAGCGGAGCCGCTCCGCCCAGCCCGGTGTGGACGACCAGCCCCGCCCGGCTGTGGCTGACGCCCTGGATGGGCAGCTCGTTCGCGCCCTGGGACAGGACCTCGACCGTGCGCTCCCGGCCGTCGGCCGTGCGCACGCGGTCCACCGCGCGCGTTCCGTCGATCGAGGTCGCGTACAGCGTGCCGCCGAGCGTCTCCAGCGTGGCGTCCGCGGCCGAGCCGAGCGCGGCGGCGGACAGGACGAGTGCGACCGTGAGCGTGGACCTCATGACTTCCTCCTCCATTCGTGCGCGTCCATTCGCGCGATGGATGGAGGGACGACGTGCGTGTTCCGTGAAGGCGTGCCCCGCCTCACTCGGATGGGCGCGCGGTGAGGCGAGCCACCCGCGCGCGCCTCGAAGGCACGCGCGGTGGCGGGTTCGCGCGCGGACGGCGTGTACGAGGTGGAGGTCCGGCTCAGCCGAAGAGGTGACCGAACACGAGGTCCGCCCGGTTGCGCCAGCTGCCCCAGGCGAAGCCCTCGTTGACCTCCCGCGTCCTGACGCTCACGCCGCGGCCCTTCAGGAACTCGGCCAGCGCGCGGTTGCTCTCCGCGTTGTTCCAGCCCTCGTGCTCGGCCCGCAGGTCGTACGTGGACCACTCGAGGCTGACGGACTGGGGCGCGACCGGGGCCTTCTCGACCAGCTTCTTCAGCTCGTTGAGCCCCTCGGTCAGCATGAACGCGGACTGCGTGGACACGCGGCCGAACACGTCGGGACGGCGGAACGCCGCGTCGAGCGCCTCGTAGCCGGCGAAGCCGCCGCCGACGACCGCGCGGCCCCCGCGCTCGGCCCGCGTGCGGTACCGGCCGTCGACGAAGGGCACGATCTCGTCGGCCAGGCACTCGCTGAGCCGCTG
>JAICEW010000157.1 GCA_025923995.1 Vicinamibacteria bacterium | reverse complement strand
CGGCGCTGCTGCTGCGGCTGGGCCCGTTCCCGTTCTGGCGAGGGCACGAGGCGCTCCCGGAGGCGCTCGTGCCCGTCTACGAGCGCGCCGCGGCCGCGGCGCTGGAGGTGCTGGCCGACCTGACGCGCGCGGGGGGACGTCCCGGTCCTACGTAATCGATTTCGAATCTGGAACGCCGATCCTCGCGCAAACGGCGCCTTTCCGGGCCGGGACGTACGGCACGCACATTGCCATCGATCCGGCTCGGCTCGCACGGACGGGGCACGTGCACTCGACGAGGAGGCCAACTCGATGCGACAGCTCTGTGCTCTTTCCTTCGCGGCCCTGATCCTGATGCCGCTGGGCGCCGCCGACGCGCACGCGCAGCCGACGCCGCCCGCCAACCTGCGGATCGTCGGCGAGAGCCCCGACGACGGCTTCGGCTGGCACGTGGCCCCCGCCGGCGACGTGGATGGCGATGGCGCGACGAACCTGATCGTCGGCGCACCCGCGAGCGACGCGCTGACCGCCTTCGCGGGCCGGGTCTACCTGTTCCAGGGGCCGTATGCCCGCCTCTATCCCGCGGCCGGCGCGACCCGCACGCTGTCCACGCCGACGTTCGGCGACAACCTCGGCTTCTCCGTGGCGCTCGCGGGAGACGTCGACGGCGACGGCCAGCCCGACGTGTTGATGGGCGCGCGGGGCAACGACGCCGCGGGCATCCAGGCGGGACGCGCCTACCTGTTCCGGGGGCCGGTCACGGGAACCACCGTCGAGGACGCGGACGCCGTCATCTCCGGCACCGCTTTCGAGGAGGTCGGCCGCCGGGTCGCCTCGGCCGGCGATCTCGACGGCGACGGCCACGACGACATCCTGCTCGGGACCGAGATCGGCGGACCCGCGGACGAAGGCCGCGTGTACGTCTTCAACGGCCCCGTCTCCGGATCGCTGACGATCGGGGACGCCACGGCCGTGATCCACGGCGCGGTCGCCGACGACGCCCTGGGCGCGTCGCTCGCGGCCGCGGGAGACCTCAACGGCGACGGCTTCGGCGACATCGTCGTCGGCGCGCCGCGCACCATCGCCCTGGGCGGCACCAACGGCCCTGGGCGCGTGTTCGTGTTCCACGGACCGTTCAAGGGCGAAGTGCCGGCCTCCTCGGCCGCCGCGATCCTCACCGGCGAGCTGGCCAACGACAACTTCGGCATCGCGGTCGCCGTCGGCGACGTGAACGCAGACGGGGTGGCGGACGTGGTGGTCGGAGCGGACCAGCTCTTCCGCGACGATGGCACGGGCAAGGCCTACGTGTTCCACGGACCGCTGGCCGGGTCGATCCAGGCCGCGAACGCCGACGCCATCCTGCGCGGCACCGCCGTCGATGACCTCTTCGGCGGCTCCGTGGCCACGGCGGACGTCGACGGCGACGGCCGGAGCGACGTGATCGTGGGCGCGCTCGGCTCCGCGGTCACCTCTGGCCGCGGCTACGTGTTCCGCGGGCCCCTGTCCGGCAGCATCCCGGCCGGCGCCGCCACGTTCATCGCGCGCGGGTCGAGCGGCGACGAGCTCGGACGATCCGTGTCCGCGGCGGACGTGGACGGCGACGGACGGCCGGAGGTGATCTTCGGCGCGACGTCCCTCGCGAACCACGGCAGCGGCTACGTGGCCGTGTACGCCTATCCCTTCCCGGTATCCGCTGCCGAGTCTCCTAGAAGTAGAACTTCAGCGCCAGCTCGACCACGCGCGGCGCGCTGATCGTGCTCGTGATCAGGCCGAACGTGTTGGGCACCGAGATGTCGCGCGCCGGCGGCCCGAAGCTCGGGTGGTTGAGCGCGTTGAACGCCTCGGCCCGGAGCTCGAGGTAGCGCGAGCCGCCCATGTCGAAGCGCTTGGACAGGACGAGGTCGAGGTTCGAGTACCCGGGCGCGCGGGCCACGCCCACCGGGCAGTTGCCGAACGTGCCCAGCGGCACCGCCTGGAACGCGTTGATGTCGAGCCAGCGCGATCCCGGCGCCGAGGTCGCGTCCGCCGTGATCGACTGGTTGGCCGGCGCGGGATCGCCGACGCAGTTGGGCCGCTCGGAACCGCGCTCCCCCTGCAGCGACCGCGCGCGGCCGTCGACCACAGTGATCGGAAGGCCGCTGCGGACCTGCACGATGCCGCCCAGCTTCCAGCCGCCGAGGAACGCGTGGGTCACACCGGACCAGTCGGAGCCGTACCTGCGCCCGCGCCCGAACGGGAGCTCGTAGGTGGCCGAGACGATGAGGTTGTGGCGCACGTCGTGGAACGCCGGGCCCCACTCGGCCTCGGGGTCGTAGGTGTTCTGCCAGTACGCGCCCTCGGTCGCGCTGGTGACGCCCTGCGGACCCGTTCCGCCGAACACGCCGTAGAAGCCGCGGTTGTTGGTCCGCACGCTGCCGAGCGTGTACGAGGCCAGGAACTCCAGGCCCTTCCACGCGCGCTGGCGCACGCTGGCCTGCAGCGCGTTGTAGCGGCTCGACCCGCGGGCGGCGGTGGTGGCGATGGTCGTGATGAGCGGCTGCTCCTGGTAGAGCGGACGGCGCGTCGGCTTGGGCGCCCACGTGGCCGGATCCCCGACGCCGGGCAGCGCCTGGTTGCCCTCGACGGGCGTCACCAGGTGGTCCGCGTGATGGCCCACGTAGCCCACCTGGGCCGACATCCCTTCGGTCACGCGGTACTCGACGAACGCGTTCCACTGCTGGCCGAACTGCGGCCGCAGGTTCGGGTCGTAGGCCCTGACGTTGCCGGTGGGCGTCGTGCCCGGCACCAGGTCCGCGAACCCGGTGTTGACGGAGCCGGCACCGGTGGTGCGGTCGTACGCGACCGCCGACTCGAAGAAGAACGGCGGGTTGAGCGGCAGCCTCAGGTTCGCGCCTGTCCCTTCCATGAACTGCGAGATGCCGTAGGCGCCGCGCAGCACCAGGCGCGGGCTCACGCTGTAGGCGATGCCGAGGCGCGGCTCGAAGCCCTTGTAGTACGGCTCGTAGAGCGCGCGGTCGGCGTCCGAAGCGAGGATCTGCCGGCCGGTCACCAGGTCGAAGTTGCTCTGCCGGTCGTCCTTCTCGACCAGCGGCGACGTGTAGGCCCAGCGCAGCCCCAGGTTCAGCGTGAGGTTGGACCGCACCTTGAAGTCGTCCTGGACGAACAGCGCGATGCGGTTCTGCATGTGCGTCCAGGGATCGCCGGGGTCGCCGCCCCCGCGGCCCTTGCTGGACACCTGGCCCAGCAGGAAGTCGGCGAACTGGGATCCGGTGAAGCTGCCGTTGAAGCCGATGTAGCCGAGCAGGCCGTTGTTGCCGGCGTAGAAGCGCTGCTGGTCGTAGCGCAGGAACTGGCCGCCGAGCTTGAAGGTGTGGCGTCCCCGGAGCCAGGTCACCTTCTCGTTCAGCTGGTACGTCTTGGCCACGGTGTCGGAGTCGGTCGCGATCAGGCCGAGGGCGGTGAGCCCGTTGAGGCCGGCGCACGCGCCGGGCGAGCTCGTGAGGCAGCTCAGGCCGTCGATGGGCTGTCCCCCGGCGATGCCGTAGAGCGCGTTCCCGTCCCCGACGCCGCCGAAGTCGTAGGTGCCGGCGGTCACCGTCGTGTGGCTGTAGCCGACGAGCACCTCGTTGATGACGGACGGCCCCAGCACGCGGCTCCAGTTGAAGCCGACGTTGTAGAAGGGCTGGTCGTTGCGCGTCGCGAGCATGAGCGGGAACGGGTTGCGGTCGCGCCGGTCCTCGTACGTCGCAAACGAGAAGCGCCCGAACAGCTTGTCGTTCGGCGAGGCGTTCCAGTCCAGGCGCAGGTCGCCCTGGTGGGCGCGGATGCGGAACAGCGTGTCCCCGACGAAGTTGCCGGTGACGCCGGAGACGTTCCGATTGGGCAGCGGGTAGTTCCCGGTGTCGTTCAGGATCGACCGCGCGGTCGGGCTGATGCGCTCGGCGGGGATCTGGTTGTTCGGGAACGGAAGTCCGGTCACCGGATCCCTCACGACCGTGCCCGGCAGCAGGCTCGAGAGGTCGCCCCGCCGCCACGACTCGGGGGCGACGTTCACCGCCGCCTGGCCGGGCGCGTCCTGGCGCGAGCCCTGGTAGTCGGCGAAGAAGAACAGCTTGTCCTTCACGAGCGGCCCGCCCAGTGTCGCGCCGTAGATGTGCTGCTTGCGCTCCTGGCGGGCGGCGCCGGACCGGTTGTTCTCCCAGGTGTTCGCGTCGAAGTCGCTGTTCCGGTAGAACTCGAACACGTTCCCGCGGAGCTGGTTGGACCCCGACTTGATGATGTTGCTGATCATCGCGCCGCCCACGTTCCCGACGTCGGCCGCGTAGTTGTTGGTCTCGACGCTGATCTCCGCGAGCGCGTCGGGGCTCGGCTGGTAGGCGACGCGGTTGTCGATCGTCTCGTTGGCGTCGAGGCCGTCGACCGTGAAGTTGTTCGTCTGCTCGCGGTTGCCGTTCACGAACGGGCGGTTCATGTTGATGCTGCCGATGTTGGTGAAGCCGCGGGGATTGTAGGTGACCGTGCCCGGCAGCAGCAGCGCCAGCTGGCCCACGTTCCGGCCGTTCAGCGGGAGCGACTCGACGGTGGTGCCCGAGATCACCTCGCCCACGGTCGTGGTCTCCGTCTGCAGGACGGGCGCCTGGGCCGTGATCTCGACGGCGTCCTCCAGGTTGCCCACCTCCAGTGCGAAGTCGACGCGCGCCACCTGCTTGGCTTCGATCTGGATCGGGCGCGTGGTCGCGGTCTTGAAGCCGGTCAACGTGGCCTTGACGACGTAGGTCCCCACCGTGACGGACGTGATGGTGTAGACGCCCGCCTGGTTCGAGGTCGCCGAGTACTCCACGTTGCTGGCCTGGTTCGTGGCCGTCACGGTCACGCCCGGGGCGGTGGCTCCCGTCGAATCGCTGACCACTCCCGTGATCGAGGCCGCCCCGGTCTGGGCGTGTACCGCGCCTGGCGCGGCCAGCGCGAGCGCCAGCAGCACAGGCAGGGTCGACCGCGCGCGCTCCAGCGAAGTCATCTCTTCACCTCCCCCAGGACCCCCGCTTGCTCTTTCGCCGGATCGTATTCCCTTGCCCGTGGGTGTCAAGGAACGTGGCGGTCCTGCTGCACCTCCCGTCCGTGAACCCGGAGCGACCAGGTGTCGGGGGGGCGGCTGGGATGGGTCTTGACTCCGCCCCCGCGATCACTAGAATGCGTCGCTCCCTCCATTGCCCGGCGCAAGGGCTCGTCGACTCATGCGCAGGAGGCTTGCGTGACGCAGGACGAAATCGGTTCCCTGCTCGTCCGCCTCAAGGGGGGAGCGCGGCTGGTGCTGACCGGCCCGCGCTCGGACGCGGACGCCACGACGGTCACGATCACCTGGTTCGGATACGGCCAGTTCCTGCGCGAGGAGCGCGCGCCCCGCCGCGACGCCGTCACGCGGGCCTACGCCATGGACGACGTGGCGCTGCGGGCGATGCTGGGCGCCAGGGAGCTGCGCCCGGGCGAGCCGATCGAGTCGGTGACGATCGCGTCCTGAAAGAGGGACCCCTTCAGCGCCGGCTGCGGTACTCGGCGCTCTTGCGCAGCTCGCGCTCCACGTCCTGGCGCGTCCAGCCTTCGCGCATCACGCGGTTGACGTAGCCGCCGCTGCCCGAGTCCGGCTCGCGGCCGAGCACCGAGACGTAGGCCGAGCGGACGATCTCCTCGGCCTTGGCGCGCGTCATGGTGCTCTTCTGCCGATACTCCGCGCTGCTGCGGATGGCCTCGCGGACCTGGGCCTCGCTCCAGCCGTCCTCGACGATGTGGTCGCGGTACAGCCGCAGGCCGGCGGAGTCGGGCTCGCGCTCGAGCAGGTCGCGGTAGGCGCGGCGGACCATCCTGTCGACGTCCTGCGAGGACCGCTCGCGGATCACGCTGCCGCCGCCGTAGCTCGAGGTGTTGCCGTATCCGGGGCCGCTGCGCACCCGCACGGACGAGATGCGGTCGTTCCAGATGTCGAGCCGCAGGTCGCGCACGTCGCCGTCGAACCGGGCCGACTTGCCCTTGAAGCTGCCGTCCTTGTAGACCTCGACCTCGGCGCGTCCGTAGATGCGCAGCGAGGAGATCCGGTCGTTCATCTCGGACGGCATCGAGCGCAGGTCCTCTCCCGCCCGCAGGCAGAAGTAGTCCCCGCGGAAGTCGGGATTCTCGTAGAAGCAGACGCCGTCACGTGGACGCGACTCGCGTCCCCAGCGCTGCGCCGCCGCCATCGACGACGCTCCCAGCACCGCGCCCACCAGCACGACGATCGCCTTCCGATGCACCCTCGCCTCCCCCGCCGCTCGTCCAGAGGACGCGGCCGATTACCCTTCCGACGGCGCAGTCTACCAAGAGGCGCGCGTCCTCCGGATGCGGGCCATCGCGCCCGCCTCGAATCGGGCGCAGGGCACCGTATGCTTGAAGAGGCATGACCGGGGAGGATGTTCCTTGAGACAGCGATTCGCGAGCGTCGCCAGCCGCATCCCCGGCCCCGTCGGGCGCCGCCTGGCGGTCTACGCGGAGCAGGACTTCGAGCTGCTCGCCGGTGCGCTCGTCATCTTCGGCGGCCTGCTGTCCTTCCTGCTGGTCGCGCACCTGCTGGACCGCGGGTTCGTCCGGGCGCTCGACGAGCGCCTCATGCTCTCCCTGCGCAACCCCGCGAACCTGGGCGACGCCATCGGGCCCCCCTGGCTCGAGGGAGCCGTCCGGGACATCTCCGCGCTCGGCAGCATCGCGGTGCTGATGTTGCTGTCGCTGGCCGTCATCTCCTTCCTCCTGATCCGGCGGCAGCGCCACGCCGCGCTGCTGGTGCTGGCCGCGGCCGGTGGCGGGGCGCTGCTGATGGGCGGGCTCAAGGAGGCGTTCGGGCGGCCACGCCCGCGTCTGGTGCCCCACCTGTTCGGCGAAGTCGCGACGCCGAGCTTCCCGAGCGGCCACGCGATGGCGGCGGCCGCGATCTACCTCACGCTGGCCGCGCTCGTGGCCCGGCTGGTCGAGGACCGGCGCTCGAAGGCGTTCGTGGTGAGCGTCGCGCTGGTGCTGGTGCTCCTCATCGGGTTCAGCCGCGTGTACCTGGGCGTGCACTGGCCCAGCGACGTGCTCGCCGGCTGGACGGCCGGGCTGATCTGGGCGGTCGCGTGCTGGATCGTCATGGCCCGCCTGCAGAAGCGGGGGGTGGTGGAGAAGCCCTCGGAGACGACGAGCCAGCTGCCGGACGGGAGCTCATAATCGCATGGGCCCTGGACAATCTGCATACGATCCTGCACCATTTGCGTGACTCGCGCCCGAGGCAGTCGATTGCCTCGCGGATGTGCTCCCTCCCCCTCGAGCGCCAAGGAACGAGGGCGGAGCCATGTCTGGGGAACCCGAGCAGATCCTCGTCGTCGACGACGACGAGGACGTGCGCAAGACGATCGCGAACATCCTCCAGGGCGCCGGCTACGGCGTCCAGACCGCGGAGGACGGCGCCGTGGCACTCACGTCGATCCGCGTGTCGCGGCCGGACCTGGTCCTGCTGGACGCGGTGATGCCGGTGCTGGACGGCTTCGCCGTCCTGCGGGCGCTGCGGACCACTCCGGACCCGCCTCCCGTGGTCGGGATCACCGCGATCAGCGACCACGAGGCGTTCGCGCGCTTCCTGACCACCGGCGCGGTCGCCTACGTGAGCAAGCCGATCGCCGTGCGCCAGCTCCTGCAGGTCGTGCGCCAGGCCATCGACGGCGCGCGGCAGCAGCGCGGCCCCCGCAGCGCGGAGCAGGGCGAGGCCCTGCGCGAGCACATGGTGGGCGTGCGCGTGCTGGGCGTCGCCGGCGCGCCCACGCTGCTGGGCGAGATGAAGGAGGTGACGCCGGACCTCGCGCGCGTCATCCTGATCGCGCCGCTCGAGGTGGGCTCCAGGGTGCGGGTGGTGCTCCACGTCTCGATCGCCGGTCGCGCGCTGGGCTTCGAGGCCACCGTCCAGTGGTGCGCCGCGGGACCGCACGGCTTCGTGCACGGCCTGGGCGCGCTGCAGGCCTCGAAGGAGGCGTGGGACCGCCTGCTCTCGTTCCATGGCGTCCCGGCCGGGGACGCCTGAACGACTCCCGGCGGAGCCGTGCGGGCTCCGCCGGGTCGGCCACGCCTAGAACGTCACCTTCCCCACTCCCGCCCCCTGCTGCACGATCGAGGGCACGGACGCGGCGGGGTCCAGCGGGTAGCTGTACGGCGGCACGAAGTTGCCCGCCGGGGTCGTGATGCTGTTGGGCCCGCAGTTCACGAAGATGTTGGTGTTCACCTGGTTCACGAAGCCCGCCACGTTGGAGAGGCTCGTGTCCGCGCGGATCGGCGTCTCGACGTTGTCGAAGTAGTTGTTCTCCACACGCACCTGCGCGTTCCGGCGCGACGCGATGCCGTAGTCCGGGATGTTCAGGTAGTGGTTGTTGTAGATGTGCCCGGTCCCGAAGCGGATGCTCGGGTTGCGGCCGTCCACGCGCGTGAACAGGTTGTGGTGGTACGTCACGCGCAGGTGGCCGGTGTCCTCGTCGCCCGTGTTCTCGCTGTTGCCGACCAGCGAGTTCTTGAAGTGGTCGTGGAAGACGTTCCACGACACCGTCACGAAGTCCGCCCCGTGCGTGACGTCGATCTGCCCGTCGTAGAAGTCCACCCCGTGATCGAGGTCGCTGAAGAACTCGTTGTGGTCGATCCACACGTGGTGGGCGCCGTACTGCACCAGGACCTTGTCGATGGGCGCCAGCGGCTTCTCCATGATCAGGTTGCGGATGATCACGTTGCTCACCTGGCCGAACGCGCTGCTGCGTCCGATCGTGAAGCCGATGCCGACCAGGCGCGCGCCCGGCGCGCCGAGGATGGACTTGTTGGACTCCACGCGGACCGATTCGCTGCCCGTGATCGTGCCCTGCACGCGGATGATCAGCGGTCCGGCCTGCCCCGCGGCCGTGCGGAGCTGGTCGAGCGTGGTGACGGTCTGGGTCGGGCCCCCCGCGCCGCCGGTCGTGCCGTTGCCCGTCGCCGCGAAGCCGAACAGGCCGAAGTTCGGGTTCCCGCCCGTCTGGGTGAAGGTCGCGACCACGTTCTTGTTGGAGTTCATCGTGATCGCCGACGGGTTGGCCGTGCCCGACAGGTCGCCGCTCCAGCTCGAGAACTGGAAGCCCGCGGCCGCGTTGGCCGTGAGCGTAACCACCGTCCCGTTGGGGTAGGTCGCCTGGTTGGGGCTGCGCGTGACGGCGCCGGAACCGCTGACGCTCACGTTCAGGGTGAAGGGCCCGCCGGTCGCGGGCGTGAACGTCGCGGTCACGGTCCTGTTCGCGTTCATCGTGATCGTCGTGGGGTTCGCGCTGCCGCCGAGATCGCCGCTCCAGCCGGCGAACTGGAAGCCCGAGCCCGGCGTGGCCGTGAGCGTGACGACCGTGCCGGACGCGTAGCTGGCGGCGTTGGGGTTGCGCGTGACCGTGCCGGTTCCGCTCACGTTCGTGGTGAGCGTGAACGTCTGGCCCCCGCCACCGGTCGAGGGAGCGATCTGCGCCAGCGAGTGCGCGAGGCGGTTGGCGCCGGAGTGCGACCAGCCGAGCGTCGTGGCGCCGGCCGCGCCCAGCGCCTTCGTGCTGGTGGCGCCGGTCATGCCGCTGGCGGCGATGTCCCAGCGCTCGGTCTGGCCCGAGGACGGCGTGAACGACCCCGAGTTGCCGCTGCCGACCACGTCCACGATCCAGGCGTTGGCGACGGTGCTCGTGATCGACGTGGAGATGGAGTCCGCCCCGCTCGTGTCCACGTTCGTCGCCGCGGGCTGGGGTGCTCCCTGGACCGCGCCGGTGAAGGTGGTGGCGCCGGCGGAGATGCCGTCCACCGGTCCCTGCGTGTTGACCACGACCGTCCTGGCGCCGGCCGCGCCCAGCCCGCCGCTCAGCAGGTAGAAGAGCTGGGTCTGGATGATCCCGGTGCCGCCGCCGCTGCGCTTCGAGTTCGGCACCGCCGTCAGGGCCACGCCGTTGCACGTCACCGAGGTGATGCTCGCGTCGGCGGTCGTCGTGTCCTCGATGGCCACGCCCACCACCATCAGCCGGTCGGTGCCGCCGCCGACCGTGTGCGACCACGAGAGGGACGTGCGGCCGGTGGAGGTGGTGGCCGCGCGGCTGGCGGCATCGAAGCCGATGGCCGCCTGCAGGGGCGCGGACGCGGCCAGCCCGAGGCCGAGCAGCAGGCCGATCTTCAATCGGGAGGAGGAGGGAAGCATTCGATCTCCTTTGGCAGGAGACGTCCTCGCGCCGGGTCGGGGTTCGCTCTTCGTTGAGACCGCTTGAGGACGCCTCCTCGACGAGGGGCCGACGGCCATGCGGCGGCCCAGGTGAATGGCGGTTCTCGTGGGGGCGCGGCCAGGAGCACGAGGGCATGGCTCGTGCCCGAGACCGGCCTCGGTTCAGCGCTGTGGGCCTATTGTAAAGACCACTCGTAGCGCAGTGTCAAGAGTGGTCGTACCAATCGGTGCGTCTTGCGTGTCATGCCGTCGCCTGCGCGAGCCATTGGCGAGCGCGAGCGCGGCTTCATATGACCATATGGCCCGGGTTACGATTTTGGTATGACCACATGACCCAGGCGCGCCGCGACGCCAGGCGTCCGCCCCGCCCTCAAGGCAGCGCGACGATGGCGAGGTCCAGGCTCGCGCCGTTCGTGAGGCGCCCCGACTGGATGAGGATGCGCCTGGCGTCCGGGCTGAAGATCGGATGCGCGTGGTCCGGCTTCATGACGTGCCCGCCGGTCAACACCCGGCGCGCGCCGTTGCGGCGGTCGATCAGGTACACGTCCCCGCGGAAGCTGTCCGCGACGGCCCAGCGGCCGTCGGCGGTGCCGTTGCCGTGCCAGAGGCCGCCCGTCCGGCCGCCGCCCATGTCCTCGTCCACCTGCCCCAGCAGCATCATCGCGTTCGTCCGCAGGTTCACGATCGCGAGCCCCGTCGGGCGCGCGCGCAGGTACGGCAGGTGGCCCATGAGGTTGAACATCACCTCGTCGGCGGTGGCGAAGGTCTCGTGCGTGACCCACTCGTCCTCGGTCTCGACGTAGAGCGGCCGGTTGCCGCTCCCGTCCGCGCGCACCGTCCACATGCGCTGGGGCGCATCGCCGGTCGTCTCGTGGCAGTAGACGATCTCGCCGGGCACGAAGGGATTGGCCTGGAGGTGACCCAGGCGGAACGGCACCTCGACGACCGGCCGGATCGCGCCCGTGCGCAGGTCGATCGAGCGGATCCCCCCGCGGCCCTTGCCGGCCTGCTCGAACCGTCGTCGCGACTCCGCCCGATCCTGGTTCGGATCCATGTTGCGGTCGTCGACGTCACGCCGCCCCGATCGCGGCGGCGCCGCTGAAGGCGGCTCCAGGTTGACGCCCCAGTAGAGCTGCGACTCGTCGGCGTCGAGCGAGAAGCCGCCCGCGTCGCGCACGTCGGCCGGAAGCGAGGCCACGACGCGCTCGTAGTGGTCCGGGGCCTTCACCGTCCCGGCCAGGGCGTCGGCCAGCAGCGGGTCGAGGCGCACGTGGATCAGCTGCCGCGGCCCGCCCGAGGCCTTGCGGGCGTAGTAGAGCGCCATCTCCTTGCGGGAGAGGTTCAGGCTGCCGGTGTCGGCCGCGCCGTCCGTCACCTGCACGATCTCCCCGGACTCCTCGTTCACCAGGAAGGCTTGCGGGCCGCTGCCCCCCCGGTCGGACCGCATCAGGACCCACTGGCCGTCGGCGGTCCACGTCGTGTGCGTCTGGTAGGGCTTGGAGTCGTTCGCGGGATCCGTCGTGAGGAACTCGATGCGTGCGCCGGTCGTCTCGTCGACGACCGTTCGCTTCTCGCTCGGGAGACGCCGGCCGAGACCCGGCGCTTCCGCGGCACCGGCTCCCGCGACGGCGGCGATCGCCAGCAGGAGGACCGGCCAGGCCCGTTTCATCGGGAGCAAGGATGACACGGCGAGCACGCGACGCGCACGACAGGGGGCCCCCCGGGCCCCCTGTCGCTTTCCTGCCGCCGCTCCCGCTCTCTGGGGTGAACCGATCCGGCCCTCCCGCCCCTGGCAGCCGGAACCTGCGAAGAGAGGAGTCTGTCCATGTGGAATCGCCGTAACCTGGTCGGCGTGCTCGCCCTCGTCCTGGCCGGCACGCCCGCCATCGCGGACGTCTGGGACACCGCCATCGACACCGACGACAACACCGGGACCGACAACACGCCGATCCACGGCACCATCCAGGTCCACGACCTCGGCGTTCGCCCCGGACCGGTCGCGGACCAGGACTTCTACTCGATGGAGATGCGCGGCTTCGCCTCCTACGAGGCGATCATCGACGGGCTGACCGGCGACACCGGCGGCTCGCTCTCGTTCAACTTCCTCGCGTCGGACGGCACCACCATCCTGGCCACCGGCACATCCCTGGGCAGCGCGAGCTGCACCCTGTGCACCCAGACCCTGCGCTTCGAGAACAACCAGGCGACGCCCCGGCCGGTGTTCATCCGCGTCGGCTCGCCGGGCTGCGGCACGGCCTGTGACTCGTCCGACCAGTACACCTTCCGCTTCCTGGAGACGACGTTGGCGCTTCCGCGCTACAACAACACGGGCGGCCAGGTCACGGTGCTCATCATGCACAACGTGAGCGAGCTGCCGGTCGCCGGCAACATCCACCTGTTCAACACGGCCGGCACACAGGTGGGCAGCCAGGCGTTCACGCTGACCACCAACAACCACATCGTCCTCAACACGACGTCCATCGCCGGCGGCGCCGGCACCGCCGGGGTCATCACGGTCAGCCACAACGGCCGCTACGGCGCGCTCGCCGGGAAGGCGGTCGTGCTCGACCCGGCCACCGGCTTCAGCTTCGACACGCCGCTCGTCGCCAAGTAGCCCCACCCGACGGAAGGGCCACGCGATGGGGGTGGCCCTTCCGCGCATCCTTTGACGGGCGGGCGCGCACGCCGTACCTTCTCCTGCCATGCGACGCCTCGCCTGGAACGCCTACGAGCCCAGCTAGCCCTCCCGAGCGGTTCAACTTCGCCGAGCACCTGCTCGCGCTCAACACAGGTCGTGCGTCCAAGGTCGCCTACGAGGACGATGCCGGACGCCTGACCTACGGCCAGCTCGCGGATCGCGTGCGGCGGCTGGCCGCGGGCCTGCGCGCGCTGGGCGTGCGCCGGGAGGAGCGCGTGCTCGTGCTCATGCACGACACGACCGACTGGCCCGTCGTCTTCCTGGGCGCGCTCTACGCCGGGGTGGTGCCGGTGGCGGTGAACACGCTGCTCTCCGCCGCCGACTACGCGTTCATGCTCGAGCACAGCCGCGCGCGGGTCGGGTTCGTGTCCGCCACCCTGCTCCCGACGCTGCGGGCCGCGCTGGACGCGGCCCGGCACGAGGTGGCCCACGTGGTCGTCGCGCGCGGCGAGGACGCGGAGACCGGGCTCGAGGAGATCCTCGGCCGCCACGATCCCCTCGCCACCGCGGCCGCCACCGGCGCCGACGAGCCCGGCTTCTGGCTTTACTCGTCGGGCTCCACCGGCCGGCCGAAGGGGGCCGTGCACACGCACGCGAACCTCTACTGGACGGCCGAGCTCTACGGGAAGCCGGTGCTCGGCCTCCGCGAGGACGACGTCTGCTTCTCGGCGGCCAAGCTGTTCTTCGCCTACGGCCTGGGCAACGCGCTGACGTTCCCGCTGTCCGTCGGGGCCAGCGTGCTGCTGATGGCGGAGCGTCCGACCCCGGAGGCGGTCTCCCGCAGACTGACCGGACACAAGCCCACGGTGTTCTACGGAGCGCCGACGGGATACGCGGCCCTGCTGGCCTCCCCCGCCCTGCCCGGTCGGGAAGAGGTCGCGCTGCGGCTGTGCTCCTCGGCGGGCGAGGCGCTGCCGCGCGAGATCGGCGAGCGCTTCACCCGCCATTTCGGCTGCGAGATCGTCGACGGGATCGGCTCGACCGAGATGCTGCACATCTTCCTCTCCAACCGTCCGGGTGACGTCCGCTACGGCACCTCCGGCCATCCGGTTCCCGGCTACCGGGTCGAGCTGCGCGACGAGCGGGGGCGAGTGATCGAGTCCGCCGGCGAGATCGGCGAGCTGTTCGTGGCCGGGCCGTCGTCCGCGCTGATGTACTGGGGCGATCGGGCCAAGTCGCGCGACACGTTCCAGGGCGCCTGGACGCGCACGGGCGACAAGTACCTGCGCGACGACGAGGGCTGCTACGTCTACTCGGGGCGGAGCGACGACATGCTCAAGGTGAGCGGCCAGTACGTCTCGCCCTTCGAGGTGGAAGCCACGCTCGTGCAGCACGCCGCGGTCCTGGAGGCGGCGGTCATCGGCGTCGCCGACGCGGACGGCCTCACCCGGCCCAAGGCCTGCGTGGTGCTGAAGGACCCCGCGGCCGCCTCCGAGGCCCTGTCGGACGAGCTCAAGCAGTTCGTGAGGCAGAGGCTGGCGCCGCACAAGTACCCGCGCATCGTCGAGTTCCTGCCCGAGCTGCCCAAGACCGCGACCGGGAAGATCCAGCGCTTCCGCTTGCGGGAGCGCGAGGCGGGACGGGCCTAGACCTCGCCACGGTCTGAAGG
>JAICEW010000156.1 GCA_025923995.1 Vicinamibacteria bacterium | reverse complement strand
TCGATCGGCGTGCGGCTGATCTGCCCGAGCTCACTCGCCTGAGACGCGAGGGCGCCTCCTTCGTTCAGGCGCGCGTGACGCACGCGCCCTCGATCACGACCGCGGGTCACGCGACGATCGCCACGGGGACCGACCCGCGCCGCCATGGCATCGTCACCAATACGATCTTCGACCGCACGTCCGGCAAGGAGGTCGAGCTCTTCCGGGGTCTGTCGCCGCGCAACCTGATGGCGTTGGCACTCGCCGACGTGTGGAACGTCGAGACGGACGGCCAGGCGATCATCGCCACCCAGGTCAGCATCGGCCGCGCGGGCAGTCTCGCCGGTCACGGCGCCTGTCTGCTCGGCGCGAGATCGACGCTCTATGCGGCCTACGACGCGGCGTCGGGTCATTGGCAGACCGACCCAGCTTGTTTCCGTCTGCCCGAGAGCCATGCCTCTCTCGACAGCCGGTCGGTGTGGGAGCGGGACGGTGGCACCTGGATGGGTCACGCGAGCGCCGATGCCGACGCGGTCCGGCGGACGGCGCCCTTCGCGACGTTCGAGGGCGACGCGGTGGTCGCGCTGCTGGAGCACGAGCCCATCGGCCAAGACGAGGTCACCGACCTCATGTTCGTGAACCTGAAGGTCCCGGACTTCATCGGGCACGCGTACGGCCCAGACTCCGCGGAGCTGCGGGCCGGGCTGGCCGAGACCGACCGACAGATCGCCCGGGTCCTAGCCGTGCTCGATCGGAAGGCCGGGCGGGATTACGTGGTGGCGATCACCGCCGATCACGGCATGCCGTCCGAGCCGCCCGCCGACGGGCGCCACTACGCCGAGGACGTCGTCAAGCGCCTCCACGACCGCTTCGACCCGGAGGGCCGGCTGGTCACGCACTACGGCGCCGAGAACAGCCAGTTCTTCGTGGACCGACGCCGACTGGCGGAGCGCGGCCTGACCCTCGAGCAGCTCCGGGACGCCGTCCAGGCGCTGCCCTTCGTCTTCGCGGCGTTCACCGAGGATGAGGTGCGCGCGGCGGCTTCCCGGCTGGAATAGTCAGCGTCCGCGGTCCGTGAAGCGACCGAGCACGATGTCCTTAGAACAGCAAGCCCTGCGTCGTCCAGGTGTGTCGCTGGTGAAGTAGGCTGATCGGCAGCGTTCACGGCGCCTTGCAGTGTCCAGATCGAGAATGCCAAGACCTCAGTGGCGCCTGAACGGAGCCGCCTTTTCCGGCCGGCCCCAGGCGTCGTAGAGAGCGACGAGGCGGGCAGCGGTCGTCTTGGCTTCGCGCTGACCCACGAGGCCCGGCGTACGTTTCAAGACGTCATGGGCATGAAGCAACAGCGGCTCCGCCTCCGCGTTGCGCCCGCGTGCGAAGAGCGCCCCTCCCAGCAGGCTCTCGGCGAGGGCAATGCGCGAATCAGCCTCCGGCAGGGTTCGCCGGCGGGCCTCCAGTACGGGCCGAATCAGGGATTCGGCCCGCTCCGGCTGGCCCCCCTCCAGATGGACGCGCGCCAGGTTGAGGGTGAAACGGGCGACATACGGGTGATCGTTGCCGAGCGCGGCTCGGATGATCCGGATCGACTCCTCCATGACGGAAGCCGCCTCCTCGAACCTCTTCTGCTCTCGCAGGGACCAAGCGAGGCTGTTGAGCTGCATTCCCACGCTATCGTGTCTGTCGCCGACCGTCTTGCGGCTCATGGCCACCGCCTCCCGAAACAACGACTCGGCTTCCGCGTATTCGCCTTTCTCGGCGATCACGAGTCCCAGGTTGTTGAGGGCTGCGGCCACGTTGGGATGCGCGTCTCCAAGCGCCTTGCGATGGATGGCGAGGGATTCCCGGAAGAACGTCTCCGCGGCCGCCATGTCGCCCCTATCCCGCGCGAGCAGGCCCAGGTCGCCCAGGTTCGTGGCGACTTCGCGGTGCTCCGGCCCCAAGACCTTCCTTCGAATCTCCAGGGCCTCCAGGAGGCGCGGCTCGGCACGATCGAGGAGCCCCTGGTGCACGTAGATACGGCCGAGCTCCGCCAGGCTCATGGCCGTGTCCTTGTGGTACGTGCCGAGCCGCCGGCGTCGGATGGCGAGCGACTCCTCAAGCAGGGGCGCGGCGGCGGCGGGGTCGCCTTGCGTGTCCAACAGCAAGCCCAGCTCGTTCAGGCCCTCCGCTACCTGTTCGTGCGCCGGCCCGTGCGCCCGCCGTGCGACAGAAAGCGCCTCCTCCAGCAGCGGGCGCGCCGTATCGTAGGCGCCCATCCTGTAATAGGTGCGACCGATCACCATCAGCATCTCGGCGCGCAGCTCGGGCTCGTCGGCCAGCTCCTTTTCGGCGCGCCGGGCGCCGGCGTCGAGGACCTCCCGCACCGTCGGTTCTGTCGGAGGGCGGGTGGCAAAAGGGTCCGCACCGGTCAACAGGTCGGTGAGTAGCGCGCTCACCTTGGCCGCCTTGTCCGCGGCTCGCCGCGCCCGGTCGCGCTCCGCCCTCAGCCGCATGGTGTAGAAGCCGACAAGGGCGGCGAACAGCAGGATCATCGCCGCGGTCGTCGCCAGCCCGGCACGGTTCCGTCGAACGAACTTCGCCGTGCGATAGGCCACCGTATCCGGCCGAGCGCCGATCGGCTCGTGGCGCAGGTAGCGCCGGATGTCCTCGGCCAGGGCGGTCACGGAGGCATAGCGCTCCTGCGGACGCTTCTTGAGCGCCTTGGCCACGATCGTGTCGAGATCCCCCTTGAGCGTCCGGCGCAGGTCTTCACGCGTGGTGCCGCGCCGCGCAGCGGCGGACCCCTCACTCGCAGACGCGGTCGCCGCCCAGGCCGCGTCGGAGAGACGCGGGGGCTCCGCCTCCACGATGGCTCGGATGAGATCCGCGGGAGACCGTGCGTCACCTGCCGGATGTCGCCCGGAGAGGAGCACGTACAGCAACACTCCCAATGCGTAGACGTCGGTCGCGGTGGTGATGGTGCCGCCCGAGACCTGCTCGGGCGCCGCGTATGCGGGGGTCAGCGGGCGTCCGCCCTCACGCGTGAGCGCAGTAGCCCCGCCGGTGCCGGCCTCTGACTCGATGAGCTTGGCGATGCCGAAGTCCAGCAGCTTCACCCGGCCGTCGGTGCTCACCAGCACGTTCGCGGGCTTGATGTCGCGATGCACGATCAGATTGGCATGCGCCTGGGCTACTGCCTCCAGCACCTGCAGGAACAAGCGGAGGCGCGCCTCGACGCCCAGGCCGCGATCGTCGCAGTGCTGGTCGATGTGCGTCCCCTCGACGTGCTCCAGCACCAGGAACGACTGGCCGGCCGGCGATACGCCGGCGTCGAGGAGATGCGCGATCGAGGGATGCGTGAGGCGAGCGAGAATGGCGCCCTCGCGCTTGAAGCGCTCCTCGCCGGACCGGCCCACCAGCCCCGCGTTGAGCAGCTTGACCGCCGCGATCCCCTCGAAGCGGCCGTCGCTGCGCTGCGCGCGCCACACGGTGCCCATGCCCCCTTCCCCGATGGGGGAGACCAGGGTGTAGGCACCCAGGGTCTGGCCGGCCAGCGACGCCGGTGCTGGCGGCATGAGCGTTGATGGCTCCCCTTCCAGGAAGCCTTCCCGGGCGGCGATGGCGCCCTGCTCGAGCAGCGCCTCCAGGTCCGAGGCCAGTGTGGGATCCTGCGCACGCAGGTTGGCGATCCAGGTCGTGCGCTGGGCTGGATCCATCTCCAACGCCATATCCACGTACGGGCTGAGCGCGTCCCAACGCGCCTTGCTCATTCCCTGCATGGCCTGTTCTCCCGTCCGGCGGATGGATGCTCGCACCCGCGGGCGGCCCCATCAATGACTGATCGAAAGCGGGGCGTCAAAGACGACAGGCCCGGCTTTCAGCCGTCATATTTCGATCTCGGCCCGAGATGGCCGAGGGCTCAGCGAACGCGCGGTCCCGGTCAGGTGAGCTCGACGTCTCGCAGGGACTGATGGAGATACATGCGCGCCTTCTCCCAGTGACGCTGGACGGTGCGCTCCGTGACCCCGCGCATCGACGCGATCTCGGCAAAGGAGAAGCCGCAGAAGAACTTCAGGTCCACCAACTGGGCCAGGGGGGCGTCCACGACGGCCAGATCCTCCAGGGCGTCGCCGATCCGGGTCAGCTCCCTGTCGTCGGCCCCCGGATCGACCACGTCGCTCTCGATTGAGGTGATGTTGAAACCGCCCCCATGCTTCTGGGCGCGGCGGCGGCGGGCGTAGTCGATGATCAGGCCGCGCATCACCCGCGCCGCATAAGCCATGAAGCGGGCGCGGTCGGGGAACACCGTGGCGTCGCGCTGGGAGATGTTCAGGTAGGTCTCCGACGCCAGCCGACTCGACCCATCGCCGCAGACCTTCATCGCCCTCGCCTCGTCCACGCCGGCGCGAATCAGCGTCTGGTCGAACTAGTGGGGACGCTCACCTGCGCAAGTGCCGCTGACCTAGAATCTCGCCACGAGGAAGCCTTGAGCGACGGCCAGAGCGATGACGATTCCGAGTGGCCGACGCACGGGGGAGCCGTGGTGCCGACGCCTGTCCCCGGTGCCGCCCGCCCGGCCCTGGCTCCGGGCGCGCGCCTGGGCCCGTACGAGATCCTCGGCCCGCTCGGCGCCGGCGGCATGGGCGAGGTCTACCGGGCCCGCGACGTGCGTCTCGACCGGACGGTGGCGGTCAAGGTGCTGCCGGCGCACTACGCGCGCAACCCCGAGCAGCGCGCGCGCCTGGAGCGCGAGGGGCGGGCCGTCTCGCGGCTGAACCACGCGCACATCTGCGCGCTCTACGACATCGGGCAGCAGGACGGCGTCGACTTCCTCGTCATCGAGCACCTCGAGGGGCAATCTCTGGCGGAGCGCCTCAAGGCGGGGCCGATGCCGCTGGACCAGGTGCTGCGCTACGGCATCGAGGTCGCGCAGGCCTTGCACGCCGCACACCAGGAGGGGGTCGTCCACCGCGACCTCAAGCCCGGCAACCTGATGCTGACTCGTTCGGGCGCGAAGCTACTCGACTTCGGGTTGGCCAAGGTCACGGGGCCCGTGGCGTCCGCCGTCTCTGCGCCGTCGCTGACCACCGAGGGCCTGATCGTGGGTACATTCCAGTACATCGCGCCGGAGCAGCTCGAGGCCAGGGAGGCGGACGCTCGCAGCGACATCTTCACGCTTGGCCTGCTCCTCTTCGAGATGGCGACCGGGCAGCGCGCGTTCCAGGGAGGCAGCCAGGCGAGCCTGGCTGCAGCGATCCTGAAGGACGACCCGCCGTCGCTGACGGCGCTCCGACCCGCCGCCCCGGCGGCGCTGGAGAGGCTGGTGCGGGCCTGCCTGGCCAAGGATCCCGACGACCGCGTGCAGTCCGCGCACGACGTGATGCAGGAGCTGCGCTGGATCCAGGAGGACCTCTCGCGGCGGGTGCCGCCGCCGGCGATACGAGTTGCCCGTCGCGAGAGGCTGGCCTGGGCCGTCGCGCTGGCCGTACTGGCGGCGGTCTTCTTCTTGTGGCCGCGAGGGTCAGCCGAGGCGCCGACCTTCGAGCGTCTCACGTTCCGGCGCGGCACCATCGAGTCGGCGCGCTTCACGCCCGATGGCCAGGCGATCGTCTACGGCGCCGCCTGGGCCGGCACGCCCGTGGAGGTCTTCGCGGGACGCCTGGGCAGCCCGGAGTCACGGCCGCTGGGCTTCGCGGGCGCGGAGCTGCTGGCCGTCTCCTCCGCGGGAGAAATGGCCCTCTCGCTCGAGCGGCGGCGCATCGGGACCTTCGTCGCCACCGGCGTGCTGGCCCGGGCGCCGCTGGCCGGCGGCGCGCCGCGCCCGCTGCAGGAGGACGTGCAGGCGGCCGACTTCGCCCCCGACGGCTCGCTGGCCGTGGTACGCAGCGTGGGCGGCCGCAACCGCCTCGAGTTCCCGATCGGCACCGTGCTCTACGAAACCGCCGGCTGGGTCAGCCATCCCCGCTTCTCGCCCTCGGGTGATCGGATCGCCTTTCTCGATCACACCGTCTGGGGCGACGACGGCGGCCACGTGACGGTGGTCGACCTGAAGGGCAACGCCCGCACGTTGTCGCGGAACTGGGGCAGCGTCCAGGGGCTGGCCTGGCCTCCCGGCGGCCGCGAGATCTGGCTCACGGGGACGCGTGCCGGGGCGGCGCGCGCCCTCGTTGCGCTCGGCCTCGACAGCCGCGAGCGCGTGATCGCCCGCATGGCCGGCGTCCTCACGCTCCACGACGTGTCGCGCGAGGGACGCGTGCTGCTGTCGCACCACGATCAGCGGCGCGAGATCGTGGCGCGCGCGCCGGGCGCCGAGTCCGAGCGCGACCTCTCCTGGCTCGACTACTGCTTCCCGTCCGACCTGTCCGACGACGGCTCCACCGTGTACTTCGCCGAGAACGGCGAAGGGGGCGGACCCGGCTACTCGGTGTACCTGCGGCGGACGGACGGCGGCGCTCCCGCGCTACGCCTGGGGGGAGGAGCGGCCATGGCGCTTTCCCCCGACGGGCGTTTCGGGCTGGCCAGCCGCAACTTCACATCGGACGAGCCGGAGCTGACGCTCATCCCGACCGGCACGGGAGAGCCGCGCGCGCTGCCGCGCGGCGGCGTGAACACGCAGGCCGCCAGCTTCTTCCCGGACGGCCGCCGCGTCCTGCTCGCGGGAGGCCCTCCCGGACGGCCGACGCGCACGTGGGTCCAGGAGCTGGCGGGGGGCGATCCGCGGCCGCTGACGGCGGACGGGACGCGGTTCCAGCTTTCGGCCCGCCCCGTCTCGCCGGACGGACGCACGGCCGTCGTACAGGACGCCGAAGGACGGCACCTGCTGGTGCCAACCGAGGGCGGGGCGCCACGGCCGCTAGCCGGTCTCGATCCCGCCGAGCAGCCGCTGCGCTGGAGCGCCGACGGCCGCTCGCTGTTCGCCTACCGGCCGGGACAGGTCCCGGCGCGCGTGTTCCGTCTCGACGTCGCGTCGGGGCGGCGGGAGCCGTGGCTCACGGTGGCGCCGGCCGACCTCAGCGGGGTGCTGGCTGTCGGACCGGTTCTCCTCACACCCGATGGGCGGACGTACGTCTACGGCTACCGGCGGGTGGTGTCCGACCTGTACGCGGTGAGCGGCCTTGCGCTGACGTCGCGGTGAGAACGCCGGTTGCCGGCGGCGGGGCGTGACGTTGGGCTGTGCGATCACGGCGCGGTCCAGCAAGTCACGGAAGCGCGCGTACTCCATGAGGTAGAAGGTCTCAGTACCCGGGATTCTCTCGATAAGGTCGAACAGCTTCGTGGCGCGCCTGAAAAGCGGACGTCCTGAGGCATCTGCAGAGCGAGACATTGAACGAGCTCTTGCAGCTCACGTGAGAGCTTCTTGAAGGCGAATTTGAACCACGGATTCTCCAACGGCAGGCCTGGACTGTCCCTCAACCGTCCCTCTTGTCGGCCCAAGACCAGGCGAGTTGGGTAGGAAGTGACGGCCGCCTAACTCCGCCCCAGCTCAGGATCGAGTCGGTCCGAATCATCCGAGCGCGTGCAGCGCGCGAGTCCCGCCTGCCAACCCCGTCTCCGCAGGATCGCCGCGGCGCGCTTTCAGGCCTCGGCCGGGCGAGCGCGCCGGCGGAGGAGGCCGTGGATGATCCGATCGAGTCCCGCGACGAGACCGCTGCGCGTCACCAGGACGACGGCGAGCGCGGCCGCCTCGACGAGGTTCTTGTTGACCACGAGGTAGCTTCCCTCCGTGGGGATCGAGTAGAAGTAGCCCACGAAAGGGGGAGTGCAGAGGTAGAAGAGCACGATCACGAACAGGCCCGCCGCGCTCGCCAGGCGCGTGAAGCAGCCGAGGACGAGGCCGAGCCCGATGGCGGTGAGGCCCCACATGTTCAGCTGGTTCACGGTCGAGAGCACGTTCGGGTCGGCGGCCATCCCCCGGAACAGGGAGGCGAACGGGCCCCGTGACTGGAGCAGGTAGCCCGAGGCGGACCAGCCGGGCGTCGTCAGCTTGGACAGGCCCTCGTAGAGGAAGTGCCAGCCGATCAGCACCCTCAGTACGACGATGGTGGCCATCTGGGTCGGGGAGAGCGCCATCAGACCCTGAACTCCTCCGCCCGGAACGACAGCCGCCTCTTGGCCTCGATCGCCTCGTTGACCTTCAGGACGGTCACCGCCGTCTCGTAGCCCACCTCGGCGGGGCAGTGGAGCTTCGCCGTCCCGCGAATGGAGTCGAAGAAGTTCTGCAGGTGCGGCTGATGGTACGGGTCGCGCAGGACGACCGGCACGCGATGCTGGTCGGGTGACACGGACTCGCGCACGTCGAGCACCACGGCCTCGTCCTCCGGCTTGCGCTCCTGGAGCCCCGGCGCGGAGACGTATCCCTTCCGTATCCACTCGTCCCAGCCCGGAGCGTTCGGATCGCGGTACAGGAGCCCGGGGTTGTTCGCCTCCGACTCCGAGATGACGAGCGTGCCCTGGTCGCCCATGAAGTTCTCGAAGTATCCCTGGCTCCCGTTCGTGGTCTGGGTCTGGTAGAAGGCGCGCGCGGGCCCTTCCTTCGTCTCGTATTCGTAGATGGCCATCACGGTGTCGTACCACTCGTGCGTGGCGGGGTCGTGGTAGTCGGTGCCGCCGCTCGCCGTGACGTGCGACGGGTTGGCGCCGAGGAACCAGTTGAAGATGTCGATCTGGTGCGAGCCGAGATCCACGATGGGACCGCCGCCCAGTCCCTTGTACCAGCGCCAGTTGCGGAACTGAGCCATCGACTTGAAACCGTACTGTCTCAGCCGGTCGGAGGGGATCGCGTAGCGCTCGGGCCAGCCGAGGTCCGGCGACACCGCGCGGTTCCATTGGCCGTTGACGGTCACGATCCGCCCCAGCAGCCGCGCCTCGCCGAGCAGCTTCTCGTGGCAGTGACGATAGCGCGGGTGGCTGCGACGCTGGTGCCCGATCTGCAGCAGCTTCCCCGTCTCCCGGGCCGCGAGCACCATGCTCCGGGCGCCCTCCAGGGTGTTCGACATCTCCTTCTCGCAGTAGACGTGTTTGCCGGCCCGGAGACAGTCGACGGTGTGTTGCGCGTGCCAGAAGTCGGGCGTGGCGATCACGACCGCGTCGAGGTCCTGCTCCTTGTCGAGCATCTCCCGGTGGTCTTCGTACCCGTTGACCTCGAACTTGTACTTCCGGAGGAGATTGACGGCGCGCCTCTGGTTGTACTCCTTCCAGATGTCGCACACCGCGCGAAAGCGCAGGCCGGGCATCCGCAGCATGGCGTCGAGCAGCACCTCGCCCTGGGCGCCCACACCGAGCAGGGCCACGTTGAGCTCGGCCTGCCCGGCCGCCGCGGCGGCGTTCCCCGCGCTCGCGGCCGCTCTCCGGGCCTGCTGGTAGCCGCGCTCCCTGCTCCAGGCGTACCCGAACAGACCCAAGGCGGGCAGGGTCGACAGGCCCCGCAAGACGTCGCGGCGATCGAACTTCTTTTCGACGGATTCGTCCTCGCGCTGGCCCGGAGGGTCGGCGTCGGCCTTCTCGTCTTCCCCTGCCATCGGCCCCCCTACTTCACCGCACGCGCGAACACCTCGGCCTCGACGTAGTGGTTCAGCTGGTTGGCGCTGTTGCCCCTGCTGGAAAGGCGGACGTAGCGCGCGCGCGAGCCCTTGGCGTCGACGAGCTTTCCCTCGGCCGTCTCGACGTAGTTCATGTCCTTCCCCGCTCCCAGCGAGGACGTGTTGTCGTGGTCGTTGTTGAACAGCGTGCGGACGTTCGTCTTGAACCCCGGGTCGTCCGCCAGTTGGACCACGACGTCCAGGTAGACGCGGGGCGTCTTGTGGAAGTGCCAGAAGAGGACGGCGAACACTTCGTGCGGCGCGCCGAGATCGATGGTGACGTGCTGCACGCCGGGCCCCAGCTCGACGAAGCTCCCGTCGGCCCCCTTCTTGTCGCCGTCCGTGACCTGCGCGATCTCGCCGATCACGGGCTCCATGTCGCTGCTCGTGACCGTCTTGCCCTTCGCGACGTTCGTGACGCCGGCGGGGGCCAGGAAAGGATCCCGCGGCCGGCCGAGGGGCTTCTGCAGGTTGGGCACGGACATGTTCTGGGGCGTGCCCTCGAACATCGGCTTCGGAAGCTGGATGGGGATCGGCACCCTCTTCTCGGCGGCGCCGGCCGGGGCGGGCAGCAGGCCGGCGCAGGAGCCGAGAGCCAGGAGCGCGGCGACGGCGGGGGCGAAGTGGGCTTGCTTCATGGGCGTCATTATCGCCAGCCCCCGCCGTGAGGCAACGCCGCCAGATGGACGAGGGCGCGCTCCTGGACGATCCATGCCTCGACATCCGGCCACTGGCGGCACAGGTCCGCGACGTCCTCCGGGGGGAGGACCATGAACGCGGTCGAGAGGGTCTCCGCGAAGGTGGCGCGCGACGTCGGATGCCCATCCTCGCCGCCACCCACCGCCACCCACACGGCTCGGTTCCGCACCGTCCGGCCGGTGCGCGGATCGCGGATGTGGTCGCGCCTTCGCGTCCCCGACGCGCTCATCGCCCTCCGGCGCGCGGAGATCCGGGCCAGGACACGCTGCTCTCCCGGCTCCGGCGCGCTCAGCGTCAGGGGCCAGCCGTCCCCGTCCGGGGGCGGGTCCAGGGCCAGGACCGAGCTCCATCCTCCATGAATGAGCGCTCGCGAGATGTCCCACTCCTCCAGCAGCTCCGCCACGCGATCGACGGCATAACCCTTGGCGATGCCACCCAGGTCCAGGCGGACTCCCGCCGCCCGCGCGCGGACGGTGAACTCCTCCGGCACGAGGTCGAGGCCGTCGAGGCCGGAGCCGACCGAGATGTCGAACGCGCCGCGGGTCCGGTCGTGCATGCGCCGCGCGATCTCGAGGCACTCCATCGTCGACGGGCTCACGCGCGTGGCCTGGCCCACGGAGAGATGGTTGATGCGCGAGACGTCGCTGTTGGCGAGGAACCGGCTCTGCTCCTGCTCGAGGCGGTCGACGAGCCGGAAGGCCTCCTCGGCCGCCTGGCGCGCGTAGGCCGTGTCGGCGTGAACACAGCGGATCTCGAACACGGTGGCCATCGCCGCGTGGGCGAAGCGGAGCATCACTCGCGCCGGCCCGGCCGGGGCTCCCTGGGCTCCGCCTGGAGCCGACGATAGTCCTCCCAGAGCCGGCTCGTCGCGTAGCCCCGCAGCTCGACCTGGGGACGCAGCTCGACGGGCTGCTCGAAGATGCTCACGTACAGCTCCCGCTCTCCCGCCGGGGGCAGATCGTAGAGCCGCCTCACGACCGCCGGCTCCATGTCCGGCGTCAGCAGGATGACCGGGGCGTTCGGCGCCGAATCAGGCGCGCCGGTCCACCATGCGACCCGCGGCATCCCGCGCAAGTAGAAGGGCAGGGGCCAGAGGTTCTCCGGGCTGATGACCTGGACCGGCATGGACGATCCGTCGGGATGGGCGCGGGCCAGGTCCTTCAGCCGAGCCACGATCTCGAACACGTCCGTGCCGGTGTGGGCATAGACGTATGGATTGCGGGGATCGGACGCAAGACGGAAGCTCCCCCGGAACGCCTGCCACCCGAGGTCGGCCGCGGCGGAGACGAGGAGAAAGGCGACGAGCGCTCGCGCCGCCGTGCCCTCCAGGGAGCGCACCAGGAACGCGGCGCCCGCGCCTGCGAGCAGGATCATGCCGTGCAGGAACCCGAGCACGCACCAGGGCGTCTTGTATGGGATCGCGGAGTACGTGACGAGCATCAGGAGCGTGTAGAAGCAGAGGAACCGAAGGGCCCTCGAATCCGCCGCCTGGACTCCCTTGCGAACCCACCCCGCGGCGCCGCCGACCACCGCGAGGATCGGGATGAGTCCTTCGGTCCAGAAGGGCGCGGCGTCCGCAGGGAAGACGAGCAGCCGAAGGTAGTAGCTCCACGGATGGATGTGCCCCGACGCGGTCCCGGCCCGGTCGAGATAGAACCCGTAGGCCCGCACCGCGTCCACGATCCCCTGGGGATGGGTCAGGAAGGACGAGAAGAGCGCCGCCGAAACGGCGACCGCCGCGAGCACGGCCAGCAGGACGTCCTGGCCCAGCGCGACGCGGCGGATCGGCGGAGCGCTCCCGGCGTGCGCGCGGTCGGCGAGGGGCGTCGCCGCGAGACCCAGGAGCATGCAACCGAGAGCGAGGGACGCCGTCTCCATGGTGGCGACCATGAGCCCCGCGCACGCACCGGCCAGGAGGGCCGGGGCAGCGCCGGGTGCTCGCAGGTACCGGCAGACGGCCAGAAGCAGGCCGAAGCTGAAGAAGACGAGAGGGGTCTCGTGGATGAAGTACCGGCTGTAGAAGACCATGGCCGGCGAGATCGCGGCCAGGATGGCCGCGACCAGGGCGCCTTGGGGCCCGAGGACACCTCGCGCCCCGAGGTGGGCGGCGACCAGAGCCACGCCCAGCGCCGCGGAGACGGAACGGAGCGTCACCTCGTCGATCTCCACGTACCGGCTTTCGCCCCGGAGCCAGGCGGGAAGCAGGGCCAGGTAGTACAGGGTCGGCCCGTGGTGTTCGGATGGATCGTAGGCGTACCCGCGACCTTCCAGCAGGGCCCCGAACTTCTCTGCGTGAACCGCCTCGTCGGCGTGCATGGGGCGAGACGCCAGATCCGGCACACGCAGGGCGGCCGCCAACAGGATGGGGGCGAGAAACACTCCTCGTGAACGCAAGGATCGGCGATTCTCGCACATCGCGCCGGGCCCCGACGCGTGACCGGCGACCAGCGCGGCGGGCGCTCGCGTGACATCCCGGCGCGCGTCGGCAAGAATCTGGCGAAGCGCGGCTCGATCCAGCGTCCTTCGCGCGCTGGAACGCGAGCGTGCGCGAGAGGGAGAGAAGGACCGCCATGAGCCGAGCCCAGGGTTCCGGGTCCAGCCGCCGCCAGTTCTTGACTACCGCGGTCTCCGCCGCCGCCGCCACCATCCTCCCCCGTCACGTTCTGGGTGGCCCCGGGTTCGTTGCCCCGAGCGACAAGGTGAACGTGGCCATCATCGGCGTCGGCGGACAGGGGCGGACGAACGCCCGCGCCCTGTTCCAGGAGGCCGACTGCCAGGTCATCGCGATCGCCGACCCGTGCGAAGAGTGGGACCTGAGCCCCTACTACTACAAGGGAAAGGCCGGGCGGGGCCCGGTGAGGGCCGAGATCGAAGAGGCGTACCGCGAGCAGACCCCCAACTACAGCTGCGCGGTCTACGAGGACTTCCGCGTCATGCTGGAGAAGGAGAAGGCGATCGACGCCGTCCTCATCGCCACCCCGGACCATCTCCATGCCTACGCCTCGATCCTCGCCATGAAGGCCGGCAAACACGTCTACTGCGAGAAGCCGCTGACCCTCGACATCTGGGAGGGCCGGACTGTCGCCCGGGTCGCCCGGGAGACAGGAGTCGCGACGCAGATGGGGAACCATGGGCGCTCGAGCGAGGGGCATTACCAGGCCGCGGAGTGGATCCGGGACGGCGCCCTCGGTCAGGTCCGCGAAGTCCACGGCTGGGGCGCCGCGGGTGGCTTCGCAACGGGAAAGGGCCGGCCCGAGGGCACTCCTGACGTGCCCAAGGAGCTCAACTGGGACTTGTGGCTGGGGCCGGCCGCATGGCGTCCCTATCACCCGGCGTATGCGCCGTTCAACTGGCGCGGGTGGTGGGCCTTCGGGGGCGGAGGCTTGCCGGACGTGGGCCCCCACCACCTCGACCCGGCCTTCCATGCGCTCAAGCTGGACACCCCGCAGACCGTGGAAGCCACCGGCGCCGGTCTGGACGACGAGGTCTGTCCGAGCGCGGTGCTGGCGACCTACCGGTTCGGCCGCCGGGGAAGCATGGATCCCGTGACGGTGTACTGGTACGACGGCGGTCTGCGGCCGCCGAGCCCGCCCGGCATCGACACGGACGACCCGCGCCAGCGCCTCGGCGAGGAGGGGAACGGCATCCTGTTCGTCGGGGAGAAGGGGTTCATCACGTGCGCGGGATGGTCAGGCATGCCCCGCCTGCTGCCGCTCAGCTTGCACCGCTCATACAAGCGCCCGCCCAAGACCCTCCCCCGAGTCGAGGGCCATCACGCCGACTGGCTCCAGGCGTGCAAGGGCGGCAAGCCGGCGGCCAGCAACTTCGAGTACGCCGCGCGGCTCTGCGAGTTCGTCCATCTCGGCAACGTCGCGCTCCGCACGGGGAAGGTCCTGCAGTGGGATGGCCCGAACATGAAGGCGACCAACGCGCCCGAGGCGGACAAGTACCTGAGGGGAGAACCCTACCGAACGGGCTGGGAACTCCCCGTCTGACCGGCCCGCCATTCGTCCACGAGGCGCGGTCCATCAGACGCTGCGCGTGCCGACGTGTCCGGGGCCGCGAGCTCGACGCTCCAGCGCTGGATGACGAACGCATCCGCACGAACCTCGCCCAGAACCACGGCGTGACGATTCCGGAAGGTCCCTGACCGGGTCGAATCCTGGGGGTTGGAGCACGCCAGACGGAAGGCTTTGTTCATGAGCAATGAACGGGCTATCCACAACGTGCGCGTCGCGGTCGACGAGGCGCCACTCCGTCCGGGTCGCCACCACGCCGGTCATCTTCGTGCTGAAGATGGGGGCGTTCCTGGAC
>JAICEW010000155.1 GCA_025923995.1 Vicinamibacteria bacterium | reverse complement strand
TCTGCACGCGCGCGAGCACGTCCTCCGCCTGGCCGGAGAGCGCGTCCAGGTCGGCCATGCCGCCCTTCTGGGTCTGGCCCTGCAGCGAGTCCCCGTAGCCGACGTAGGTGGTGGCCGTGCCCGGGACGACGTCCGCCTTCATGCCGCCCAGCATGCCGGCGGAGACCAGCTCCACCTTCGAGTCGACCGGGATCTTGAACTCGCCCTCGATCTCGAGCGCGATCTTGACGCCGCCCTGCGAGATCTCGAAGCCCATGATGCGGCCGATGTTGACGCCGCGCATCTGGACGGGGTCGCCCTTGCGGATGCCGCCCGCGTCCTCCACGTTGGTGCTGATGATGTAGCGCCCGCGGAAGATGGCGGCGTCGGTCATCACGAACAGCACCGTCAGCACGCCGATGACGCCGACGACGAGGAACAGCCCGACCCAGGCGGTCTTGCCCTGGCCGCGCGTGGGCGGCGCGGGGGGAAGTGCCTCGGGTTCGGACGTGCGGTCAGCCATTCTCTGTCTCCCTGGAAGTCCTACATCATCGCGGCGGCGGCCATCGCCGCGTCGCGGTCCGCGAACGCGCGCACCAGCGGGTCGGTGCTGCTGCGGAACCCCTCGGGCGTCCCGATGAAGCGGAGCTTCCCGCCTTCCAGCAGCGCCACCCGGTCGGCCAGCAGCAGGCCGCCCTCGATGTCGTGGGTCACGACGATCGACGTGACCTGGGTCTTGTCGCCGATGTACTTGATGAGCCGGTCCACCGCGGCCGCGTTCACGGGATCGAGGCCGGTGACCGGCTCGTCGTAGAGCAGGATCTCGGGCCGCCCGACGATCGCCCGGGCCAGGCCGACGCGCTTGCGCATGCCCCCTGACAGCTCCGCGGGCAGCTTGGGCATCACCTGGGCCGGGTCCAGGTTCACGTCCTCCAGCGCCTGCACCACGCGCTTCAGGATCTCGTGCTTGCCGAGCTCCTTCGCGATCTGGTCCTGGATGCCGTACGCGACGTTCTCGTACACGTTCATGGAGTCGAACAGCGCCGCGTTCTGGAACACGTAGCCGACGCGCCGCCGGATCTCCTGCAGCTTCTCGCGGCTCGCGTACACGACCGACTCGCCGTCGAGCAGCACGTCGCCCTGGTCGGGCGTGATGAGGCCGATCGTCGTCTTGAGCAGGACGCTCTTGCCGGTGCCCGAGGGCCCCACGATGGCGAGCGTCTCCCCCTCCGGCACGGTGAGGCTGACGCCCGCCAGCACCGGCGCGTCGAACGTCTTGTGGATGTCGCGGTACTCGATCACGGGCCTAGTCGAGGAACAGCGGCGGGAACATCGCGTCGGACACCAGGATCGCGATGATCATGAACACGACCGACGCGGTGGTGGCGCGTCCCACGCCCTCCGCGCCGCCGCGGGTGCGCAGACCCATGTGGACCGAGATGAGCGGGATGACGAAGCCGAACGCGACCGCCTTGGCGATGGAATAGAAGAGGTCGTAGCTGTGCCAGAAGAGCCGGGCGCCGTACAGGAACGACTCCCGGCCCAGTCCGACGTCGATCTCCGCCGCCACCACGCCCGCGAAGATCCCGACCAGGTTGGCGATCGCCACCAGGGCCGGCATGGTGACCAGCCCGGCGATGATGCGCGGCGCCCCCAGCACCACGATGGGGTCGCGGCCCAGCGAGTACAGCGCGTCGATCTGCTCGGAGACCTGCATGGTCCCGATCTCGGCCGTGATGCGCGCCCCCACCCGGCCGATCATCACGATGGCGGTGAGCACGGGGCCCAGCTCCAGCACCACCCCCACGGTGACCACGCTGCCCAGCACGTACAGGGGGATCGACGACGTGAACTGGTACCCGCCCTGCTGCGTGGTGACGACGCCCGAGAGGATCGCGGTCACGCACACCAGCGGCAGGCTCTGGATCCCCATCGAGTAGGCCTGGGTCAGGAACTCGCGGTAGGGCATCTTGCCGGTGAAGAGGGCCGACGTCACGCGCCAGGCCAGGACGCCCATCTCGCCCGCATGCACGGCGATCGACTCCCCCACGCGGTTGATGCCGCGCAGGACGGCCACGAAAGGTGAGAGGAGCATCTCCACTATTCAGGTTCCTCGACGCGTAGGACGCGGGAGCAGGGGAGCTCGGCACGGATGCGCTACGCGGCCAAACGGCGTGCCCGCCATCATGCCTCAGGCGCGGCCCCTCCATCAAGCAAAGGGCCTAGAATCGGCCCGCCATGGCCTGGGAGGACACCGCGACCGCGCCGGAGTTCCTCTGGTGCGAACAGATCGCCCCCTCTCCCTGGACGCTCCCACTCACGCGCGGCGTCCTGGCCGAGGCCGGGGTCCGCGGCGTGCAGTTCGGCTGCGGAGGGCGCCTGCCCAAGGACGTCCTCAACACCGACCTGGTCGGGTTCACCGACATCCGCCTGGAGTCGACCGCGCCGGGCCGGGTCTTCCGCGTGAACGGCGCGCCGTTCCTCCATCACGACGTGACGCAGCCCCTGCCCGCGGAGGACGGCGCCTTCGACTGGGCCTACTCGGAGCACCTGATCGAGCACATCTCACAGGCCCAGGCGCTCGTCTGGCTGAAGGACGTCCGCCGCCTGCTCCGCCCGGGAGGGCTCCTCCGGCTCACCACGCCGGACCTCGAGCGCTACGCGCAGGCCTACGTGTCGCGCGACGACGCCTTCTTCGCGGACCACAGCCGCCGCCTCCGCGAGTTCGGCCTGCCGGCCATGCCCACGCGGCGGGCATTCATGGTCAACCAGATCTTCGGGTTCTGGGGCCACCGCTGGATCTACGACTTCGACGAGCTGGTGCACGTGCTGGTCGAGGCCGGGTTCGCGACGGACGCGGTCACGCGCCGCGCGTTCTCGGCGAGCGCGATCGCCGAGGTGGGCGCGCTCGACTCCGAGGTCCGCCAGGACGAGACGATCTACGTGGAGGTCACGGCCTAGACCGAGCTGCGGGCTTGGCTTCTGGCCCGCTTTTCGACCCAACACAATCCTTTCGCTTGAAGCTGTGCCAGGTTCTGACTAAGCTCCGCCCTCTTTCCGTGCGATCGCAAGGTCGCTCGTAGGAGGGTTCCTCGATGAGAGCGCTCGTCGCCCGATTTGTCCTTGGCGCCTTCGTAGTCCAAAGCACGGTGCCCCCTGTGCCCGCGGACCCGCGCGCAGCAGGCCAGATGCCAGCCATGGACGGAGTGATCGGCACCTCGACCGCCAAGCATGAGGCTCCGATCGCCATGGAGCCCGCGAGCGGCCGCCTGAACGACAGCTCTGGGACGCCCCGGGTGTCGCTTTCTCCCGAAACCGCGCAGGCGCTCGACCTGCATGAGTGGTCGGCGGAGGGCACTCCAGGTGCCGAGGCGTGGGACATCAATGAGGCCGGCACCAGTGCTGAATCGGAAGCGCCGCCGGGCGACGCGTTCCTGGTCAGTCCGGCACCTCATGGCCACTTCACCCTGCACGGCATCCTGAGTATCCCTGACCCGTCCGAGGCGAACGCAGCCGGCATCGTGCTCGGCTACCACGCGCCACTGCAGGGCAACGGTGCGCTGCAGCACAACTACCTCCTCCTGGCGTGGAAGCCGGCCGCCAGCGCGAACAGCGAGATCCGCGGTGAATGGATCCTGAGCCGCGTGCGGCCGGGCGTGCCGCAGCCCGAAGTCCTCTCGCATACGGGGGGATCTCCCGATGCCTACGGATTGGAGAGCGCGCAGGCGATCACGATCGAGTACTCGAACCAGCGCGTCCGGGTGGTCGTGGCCGATGAGGAGGTGCTCGACGTCGAGGGAACGTTCCCGAGCGGCCGCATCGGCTTCTACGCGGCCGGCGGGGCACGCGCGCTGTTCTCCGACTTCGAAGTGCAGGCTCCGTCGTCCCAAGCGACGCCGCCGGAGCCGACCCGCGATCCCGATGCGCCGGACCCGTCCGTGGCGGTCTCGCTCACCAAGACCCTGCTCTGGCCCGCGGACCACACCTGGGAGGGCCCCGGCCTCAAGGTCTACGTGACGGATCCGTCTGGCTCGGTGCCGTCGGTCGAGGTCACGGTGTACGCCGACGAGCCGGACGACCAGACGCCCGGCGACGGGAACCTCTGGCCCGATGTCGAGCTGGCGCTGTCGCCGCCCAAGTTCAAGCTGCGGCGAGAGCGGAAGAGCGCCGGCGATGGACGCGTGTATCTCGTCCACGCCGTGGCCACGGGGCCGACCGGCTCCGCCTTCGACTGCGCCAGCGTCGTCGTTCCCCTGACGGACGGAGCGTCCGACGTCCAGGCCGTACAGACGCAAGCCGCGCAAGCTGTCACCCACTGCGAGGCGAACGGAAGCGCCCCAGCTGGCTACGACCTGATCGCGCAAGGCGCGTTCCCGGGAACGAGCCCGAACCTGAGGGTCAAGCCCATCGTCGAGTGCGTCGTGCCGATGGGCGGCAACGTCTACACCGGGGTCTTCGGGTACGAGAGCGACAACCCGCTGACGGTCCAGATTCCGGTGGGCAACGACAACAAGATCGCCCCCGGGGCAATCGATCGCGGTCAACCCACTCGCTTCCTGCCCGGTCGCTCACCCGCGAGCGAGGGTTCGTTTGCGTTCGTGTTCTCCGGGTCCAGCCACGCGTGGTCCGTGCGAGGACCGGACGGCTCGCTCCGAAGCGCGAGCGCGAGCTCCAACTCGGTGCACTGCGGGGGGTCCACTCCCGCCGTTCCGCTGGCCGTGGACGACACCGCCACCACTTCGGTAGGCACGCCTGTCGACGTGCCGGTCCTCGTCAACGACACCGACCCGCAGAGCCAGACGCTCGCCGTCGCGCGCGTCAACCCGCCCGGATACGGAACGGCCACACCCAACCTCGACGGAACCGTCACCTACACGCCCCAGAGCGGCTTCTCCGGAACCGACGCCTTCACCTACGTCGCCACCGACGGCCAGCACGGCTGGGACATGGCGACCGTTACCGTCACGGTCAGCGGCGCCGGGAACCAGCCGCCGAGCGTGGACGCTGGAAGCGACCAGGCCGTGACCCTTCCGGCCACGGCGTCGCTCCAGGGGGTCGTGACCGACGATGGCCTGCCCTCCGGCGGCAGCCTCACCGTGGCCTGGTCCCAGGACGGGGGCCCTGGAACGACGAGCTTCACTCCCCCCAACGCGGTCAGCTCCACCGCCAGCTTCAGTGCGGCGGGCACCTACGTCCTCCGGCTGACCGCCAGCGACTCACAGCTCAGCGCGAGCGACACGTTGACCGTGATCGTCTCCGCTCCCACCTCGCCCTCGCTGTCCATCGGCGACGTGGAGGTGGAGGAAGGCCACGAGGGCCTCGCGGCCGCGATGGCCACGGTGACCCTGTCCTCTCCTTCCGCCACACCGGTCACGGTGCGCTACGCGACCTCCGACCAGACGGCGACGAGTGGTTGCGACTATCAGCCTTCGGCCGGCAGCCTGACGTTCGCACCGGGCGAGACGAGCGCGACGATTGAAGTCGCCGTCGTGGGCGAGCTGGCCATCGAAAGCGACGAGGCCTTCACGATCGGCCTGGGCGAGCCATCCGGCGCCACTCTTGCGGACGCCCAGGCGACGGTCACGATCACGAACGACGACGTCGTCGACGCGGCGCCGTCGAGCCCTGCCGACCGGTCCCCCGCCAACGGCACGCTCGGCACCCCCACCGACCCGACGCTCGCCTGGACGGCATCCGATCCCGACCTCGACGAGCTGACGTTCGACGTCTACCTCGGCACGGTTCTGGACCCCACTGGCCAGCGGTGGCAGGAGCAATGTGCCGCCACGGCCGGTCCCGGCGCGCGGGCCGGCGCCGCCTCCGCGTACGACGACGCGAACGACCGGCTGATCGTGTTCGGGGGGCTGGGCAGCGGCGGCGAGGCCGCCGACGTGTGGGTGCTGGAGAACGCGACCGGCGTCGGGGGCGCGCCCCGCTGGACGGCACTCGCCCCGGCCGCCGGACCCGTGGCACGGCAGCGTGCCTCGGCCGCTTACGACCCGGCCAGCAACCGCCTCATGGTCTTCGGCGGCTGCGCTCAAGCCTGCACGTCCGTGCTGGACGACACCTGGGTGCTCACGAACGCGAACGGCATCGGCGGATCGCCGCAGTGGCTCGCGCTCCCGGATGCCCCTGGGCCGCGCTTCGGCCATGCCGCCGCTTACGATCCAGCCCAGCGGCGCCTCGTGGTCTTCGGAGGATCGAGCGGATCGGCCATGCACGGCGACGTCTGGATCCTCTCGAACGCGACGGGTGAGGGAACGCCCGCCTGGCTCGCGCCTGCCGTCGCAGCCGGCCCCACGCCACGCGAGGGAGCGAGCGCAGCCTACGATCCCCAGGCGAACCGCCTCCTGCTCTTCGGTGGACGCGACTCGACCGGAGCGGCGTCGGCGCAGACGTGGATCCTGTCGAACGCCAACGGCCTGACCACACCGACCTGGTCGCCGATGCAGACGAGCGGCTCGGTGCCCGCGCCCCGATGGGGCCACTCGTCGTTCTACGACGCCGCCGTGCGCCGCCTCGTCGTCTTCGGCGGCACAGGCGCCGGGATCGAGACGGGCACCAACATCCCCGCGAACGACACGGGCGTGCTCACCAGCGACGGAACCTGGGTCCGGCTCGAGCCCGCGTCGGCGCTTCCCACCGCCCGCTTCCTGACCGCTGCCGGCTACTCGTCCGGCCGCGCTCGCCTGGTGTTGGCGGGCGGACGGAACAACCGGACTACGCCGTCCCTTCTCGACGACCTGTGGACGCTCAGCGACCCGATCGGGCGCCTGCCGCTCGCGTCGGCGAACCAGCCCGCGACCTCGTTCCAGGCGCCCACGCCGGATGTCGGTGCCACCTACCATTGGCGCGTCGTGGCGCGCGACGAGCACGGTGCGGCCAACGGCTCGCCGGTGTGGAGCTTCTCGCCCAACCAGCCGCCCACCGTCGACGCGGGCCCCGACCAGACGGTCCTGGTCACCGAGCAGGCGGTCCTGGCCGCGGCGGTCGCGGACGACGGCCTTCCGTCCGGCATGCTCCTGAGCTGGTCGATGGTCAGCGGGCCGGGCATCGCGGTCTTCGCTTCGCCGGCCAGCAACGAGACCACCGTCGGCTTCAGCCAGCCGGGCACGTACGTGCTGCGCATCACGGTCGAGGACGGCGCGGCCTCCGCCAGCGACGAGCTGACGGTGACGGTGCAGCCTGACCCCGCGGGCGGGCGCACCTGGACCACGACGCAAGACTTCGACTCGGGAGCAGGGTTCGACGTGCAGACCGCGAATGACGAGCTTCGCCTGGCCGACCAGGAGCAGCCGTTCGCGTTCCTCTGGGTGGCCGTCTCCACCAAGGGGACGATCGTCAAGATCGACACCGTCACCGGCGCCATCCTGGGCGAGTTCTACACCTCGCCCTCCGGCCAGCCCAGGAACCCCTCCCGCACGACTGTGGACCGCAACGGCAACGTGTGGACCGCCAATCGGGGGACCGAAAATCAGCCCGGCAACAGCGTGGTGCACATCGGGCTCCGCGAGAGGGGCCAATGCGTGGACCGCAACGGCAACGGCACGATCGAGACCTCCACCGGACAGAACAACATCCTTCCCTGGCCGAACACCGGCGGCGCCGACACCAACGGCGGCGTCACCACCGCCACCGACGAGTGCATCCTTCACTACACGCGCGTGACCGCGAGCGGCACGCGTCACGTCTCCGTGAACGCGGACAACGACGTCTGGATCAGCGGGTGGGGGGCCGCCAACGCCGGGGCCTTCGACCTCATCGACGGCACGACCGGGCAGATCAAGCGCTCGGAACCCTCGGTCGGCTTCGGCGGCTACGGCGGGCTGATCGATGCGAACGAGGTCCTATGGTCGTCTCGCCCGTTCCTCCGCTGGGACACGCGGCTTCCCCTGACCGGGCCCAACGGCGGCAACTGGACCGGCATCCCCGCGACGACCTTGGACAGCTACGGCTTCTGCATCGACCGCCAGGGGAACGTCTGGAACACCTCGAACGTCGGCAACGCCATCCGCAAGTACGCGCCGGACGGCACGCTCCTGGGCGTCTTCCCGCACGGCAACGACAAGGCGCAGGGCTGCGCCGTGGACGGGCAGGGCGACGTGTGGGTGGCCCACTCCAGACTCGGGCCCGCCACCACCGTCGGACACATCAAGAACGACGGCACCTACGTCGGGAACGTGACGGTCGGTACCAGCCCCAGCGGCGTGGCGGTGGACGCGGCCGGCAAGGTGTGGGCCACGAACTACGACAGCCGCACGGTGTCCCGCATCGATCCCACCGCCGGCCCGATCGGCGCGGACGGGGTGACCCGCGTGGGCGCCGTGGACTTCACCTCCGTCGACCTCGGGGGCCTGCCCTACAACTACAGTGACATGACGGGCAGCATGCTCCCGGGGGTCCCGGAGAGCGGCACCTGGACCGCCTCCTTCGACAGCACCGTCGCTTCTGCGGCCTGGGGACACATCCGCTGGAACGCAAGTGCGTGCGGCGACGGCAGCATCCAGGTCGAGGTCGGAAGCAGCGCGGATGAGACGCCCGGCGCCTGGCACGTCGTCGCGAACGGCGACGTGATGCCGGTGCCGGCGGGGCGGTACCTGCACGTGCGGGTGACGCTGCGGCGTGCCGAGACTGGTGAGAGCCCGGTTCTCTTCGACCTCTCGGTCGGCACCGCGGGCTTCGAGGTCCCCGGCGGAGGCGTGACCAACCAGGCCCCGGCCGCGAGCGCCGGGCCCGATCAGACCGTCGCGACGTTCGAGGCGCAGCTCGACGGCCAGGCCTGCGATGATGCCCGCCCCGAGACGCCCCTGACGCTCGCCTGGTCCCCGGTCAGCGGCCCCGGACAGGCGGTCATCGCGAGCCCGAACCAGCCGGATACGGTCGTCCGCTTCCGCTCCGAGGACAGCGCCGACCTGTCCATCGACTACTCGGAGGCCTCCAACCCCGGCGGAGGCTGGGCCTACGGCTGGATGTCCGCGCCCGGGGGGACGTTCGTCCCCGGCGTGAGCGCGCCGTACTTCGGGCGGCCCGCGTGGCAGAAGAGCGCGACCGCGCCGCCGCAGTACCCGCTCGTCTCCGGCAACGGGAGCCCCGTCTCGCTCGTGTACTCGGGCAGCATCGTGATCCCTCCTGGCTTCGTTCACCTGCACCCCGGAAGCGGCGGCGAGCGCGCGGTCGTCCGGTGGACCGCCCCCGCCGCGGGAAGCTACGTCATCGAGGGGCGCTTCCAGGGGCTCTCCACCCTCAACCCCACGACCGACGTGGCGATCCACGAAGGTGCCACGGGGCTGTTCACGGGTGCGATCGCCACCTACGCGCAGCAGGTCCCGTTCTCCCTGACGCGCACCCTGGCGGCCGGCGCCACGATCGACTTCTCGGTCGGCCATGGGAGCAACGCGAGCCACACGAACGACAGCACCGGACTGCTCGTCACGCTGCGACGCGAGGGGGCTCCGTCCGCAAATGGGACCTACGTCCTGCGGCTGAACGTGACCGACACGGCGCTGGACGCCTCCGACGATGTGGCCGTCACGGTCCAGCCGCCAGCGTGCCAGCCGCTTCCCGCCGGCACGCTGGGGCTCTGGCCCGGTGACGGAAACGCGCTCAACGTCGTCAACGGGCAGTCCGCGACGCTGGGAGGCGGCCTGGTGTTCGGCCCGGGAACCGTGGCGCACGCGTTCCTGTTCGACGGCGTCAACGACCAGGCCCAGGTGCCGGCGCCCCCGCAGTTGACCGAGGGGAGCTTCACGCTCGCCGCGTGGGTGCGCACGCAGGACTTCATCGTGCGGCCGTTGCTGGACTTCTCCAGCAGCACCCAGCAAGGGGCCTTCCTGTGGCAGGGCTTCGGGCCGAACGGCCAGCCGCTCGCGGGAGCGCTCCACGCGAACGTCAGGGAAGCGAGCGGCGTCGCCCACGCGATCGGCACGGGAGCGCACGCTCTGATCCCCGGCCAGTGGCAGCACGTGGCCCTCACCTACCTGCGGTCCGCGGGCCAGGCCAGGCTCTACGTCGACGGCCAGCGCGTCGCGACCTCGCCCGTGGGGTCGTTCACGCCCCTGGGGGGCCTTCCGCTCGGCATCGGCTACCGGCCGTCGGGATCGTTCCGCTTCAAGGGCGCCCTGGACGAAGCGCTGCTGGTCGACCGCGCGCTGAGCGACACGGAGATCCGGGATGCCTACCTCGCCGGCGCGCTCGGCTACTGCAAGCCCGAGCCCCCGCTCCCCGACCTGGCGGTCGATGCGGTCGACCTCGCCGGCTTCGAGGTCGATGGACAGACGCTGCAGGCTTCCGGCTCGCTCTCGGCCGCGATCGCCAACCTGGGGATGGTGGACGCCCGCGCGCCCTTCGAAGTCACGTTCTTCGAGGACCGCAACGGCAGCGGCACGCTGGACACGGGCACGGACGCCATCCTGGGAGTGGCCACGCTTCAGGAGCTGGCGCCCGGCACGACGGAGGTGTTCGCGGCTGCATCGGGCTCGGTGCTCTTCGCGGGGGCTCCCGTCCACGCCTTCGTGGACAGCGGCGACGCGATCGACGAGGAGGACGAGGCGAACAACTACGGCAGCTCGGTCGACTGCAGCCCGACCTGCCTGCCCGACGTGTCGCCCTCCTTCGTACGGCGCGCCAACGGGGCCGGGAACGTCACGCTGACCGCGCGCATCGGCAACGGGGGCGGCGCCGCCGTGCCGGCTGGAGTCTCGGTCTCGTTCTACGACGGCCAGCCGGGCGCCGGCGGGACCCTCCTGCAGACCGCAATCACTGCAGCGGCGGTCGCCGCGGGCGCGTTCGAGGACGTCGCGATCGTGGTTCCAGGGACGACCGACGCGATGCCGCTGTGGGTGGTGGCCGACGACCCCGGCCTCATCGCCGAGTCGGACGAGGCGAACAACGCCTACAACTCGCGGCTCTACATCACGGACGTGCCCAACGCGCCGCCCGTGGTCTCCGCCGGGCCCGACCAGCGCCTGGCGTACCCGCTGTCGGCCACGTCCCTGGACGGCACGGTCACGGACGACGGCCATCCGGTGAACGACGTCGACACCACCTGGTCCCAGGTGAGCGGCCCGGGCACGGTGGTGTTCGGGAACGCTACGGCGGTGGACACGACCGCGACCTTCGCTGCGCCCGGCGCGTACGTGTTGCGCCTGAAGGCGGACGACCAGGAGCTCACGACGTCCGACGACGTGACGATCGTGGTCGAGCCGCAGAACCAGGCCCCTGTCGTCAACGCGGGTCCTGACCTCACCGTCTCCATCACCACGGCGGTGCTCGACGCGACCGTCAACGACGACGGCCTGCCGTTCGGCGCGGCGGTCGCGGTGACGTGGAGCCAGGTGAGCGGTCCGGCCGGCGCCGTCTTCTCGAACGCAAGCTCGGTCGATACGACCGTCACCCTGCCCGCCATCGGTACCTACCTCTTCCGCCTGACGGCGACCGATACGGCGCTCGGCGCGGTCGACGAGGTGCAGGTCGTGGCGCTTCCGTTCGTGAACCAGCCTCCCGTCGTGAGCGCCGGCCCGGACCAGACCGTGACGCTGCCGCAGAACGTCGTCACGCTCACGGGAACCGCGACGGACGATGGGCTGCCGCCTCCCGGAAGCCTGATCTACGCCTGGACGCTGCTGAGCGGCCCCGGCGCGGTCGCCTTCGGCACGCCCGGTGCGCTGCAGACCACCGCGACCTTCGCCAACCCGGGCACGTACGTCGTTCGCTTCGGCGCCAGCGACGGCGCGGCCAACGGCTTCGACGACGTGAGCATCACTGTGCAGCCGGCCTCGCCCACCGGCGCGGCGCCGACCGCGGCGCTCACCAGCCCCGAGGCCGGCACCCGCATCACGGGACCGGTCGACGTCGTCGGCTCCGTCGCCTCCGCGTCGCTCGCGAGCTGGCAGCTCGAGCGGCGCCTGAAGGGCGACGGGCAGTGGATCCGCTTCGCATCCGGCACCACCCCGGTCACCAACGCCGTGCTGGGCAGCCTGGACGCGACCTTGTTGATGAACGGCATCACCGAGGTGCGCCTGACCGCGACCGACACGGCCGGCCGCTCCGCCGAGGCGACCACGCAGGTGGTGGTGAAGGAGCAGCAGAAGGTCGGCAACTTCACGGTCTCGTTCGTGGACCTGGAGGTGCCCGTGGCCGGCCTCCCGATCCGCGTGACGCGATCGTACGACTCGCGGGACAAGCGGACGGGCGACTTCGGGTACGGCTGGCGACTGGAGCTGTCCGACGTGCGGGTCGAGGAGAGCGATCACGCCGGCCTGGCCTGGCAGGGCACCGTCAGCCCCGGGTTCTTCGCGACGTATTGTCTCGCCGCCGCGAGACCGCCCGTGGTCACGCTGACGCTGCCCGACGGCCGCGTCCTCGACTTCCAGATGACGCTCACACCGGCCTGCCAGCCCTTCGCGCCCATCGACACCGCCCGCGTGTCCTACGTGCCGGTCGGCACCACCCTGGGCACGCTGGCCCCGGCGAGCGGCGCGGACGTGTACGTCTTCGCGTCCTGGCCGGGACCGGTCGAGCTGTACGACGCTGCGGACTTCTCGCTCTTCGACCCGTCGGTGTACCGCTACACGTCGCCCGACGGGCGCGTGTTCCTGGTGCACGACACACAGGGCCTGAAGTCGATCACGGACCTGAACGGCAACACCCTGACCGTGAGCCCGAGCGGCATCACGCACTCGTCCGGCAAGGGCGTGGCGTTCACGCGGGACGGCAACGGCCGGATCACGGCCGTCACGGACCCGAGCGGCGAGACCATCGAGTACGGCTACGACGCCAACGGGGACCTCGTGTCGCACACCGACCGCGAGTCGAACACCACGCGGTTCGGCTACCACCTGGAGATCCCGCACCACCTGGTCTCGATCGAGGATCCGCTGGGCCGCCGTCCCATCCGCAACGAGTACGACGACGACGGCCGGCTCCTCCGCCACATCGACGCGTTCGGGAAGACCATCGAATACACGCACCAGCTCGGCATCCGGCGTGAGATCGTGACCGACCGGAACCTGAAGCAGCGCGTGCTGGACTACGACGCGCGGGGGAACGTGCTGCAGGAGACGGACCCGCTGGGCAAGGTGGTCCTGCGCACGTACGACGCGCGCAACAACCGGCTCACGGAGACGCTGCCGCACGATCCGGGCGCGCCCAACCCGCCCACCACGACGTACACCTACGACGGAGCCGACAACGTGCTCTCGGTGACGGATCCCGAGAACAACCGGACCGAGTACACCTACAACGCCCGCAAGCAGGTGCTGACGGTCAAGGACCCGCGCGGACACTTCACCACGAACGTCTACGACGCCAGGGGCAACCTGACCGCGACGCGCGTCTCGGCCACCTTGGGCGGGCCGGCGCTGTCCGAGGCAAGCATGACGTACGACATGAAGGGGAACCTGCGGACGCAGACGGCCGGACTGGCCGGCGAGCAGTTCACCGCGTACGGCTACGACACCTACGGGAACCTGACCGAGGAGTCGCGAGTGGCCGCCCAGCGCATCGTGTACGCCTACGACGCGAACGGCCGCCGCGTCCGCCAGACGACGACGCGCTCGCTGCCCTCGGGCGGGGCCGAGACGCTCGAGACCCGCTACGAGTACGACGCGAATGGACGGCTGCTGCGCACGCTCGACCCCGACGGGACGTCGAGTCGCAGCGTGTACGACGCGCTCGGGCGCCAGGTGGAGGCGTACGACAAGCTGGACCACCAGACGACGAGCGCGTACGACGAGATGGGCCGGCTCACCAAGACGACCTACGCCGACGCCACCTTCGAGGAGTCGACCTACGACGACGAGGGCCGGCGGCTCAGCTTCCGCGACCGGCGGGCCAAGGTGACGACGTACGAGTACGACGATACGGGCCGACTCAAGAAGACGATCTTCCCCGACACCAACTTCACCGAGAACAACTACGACGCCGCGGGCCGCCTGACCGCGGTGCGGGACGCACGGGGGAAGGTCACGACGTACGAGTACGACCGCTCCGGCCGGCGAACGAAGGTCACGGTCCCGATCTCGACCGGCGTCTCCGCCGAGACCCTGTTCACGTACGACGCGAACGGGAACCAGCTCACGGTGCGCGACCCGCTGCTGCGCACCACCACGTTCGAGTACGACGTGCTGAACCGGCGGACGAAGACGATCTTCCACGACACCACCTACACCGAGACGGGATACGACTCGCTGGGGAGGCGGACGAGCGAGCGCGACCAGGCTGGGCGGATCACCCTCTTCGAGTACGACGGCGGCGGCCGGCTGATCACGGTCACGGACGCGCGGGAGAAGGTGACCCGCTACGACTATGACGAGGTGGGCAACCGCGTCACCCAGCGGGACGCCCTCCTGCGCCAGACGTATTTCGAGTACGACCGCCTGGGCCGCGAGACCAAGCGCACCCTGCCCTTCGTGGAGGAAGAGGCCTTCGAAACCAAGACGTACGACGCCGCGGGCAACCTGGCGTCGCGCACCGACTTCGCGGGCCGGGTCACGACGTACACGTACGACGTCATGAACCGCCTGGTCACCCGCACCGCGCAGTGCCCGTCGCCGCCCTGTACCGACGCGGCCGACGCCGCCTT
>JAICEW010000154.1 GCA_025923995.1 Vicinamibacteria bacterium | reverse complement strand
CGCGCGTGGGGCGTGTGCCTGGTGCTGACCGCGCTCAGCCGCCTGCTGCGGGTGCGCCGGACGCTGTGCCTCAACTACATCGTGGACGAGGCGGCGCTGGCCCTGCCCGAGCAGGACGTGTTCACCGCGGCCGAGGTGGTGGGGCTGCGCCCGCTGGCGGGGCGCGAGACGTACCGGCGGCTGGTCGACGTGAACGCGTGGGCGTCGCGCCTGTTCCCCAACTTCCGGGCCCGCCACCTGGAGGAGTCGGAGTCGCTGCCGCCGGCCGGCTCGCGGCGATGGGAGCGCGTCCTCGACCTCGGCCTCGCCCCCCTGCTCGAGCGCTTCGCGCGGGGCGTGCTGGGCGCCCACCTGTCGCGCAAGGGCCGCGGGTGCGCCGGCGTGGTCCTGGGTCCGCACCGGCTGAAGCTGCACACGCGCGATCACCGGCCGTCCCTCATCTCCTCGTTCGAGGCCGCGCTGCGCGCGCCGGAGTGGGAGCCGTGAAGAACCCGAGCCCGGCGCCGATGGTCGAGCCGGGCGGCGCCTGGGCGCCCTGGCGCTGCTCGTACTGCGGGGCGGCCCTGCTCCCGCACGGCGAGGGGCTGCGCTGCGCCGACGAGGACCGCTGGTTCGGCACCGACGGCGGCGTGCACCGGCTGCTGCCGGCCGAGCGCCGGCGCGCCCTGCAGCCGTTCCTCGAGCTCTACCAGCGGACGCGCCGCGACGAGGGCTGGCGCGCCGAGCGCGGGCTTCCGCGGGTGCCGCCGGGCCATCCGCGCGCGAAGCTGTGGGCGGGCCGGGCCCTTCGGTTCGAGCGGGGGCTCGCGCTGGCCGCGCAGTCGCTGGCCACGACGCGCTGGGACGTGCTCGAGGTCGGCGCCGGCTGCGCGTGGGTGTCCGCGCAGCTGGTCGAGCGCGGCCACCGCGTGGCGGCGGTCGACGTGAACCTCGACCCGTTCGACGGCCTGCGTGCGGCCGACCGCCTGCTCGACGCGCCGCTGCGCCTGGCGCGCGGGGAGGCGGAGATGGACGAGCTGCCGCTGGCGGCCTCGTCGTTCGACCTGGTGATCGCGTCCGGCGCGCTGCACTACACGCACGACCTGCCGCGCACGCTCGTCGAGCTGCGCCGGGTGACGCGCCGCGGCGGGGTGCTGCTGGTGCTCGACTCGCCGACCTACCGCCGCCGGCCGGACGGGGAGGCGATGGTCGCGGACCGCATGGCCGCGCTGGAGCGGCGCTACGGCCTGTCGATCCCGCGCGAGAGCCAGTCCTCGTACCTGGTCCGGGGCGAGCTGCGCGGCGTGTTCGGCTCGGCCGGCTGGACGCTCGAGGTGCACGGCTGGCCGGGACCTCTGCGCGAGACGCTGCGCGACCTCCTCGAGATCGCGCGCCACGGCCGGCGCACGGCGCGGTTCCCGATCCTGCTGGGGAGGCGCGATGGCTAGCGTGGGGGCCACGGCCGCGCGCGCCTTCGACACCCTGGCGCCCGCGTACGACGAGGGGTTCGGCCGCAACCCGGCCGGCCTGCTCTTCCGCCACGTGTTCCAGGAGCGCCTGCGCCTCCTGTTCCCGCGCGGCGCGCGCGTGCTGGACCTGGGCTGCGGCACCGGCGAGGACGCGGTGTTCCTGGCCTCGCTGGGCGTGCGCGTGCACGCGATGGACATCTCGCCCGCGATGGCGGAGCGGACGCGCGCGAAGGTGGAGCGCGCGGGCCTGGGCGCGCTGGTGGACGTCGAGGCGCGCGCGGCGGAGGACGTCGCCGCGGCGGGCACCGGGTTCGACGGGGCCTTCTCGGACTTCGGCGCGCTCAACTGCGCGGCGCTGGGCGCGGTCGGTGACGGGCTGGCGCGCGCCCTCCGGCCCGGCGCGCGCGTCCTGGTGAGCGCGATCGGGCGCTGGCCGTTGCCGGCTCTCGTGGCCGGATGGCTCGGCCTCACGGGCCGCGCGCGGGGCGAGTCGCCTCGCGTCGGCGACGTTTCCGTCCCGACGCGGTACCTGGGAGCGGCCGAGCTGCGCGACGCGCTGGGGCCGGCCTTCGAGTGGCGCGACGCGTTCGCGCTGGGCGTCCTGGTCCCGGGCCCGCCGCAGGAGGGCTGGATCGGGCGCCATCCGCTCGCATTCGGGGCGCTGGCCGCGGTCGAGGGGATCGTGCGCTCCTGGCCGGGCCTGCGCGAGCTGGGCGACCACGTGGTGGTTGCGGGGATGCGCCGATGAGGCCCTGGCGCAGCCGTCCCACCCGGATGCGGCTGCTCGTGATGGCCGTGGCCGACCGGTGCGACCAGCGCTGCGTGCACTGCCAGATCTGGCAGGGTGCGTCGGCGCCATCGCTCTCGCTCGAGGAGCGCCTGCGCGTGGTGGACGAGGCCCTGGCCGCCGGCGTCGAGGAGGCCCTGCTCACCGGCGGCGAGCCGCTCCTGTCGGCGGACCTGTGGCCGGTGGCCGAGCGGCTGCACGCGGGCGGCGTGCGCCCGATGCTGGCCACGAACGGCATGCTGCTCGGGCGGTACGCGGCCCACGTCTCGGCCCTCTTCGGCGAGGTGTACGTCAGCCTGGATGGTCCGGACGCGGCCGTGCACGACGCGCTACGGGGCGTGGCCGCGTTCACGCGGGTCGCGGAGGGCGTCGCGGCGCTGCGCGCGGCCGCGCCCGCGCTGCCCGTGGTCGCCCGCTGCGTGCTGCACGCGGGGAGCATCGACGCGTTCGTCGAGACCATCGACGCCGCGCGCGGGCTGGGCTGCGAGCACGTATCGTTCCTCCCGATCGACGCGTCGTCGGACTCGTTTGGCGCGCGGCCGGACCTGCGTCGCGCGCTGGTGCCCTCGCGCGAGCAGGTCGATCGCTTCGACGCGGCGGTGGCCGCCCTCGAGCGGGCGGGAGGCTTCGCGGACGGCTTCGTGTCCGAGAGCCCCGCGAAGCTGCTCCGGCTCGCGCGCCACCTGCGCGCCAGCGGAGGACAGGGCGCGTTCGAGCGGCCGCCCTGCGACGCGCCGTGGTGGTCGAGCGTCGTCGAAGCGGACGGCGCCCTGCGTCCGTGCTTCTTCCACGCGCCCGTGGGCGACGTGCGCGCGGGCCTGGGCGCGCTGCGCCAGGGCGAGGAGTACCGCCGGGCGCTGGCCACGATCCGCGCCGACAACGACACGTGCGACCGCTGCGTGTGCCCGAAGCGACGGGGCGGTGCGCTGGGAGTGTTCGCGTGAGGCCGGTGGTGCTCTACAACCCGCGGGGCGAGAGCCACATCCTCCCGCTGGCGCTCGTGCACGTGGGCTCGGCGCTGCCGGGGAGTCGGGTCGAGATCGTGGACGGCCGCCTCGACCCGAGCCCCGAGCGGACCGTGGCGGCGCTCGCGAAAGACGCGCTGTGCCTCGGCGTCACGGTGCTGACGGGCGCTCCCATCCTCGACGCGCAGCGCGTGACCGAGGCGGCGCGGGCCGCGCGCCCCGACCTGCCGGTCGTCTGGGGCGGCTGGCACCCGTCGCTGATGCCGGAGCAGTGCCTGCAGTCGGGCGTGGTGGACGCCTGCGTGAGCGGGCAGGGCGAGCGGACGTTCGCGGAGGTCGTGGCCGCGCTCTCGGACGGACGGCCGTGGCGCGACGCGCCCGGTGTCACCTGGCGCGACGGGGACCGCATCGTGCGCAACCGGCCCCGCCCGTTCGAGGACATGAACCGCTTCCCGCGGACGGACTTCGGCCTCGTCGACCTCGAGCGCTACTTCGACTTCCGTGGCGGCCGGCGGCTCGACTACTGCTCGAGCCAGGGCTGCCCGTTCCAGTGCACGTTCTGTGCGGACCCGCAGGTCTACGCGCAGCGCTGGAGCGGCCTCAAGGCCGAGCGCGTCGTGGCCGAGATCGCGGACCTGGCCGCGCGCCACCGCCTCACCCAGGTCTTCTTCAACGACGACAACTTCTTCACGGACCTGCGGCGCACCGAGGCCATCTGCCGCGGCCTGCTCGAGGCGCGCGCGGGCGTGGGCTGGTTCGGCACGGGGCGCGCGGACCTGCTGCGGCGGCTGACGGACGAGCAGCTCGCACTCCTGCGCGAGAGCGGCTGCTTCAAGATCAACGTGGGCGCCGAGAGCGGCAGCCCCGAGCTGCTGCGCCAGATCAAGAAGGGCACGCTGGTGGAGGAGGTGCTGGAGACGGCGGAGAAGCTGCACCGCTTCGGCATCGGCGCCCGCTTCTCGTTCATCGCCGGCTTCCCGCAGGAGCCGGAGGGCAGTCTGGCCGACACCTATCGCACGGTGAAGGCGCTGCGCGAGATCGACGGCCGGTTCGAGACGCCGATCTACTTCTACGCCCCCTACCCGGGCACGGAGCTCGCGAAGCGGATGCCGGCTCTCGGCTTCCAGGCGCCCCAGCGGCTCGAGGCCTGGCGCGAGGTGGACTTCGACCACTCGATCGGTCCCTGGATCCCCGAGCCGGTGCGGAAGCTGGTCCCGCGCTACAACTTCTATCTCCGCCACGGCTACGAGCGGCCGGGCCCGTCCTGGGGCCGGCGGCTGCTGCATCGCCTCGCGCGCCTGCGCGCGCGGCGCGACTTCTACGCGCTGGACCTGGAGCGGCGCGCGGTGGACGCCTGGCGGCGCCTGCGCGAGGGCTTCGCGCGGCAGCAGCCGCAGATCGCGGAGGACTGACGCGATGCTCGTCCTCTACAACCCGCGCTCGTGCATCGAGGGACGCCGGCGCCTGCCGCTCACGCTGCTGGCACTGGGCTCGCAGCTGCCCGACGCGTCGTACGCGATCGTGGACGGCAACGTGGCGGGCGACCGCGCGCCGCAGGATGCGCTCGACCTCCTGCGCAAGGGACCCGGGCGACCCGTGCTCGCGGTGACGGTCATGCCGGGCAACCAGCTCGAGCGGGCGATCCACGACACGCGGTTCCTGCGCGAGCGCGTGCCCGAGCTCCAGGTCATCTGGGGCGGCTACTTCCCGAGCCTGCACACCGGCACGGTGCTGGCCTCGCCCCTGGTGGACGCGGTCGCACGCGGCCAGGGTGAGCGCACGCTCGTGGAGTGGCTGGACACGCTCGAGACGCGCTCGTTCGCCGGCATTGCAGGCCTGTCGTGGAAGGACGGCGGCGCCGTGCGCCACAACCCGGACCGTCCCTTCGCCGACCTGAACGGGTTCGCCGAGTTCCCCTACCACAAGCTGCAGGACATGGAGGAGTACGTCGTCAGGACGTACCTGGGCGAGCGCACGCTGTGCCACATCACCAGCCGCGGCTGCCCCTTCCCCTGCAACTTCTGCGCGATCACCGAGGTCTACCAGCGGCGCTGGCTGGCGGAGGAGCCCGCCCGCGTCGCGCGCGTGGTCGAGCGCTTCGTACGGGACCAGGCGATCGATTCGATCGAGTTCTTCGACGCGAACTTCATGGCGGGGGAGGCGCGGGCCCTGGCCATCGCGGAGCGGATGGAGCCGTTCGGGGTCCGCTGGTGGTGCCAGGCGCGGCTCGACACCATGAACCGCTACTCCGACGAGACGTGGCGCAAGCTGCGCAGGAGCGGCCTCACGATGATGTTCTTCGGCGCGGAGAGCGGCAGCGAGTTCGTGCGGAAGCGCATGTCGAAGCCCATCGGCACGGACGAGATCCTGGAGTGCGCGCGGCGCTGCCGGCAGCACGGGATCGTGCCGGAGTTCTCGTTCATCTTCGGCAACCCGATCGACCCGCGCCGCGACGTGGAGGAGTCGATCGACTTCATGCACCGCCTCAAGCTCGTCTCGCCGGAGTGCGAGGTGCTCGTCTTCATGTACACGCCCGTGCCCCAGCCGGGCCAGCTCTTCGCCGACGCGACGGCCCTGGGCTTCCGCTTCCCGGCCACGCTCGAGGAGTGGGCCGAGCCGCGCTGGGTGCGCTTCATGTCGATGAAGGACGCGCAGACGCCGTGGCTGCCCGAGGGCCTGCGCGAGCGCATCGCGGACTTCGAGCTGGTGGTGAAGAGCCGCTTCCCGACCGCGACGGACATCCGCTTCACGCGGCCGTTCCGCGCGCTCCTGCGCGGGCTGTCGTCCTGGCGCTGGGCCACGCGGACGTACGCCCGGCCCTACGAGCTGAAGCTGGTCCACCGCCTGGTGAAGCTGCGCAGCCCCGAGCTGCAGGGCTTCGACGCCCCGCCCGCACGCCGCCATCGCCCGCCCCGCATGCGCACGTTGGAGGCGATCCCGTGAGCGCCGTGCGCGACGTGTTCGCCGCGGCGGCGGACAAGTACGGGCAGGGGAACGCGCTGCTGCTCCTGGAGCGGCCGGAGACGGAGGCGCTGATCGGGGACGTGCGCGGGCTCCGCGTCCTGGACCTGGGGGCGGGGACGGGCCACTACGCCGGCTGGGCGCGCTCCTGCGGTGCGCGCGTCGCGGTGGCTCTCGACCTCACGCCCGAGATGCTCGCGCACGCGCCGCGTCCGGCGGTGGTGGCGGACGCGTCCCGCCTGCCGTTCGCGGCCGGCAGCTTCGACGTGGTGGTGGGCGCGCTCGTGGTCTCGTTCGTGAGGGACCGCGGGCGGCTCCTGCAGGAGGTGGCCCGCGTCCTGGGCCGCGACGGAGTCCTCGTCCTGTCGGACATGCACGAGATCGCGACCGAGCTGGGGTGGCAGCGCAGCTTCCGGGGACCGAGGGGCGAGCGGCTCGTCCTCGACGCCGCGCCGCCACGCCTCGAGACGATGCGGAGGGCGCTGGGCCAGGCGGGATTCGCCATCACCGACCTGCGCGAGCCCCGCATCGACGAGCGCCTGCAGCGGGCCTTCCGGCGGGCCGGCCGGTCCGACTTCGAGAGGATGCGTGGGCTGCCGGTCCTGCAGCTCTACCGTGCGTGCCGGGGAGGGTCCTGATGCCGGGCAAGGTCGTCCTGTTCTTCCCGTCGTACTACTCGGACGAGGCCGCGCCGCCGCTGGCGCTGCTGCACCTGGCCGCTCCGCTCGTCGAGCGCGGCTGGGACGTGCGCATCGTCGACTCCGCGGTGTCGGACGACCCGGAGGCCGAGGTGCTGGCGCACTGCGACGGCGCCATCTGCCTGGGCGTCAGCATGGTGACGGGGCCGATGATCACGCAAGGGGTGAGCGTGGCCCGGCGCGTGCGCGAGCGCTTCCCGGCCCTGCCGATCGTGGCCGGCGGCTGGCATCCCTCGATACTGCCCGAGCAGACCCTGCGCTCCCCGCTCTTCGACGCGGTGGTGAAGGGCCAGGGCGAGATCACGTTCCTGGAGATGGTCGAGCGCTACGCGCAGGGCGAGCGCGACCTGACGGGGATCAACGGATCGATCTTCAAGCGGGGGAGCGAGATCGTCTGGAACGGCGACCGCGGATACGCGGACATCAACGCGCTCCCGCGACGGCCGTTCCACCTGGTCGACTTCGAGGCCTACGCGCGCAAGTGCCACGGCACGCGGTGGATCCTCTACTGCACCTCGCACGGCTGCCCCTGGGACTGCTCCTACTGCTCGAACGCCTCGGTGTACGGGCGGAACTGGAAGCCGCTGCAGCCCGAGACCGCGGTGGCCGAGATGGCCGAGCTGACACGCCGCTACCGCCTGGGCGTCGTCGACATCATCGACGACAACTACCTGGTGCGCCGCGACCGCGCGCTCGACATCGCGGAGCGCCTCATCCGGGAGGACCTGGGCATCGCGTACTACATGCAGACGCGCACGGACCAGGTCGACCGCCTCTCCGACGCCGAGGTCGAAGTGCTCGCGAGGAGCGGCCTCAAGCGCGTCTTCTTCGGCCTGGAGTCGGGCTCGGTCAAGGTGATGCGCTCGGTGAACAAGCGGCTGGACCTGGAGACGGCGTACCGCACGGCCGCGCGCTTCCGACGCGTGGGCATCCGCCCGTCGTTCAACCTCATCTTCGGCCTGCCGGCCGAGGAGGAGGAGGACCTGCGCGACACCATGGAGGTGGTGGACCGCATCGGCCGCGCCAACCCCGACGCCGACTTCTTCACGAACATCTTCTCGCCCTACCCGGGGTCGCCCATCTGGCCGCTGGCCGTCTCGCGCGGCGTGCGCGAGCCGCAGAGCCTCGAGGAGTGGGCGGAGTTCTACCCGCGCATCCAGGTGCTGCCCTGGCTGCAGGGCGCGAAGCACGCGCGCATCCAGCGCCTGCGCGACTACATCCGCCTGGGCTACACCGCGGGCCAGATCGTGGTGGAGCGCGGAGGCGGCCTGCGCGGCCTGGCCCGGCGCGCCCTGCGCGCGGCCGCGCGCTGGCGCCTGCGCGCGCAGCGCATCCGCTTCCCGTTCGAGATCTGGGCCATCCGCGCCTACCGGCTGCTGCGGCCGGCGCCGCTGCGGATCAACTGAGCGAGGGATGGGGCTCACGCGCCTGACGATCGAGCACGCCTACCGCCGCGTGGCCCCGCGCCTGCTGGGCGACGACGTGGCGCGCCCCGACGGGGTGAGCCGCCTGGCGCCGGAATGGCTCGTCCTCGACGTCAACAACGTCTGCAACCTGCACTGCACGATGTGCGACGTGGGGCTGGGGGACCGCACGACCGCGTTCTGGAGCAACCTGATCGGGTCCGATCCGCGCGACATGACGCTCGAGATGCTGGAGCGCGTGCTGGAGCAGGCGGAGGAGTTCTTCCCGCGGCCGCGCATCGCGCTGGCCCTCACCGAGCCGCTCATCCATCCGCACATCCTCGACTTCTGCCGCGCCGTGACGTCGCGCGGCTTCTACGGCGCGGTCACGAGCAACGGATCGCGCCTGAGGCACCTGGCGGCGGGCCTGGTGGCGGCGGGCCTGGGCGAGCTGACGCTGTCGGTCGACGGGCCGCCCGAGGTCCACGACCGCATCCGCGGCCGGCAGGGGAGCTTCGAGGAGCTGTACGAGGGCGCTCGGGCGCTGCTGGCGGCGCGCGGCGACGCCCGCAGGCCGCGGCTGCAGTTCTCCTTCACCGTCAGCGACCGGAACCAGGGGCACATCGCGGACGCGGTGGCCGCGGTGCTCCCGCTGCGTCCCGAGCGCGTGATGGTCTCTCAGCTCAACTTCATCAACGACGCCATGGCGCGCGCGCACAACCGCGCGCACGGCGGACCGCTGGCGGTGAGCCGTTCCAGCCTGGGGGACATGGACCCCGCCCGCTTCGACGCGGACCTGGTCTGGCAGGAGCTGCAGCGCGTGCGCGAGGCCGCGAGGTCGTCGCCGGCCACCCGCGTCACGCTCACGCCCGACTTCGCCTCCGCGTCCGAGGTGGCCCGCTACTACGCCGAGCCGGAGCGCTTCGTCGGCACGCGCACGTGCCGCGACCCGTGGCGGATGGCGATGGTGCGCAGCGACGGCACGCTGCTGCCCGCGCACGGGCGCTGCTACCACGTGCCGCTGGGCAACGTGACGCGCGCGCGCCTGAGCGAGCTGTGGAACGGCCCTGCCATGCGGGGCTTCCGGCGCACCCTGCAGGCGGAGGGCGGCTCGCTGCCGGCCTGCTCGCGCTGCTGCGGCGTGATCGGCAGACGGCAGCCTTGAGCAGGGGAACGGGGGAGCTGGTGCTGCGCAACGCGCGAGCCTGCGACGACGGCCGGCGCCTCGACCTGCGGGTCGCGGGCGGTCTCGTGCGCGAGGTGGGCGCGGCCGGGAGCCTCGCGGGCGGAACCGTGGCCGACCTGGAGGAACGGGTGCTCCTGCCCGGCCTCGTGAACGCGCACGACCACCTGGACTTCTCGACGTTCCCGCTGCTGGGGCGGCCGCCCTACGCGAGTGTGTACGACTGGTCGGAGGCCGTGAACTCCGGTGTCGGCGACCCGCGCGCGGCCGCGGCCCTCGCGGTGCCGCTCGCCGACCGGTTGTTCCTCGGCGGCCTGCGCAACCTGCTGGCGGGCGTCACCGCGGTGGCGCACCACGGGCCGTTCCATCGCTCGCTGGCCCGCGACGACTTCCCGTCCTGGGTGCTCGAGCGCTACCAGTTCGCCCACTCGCCGGGCCTCACGCCCCAGCTCAAGCGCACGTATCGCAGCACGGACCGGCGCATCCCCTGGATGATCCACGCGGCCGAGGGGACGGACGCGCGGTGCCGGGCGGAGGTGGAGACGCTGGCCGCCGAGCGGCTGCTGCGCCAGAACACGGTGCTGGTGCACGCCATCGGCGTGGACGCGGAGGACGTCGCCGCCATAGCCGCCGCCGGAGCCACCGTCGTGTGGTGTCCCGAGTCCAACCGCAACCTCTACGGCACGACGGCGGACGTGCGGGCGCTGCGCGCGGCGGGGGTCCGCGTCGGCCTGGGCAGCGACAGCCCGGTCTCGGGCGTGCGCGACACGCTCTCGAGCCTGGCCGTGGCCAGACGCGAGGGCGCGGGCGACGACACCGCGCTCGTCGACCTGGCCACGCGCGGGTCGGCCGAGGCGGCGCGGCTGCCGTTGGGCGGCCTCGAGGTCGGAGCGCGGGCGGACCTGATCGCGGTGACGTCGCTGGACGCGCTCCTGTCCGGCGACCGGACCGCGGTGGAGCTGGTGGTGCGCGAGGGGCGCGCGCTGTACGGTACGCCGGCGCTGGCCGGGCCGATCGTGCCCGGAGGGGACGCGCTGCGGGTCGACGGCCGGCCGCGACTGATGGCGCGGGGCTGGGGCCGGCGCGCGGCGTCGATCGCGCGTGCGCACCCGCGGGCACGCGAGGCGAAGTGGATGGGGGGTCTCGAGCTCGGATCGTGCGACTGAGGAGGAAGAGGACCATGAGAAGAGTCTGGGCCGTGCTGCTGGGCACGTCGGCGCTGCTGGCCGCCGCGGAGACCGCCTCGGCGCTGCCGACGTTCGCGCGCCGCTACGGGGTCGCGTGCCATTTCTGCCACGACGGGTTTCCGAAGCTGAACAACAACGGCCATCGCTTCAAGGAGCGCGGGTTCCGGATGGCGCAGGAGGACCCGTTCGACGCCGGGGCCTGGCTCCGCTCCGTGCCCATCGACGCGCGGCTGCAGGGGCGGCTCACGCTGCTCGAGGACGCCGACGACTTCGTCTACTTCTTCGGCAAGGGCGTCACCGCATCCAACCTGGGCTCCCGGGTGTCCTACTGGTTCGACGACGGCGTGTACGTGGACGACATCGACGATCCCCCGGGGGAGGACAGCTGGGTCCACACCAAGCCCGACAACGCCTGGGGCCGCGTCGAGATCCTCAAGAACGGCCAGCTCTACCTGAAGGGCGGCCGCTTCGAGCTGGACCTGCCGTTCACGCAGGCACGCACGCCGAACCTGTTCTCCTACGACATCTACGCCGTCAACGCCGGGTCGGAGGCCGACAGCATCGCCTTCTACCAGCAGGGCGGCGAGGTGGGCGGCACTTACGCGAACGGCTTCCACTGGTCGGCCGCGGTGGTCGACGGCCGGAACAGCGAGGCGCAGGAGGACATCGACGACGACGTCGGGAAGTTCGACGCCAACGTCTTCCTGCGCGTGGCCAAGCGGTTCGAGCAGCACCGGGTGGGCGCCTTCGCCTACTTCGGGAACAACACGCTCGCGCAGTCCCCGCAGGTCGTCTGGGAGGACAGCGTGCTGCGCATCGGCGGCGACGCCGACCTGCGCTTCGGGAAGTTCAACCTCTACGGCGTGTTCATGTACGGGCAGAACGACAACCCGGTCGCGACGCCCGCGCAGCCGCAGGGGACCAACGAGTCGCTGGACTGGACGGGCGGGTTCGTGCAGGGCGACTACAACGTGCTCGACTCGCTCCAGCTCACGCTGCGGATGAACGCGGTGAACCGGCCGACCTCCAACAGCTCGGACTCGAACGAGACCTTCACCAGCGTGTGGCCCGGGGTCCGCTTCTTCATCTGGGAGCGGTTCCGCATCGGGTTCGAGTACGGCTTCCACAACCAGGACCTGGGGAACATGGGAGCGGTCCAGGCGGACGTCGTCTTCTAGCAGGGTGCTGAAAAAGGGACGAAGTGTTTCATTCGGCTCCGGTGCCCGTCCGACTGCTCAACGAGCGGCACGACACGGCACCGGAGCCAAACGGTTCAAGAGGGGTTTCTCAGCACCCTGCTAGGCCCGCCACGGAGGCGAACGGGGGCGGGAACGGGTCCGGGCGCGGCGCGCCCGCGTGGCTGCGTGCGTGCGTGCTGGTCCTGCTCGCGGCGCACCTGGCGCTCGGGGCCTGGCCCGCCCTGTTCCGGATCCGCAACGACTTCCCGTCGTACTACCTGACCGCGCGCGCCGCCGCCGAGGGGAGACCTCTCGGCGGCGCGTACGAGCGCGCGTTCTGGCGGGAGGAGTCGGCGCGTGCCGGTCTGCCGACCGCGGGCACGTTCGTCCCGCATCCGCCGGCCAACGCGCTTCTCCTGCTGCCGATCGCGCGACTGGCGCCTGCCGCGGCCAAGGGCGTGTGGACGCTCGTGCTGGCGCTCGCGCTCGTGGGCGCTTTCGTGGTCATGCGCCGGATCGTCCCCGAAGTCTCGCCGTGGCTGCTGGCGCTCGCGCTGGTCACCCAGACGGCGTCGCTGCGCAATGCGCTGCTCTACGGCCAGCCGTATCCCTTGTTGCTGCTCCTGCTCGGCGCGTCGCTGGTCGCGCTGATGCGCGGGCGGGGCTTGCTGTCGGGGCTCCTGCTGGCCCCGGTCGTCGCGCTGAAGCTCTACGGTGCGCCGTTCGTGCTGTTCTTCCTCGTGACCCGACGGTGGCGCGCCCTCCTGGGTGTGGCTGCGGGCGTGGCCGGGTCGTTGGCCGTCTCCCTGTTCGTCCTGGGGCCCGAGATCCACCGCGTCTACTTCACGCAGGTGCTCCGCCCCAGCCTGGACGGCCGCATCCTCGATCCCTACTCGACCGTGTGGGGGAGCGTGGCGAGCGTCGCGCGCCGCCTGTTCCAGCTCGAGCCTTCGCTCAACCCGCATCCGGTGCTCGACGCGCCCGTGCTCGCGACCGGGCTGGCGCGATTCGGGGGCGTCGCGCTCGCGCTGTTCGCGGTCGCTTGCGCTTTCGTCCAGGACCGCGACGGCCGCCTGCGCCTCGGCTGGGCGACGCTCGCCGTCGGCAGCCTGGCGGCGTCGCCGCTTCCGTCGAGCTACCACATGGTGCTGCTGGCGCTGCCGGTGGCGATCCTGATCGCGACCGGTGGGCCCTGGGTACGCTGGACGGCGCTCGCGCTGGCGGCGCTCGCCGGATCGCCGCTCGTGCACTACGGGGCGCCGCTGGCGCAGGGCTGGGGGAATCTGCTGGCGCCCGTCCGCCTGATCGCGCTGCTGGCGTTGCTGTGGACGTGCGCGCGTGGTGTGGGCTCGTGGCGACCGCGTGCGATCGCGCTGGCTGGTGGCGCTCTCGCCGGCCTCACGGCCCTGCTGGCGCCGTCCGAGGATGCGGGATGGCGGCGCGTGCCCGAGGCGAGCAGCGTGATCGCCGCGGAGCCGGCCGCCTGCGCGGACGGCCTGTCCTGGCTCGTTGTCGACGGCGAGAGGTACCGCTATCGCCGTGCGGACGGCACGCTCGTGGACGATCCGCCGTGCGCGCCCGCGGCCGCCTCGCCGGATGGCACGTGGCGCGTGTACTCCGAGTTCGGCGATGGCTCGTGGGACGTGTGGGCACGCCACCTGCCGACGGGCAGGGTGGTCCGGGTGACGCGCGATCCCGCGAACGAGGTCGAGCCGGCGTGGGCTGCCACCGGCGACGCGATCGTGTTCGCGTCCGACCGCCGGCGCGGCCTGGGCGCGACGACGTTGTTCGTCGTGCCGTTCGGCGGGCGGTAGCCTGCTGGCCGGCCGACTTCGTCGCCACTCAAGACTGGCTGTCCCTGGCAGTTTCGTTCGCGCGCACGACGCACCACTGTTCCCAGGCCAGCTCGGGGTCGATGTCGGCGTATCCGCGGGCACGCTCCATCTGCTGTGCGACCCGGTGCTTCACCGTGATGCACGCCCCGTTCTCCGTCGTGTCCTCGACCTGGCGTCGCGTGAGCGGGCCCGATGTCTTCTCGAGGGCCCGTAGCAGATCCACCAGGGCGGGCACGAACAGGGGATGCAGCTCGGGCTGCGGGCGAGCCTGCCCGCCTCCAGTGCCCAGCCTCCAGACGCCGTAGGGGTTGTGACACCAGTGTCCGGGAGGGTAGCCGTCGTCCGGCCAGCGCTGCACGACACGCCGAGGCGATTCTGCGTCGGGGGAGAACGTCTGGCCGGAGAGCAGCAGGGGATCCTCTTCCAGCTGGTAGACGTTCAGTGTCGTCAGGAGCTCCTGTGCCTCGCCGACGGTCATGCCTTCCAGGTCGACGGATGAGTCCGGAAGCGAGAACGCGTGCATGCCGCACGAGACCACCCGCCCATCGTCAGGCAACATGATCACCGCGCACCGGTGCAGGGCCCGGGCTTCGCCTGGACGGACGAGCTGGAGCCATCGGTCGATCGCCCAGCCGAGCTTCGACTGTTCGATCCGGACCGCGAGCGCGCCGCGCTCGCGAAGCGTCTCGACCACCGCGGCGACCCGCTCGCGGCCCTCGCGCAGGTCATCCGTGAGCTGGACCAGGAGCGCGCCCGGTGCGGCGTCGATCTGCTCGAGAACCGGAGGCTCGACAGTGCCGAACGAGAACGAGTCCGCGAAGGACCCGTCTTGCGTGTTCTCGATCCACTCGCCCGGGACGCCGGCCCGTTCGAGCTCACGTCCTCCGGGGACCATGAGCGTCAAGCGGATCACGTT
>JAICEW010000153.1 GCA_025923995.1 Vicinamibacteria bacterium | reverse complement strand
CGGCCTGGCGTACGTCGTCGCGACCCGGCCGCGGCGGGACCAGCAGGACGCCTGACCCGCCGCGACCGCGTGGGTGCGGCCTAGTAGGTGGCCGGTGCACCCCCCATGAACATCGCGGCGATGGTCGCGCCCTGCAGGATGATCGCGAGAATCCAGAGCCCCGTCCAGATGAGCATCATGTTGCGCAGGGCGAGCCGTCCGGAGTGGATCCAGCCCCAGATGTAGGTCCAGATGCCGCAGGTGACGATCCCGATGATCCCGTGGAGCGGCCCCGAGTCCTGGAACTGCTTGATCAGGACCATGATGAAGCACACGAACGCGCCCAGACCCGCGATCATTCCCAGCGCATACAACATGCCATTCTCCTTTCGGCGTTGGCCTGCCAGCGTCATCCGGGGGGTTTCAGAACGTGGGCGGATAGTACAGCACCCGCCTGGCTCAGTACACCGCGGTCGCCGGGCGGGCGGCGGACGATCCGTCAGGGCAGCTGCGGGCGCGGGTAGGGCTTGCTCTCCGGCGTGAGCGCGCGCAGGAACGCGAGCAGGTCCTTCTTCTGCTGGGCCGTGAGCGTCTTCGGCTTCAGCTTCTCGTCCAGGTTCGGGTTCGCCGTGCCGCCGCCGAGCATGTAGTCGACCGCGGCCTCCAGCGTGGCCACGCCGCCGTCGTGGAAGTAGGGAGCGGTGAGGCCGAGCCCGCGCAGCGTCGGCGTCTTGAAGGCGCCCAGGAGCTTCTTCTCGTCCGCCGTCACCTCGCGGGACGCCTTGGCGGCGGCGTCGGCCACGATCTTGCCGCGGCCCGCGTCCGGCTTCTCCGCCGCCATGCCCACGCCCACGTTGTGGAACAACGTGTCCGAGTAGACGGGCGGCAGGTGGCACAGCGTGCAGCCGGCCACCTCGGAGAGGACCTTGAAGCCGGCCTGGTAGCGGCCGGGTTCGCGGTCGTAGGGCGTGTCGCCGGCGTGGAGGGTGCGCACGAACGAGGCCAGCGCCTTCACGATGCCGTCGCCGCTCGGCGCTGCGCCCAGCTCCTTCTCGAACGCGGCCCTGTAGGCGGGGATGGCCTCGACCTCCTTGGCGATGGCGTCGGGGTCCGCGCCCATCTGGCCCTTCCAGGCGGCGAGGATCTGCGCTTCGAGCCCGGCCGCGCGGCCGTCCCAGTACAGGTCGGGGTAGTAGCCGACCCCGTAGAGCGTCGGGCTGTGGCGCACGTTCACGCTGCCGTCGAACTTGGGCGAGAGCTTGAGGCCGTCGGTCCAGCCCTTCTCGGGCACGTGGCAGGTCTCGCAGGACATCGCCTTGGTCTTCGACAGGCGCTTGTCGAAGAAGAGCTGCTGCCCGAGCGCGATCCGGCCCGGCGTCATGGGATTGTCGGGGGGGACGATGATCGGGTTGTCCTGGAGCCCCTTGGGCGGCTGGAACGCCGCCGTGTCCGCCGCCCGTGCGCACGGCGCCGCGGTCGCGAGGAACAAGGCGCCCGCCCCGAAGATGCGATGTCGCATGCGTCCTCTCCTTCTGCCCCGGTCCGGGCGAATCCTCTCCGCGTTGCCCGCCGGGCGTCAAGGCGACGCGGGCGGCCGGCAGAGAGGATCGGCCTCGACGTGCCGCTGCAGCAGCTCTCCCGCGATGCGGTTGCCGACCGCGTTCCAGTGCACGTCGCGCGTGTAGTACGCGGGCGGGCCCGAGGCCTCGGTGCGCGACAGCGCGTCGCGCGGGTCCAGCAGCGGCACGCCGATCGCGTCCAGCTCCTTCTTGAGGCGGTCGTAGACGACGTACGGATCCCACCTGCGGCCGAGCTTGTAGCGCTCGCGCGTCGTCTGCCAGACGGTGGGGTTCACCTCGAAGCGGGCCGGCACGTAGAGGACGCTCAACCGCGCGCCGTGCGCCTCCACGTCGCGCTTGAGCGCCGCGAACAGGGCGGCCGTGATCGTCCACATCTCGCCCACCTCGCGGCCGCGCCCGGGCCCGTACGGCCAGAACTCGCGGGGCGGGTCGCTGGACACGGGCTGGACAAGGCCCAGCGCGGCCAGCCCCTCGTGCAGCCGCGGGCTCGAGTTCACCGTGCGGTTGGAGAGCAGGCGCAGCGCGATGGAGCCGCGCCACGGCTGCAGCGGCGCGCGGCCGGGGTTCTGCCGGTTGGGCGCGCCCTCGGGGTCGGGCACGAGCGTCGCGTGCCGGGCGATCAGCCGGCCGTCGTCGACGCCGAAGAGCGGCTTGGCCTCGCCGCCGGGGCCGCGCGCGCTCGCGTTGTAGAGCAGGTCGTTGTGGTAGAAGAGCAGCGTCACCAGGTCGGGCCGATAGCGCCAGCCCTCCTCGCGGAAGAACAGGTACTCCTGGTCGGTGCTGTAGGCGATGGTGCCGCCGTTCACCACCTGCCAGCCGCGGCAGGGCCCGGCGTTGAGCCGCGACTCCAGCACCGCGCGCGCCGTGTCGGGCTCGTCCACGTAATAGCCTTCCGCGAACGAATCCCCGAGAATGAGCACGCGCCTGGTGCCGGCCGGCTTGTCGTAGTCGTAGTCGGGCCCGCGCAGGCCGCGCGAGTTGATGAGGATCTGGATGTCGAACTCGGCGCGGCGGATGCGCGCCTCGCCTCCGGGCGGCTTGTCCCAGCCCAGCGTGGGATGGAAGCGGCTGATCGGCCTGGCGGCGGCGGCCGCGGCCGGGTCGGGACGGGCGAGGGACCCGGCGTAGACCCGGGCGGCGATCTCGGCGATGGCCGCGCACACCACGAGCGAAAAGAGGACCAGGACCAGGTTGGCCAGCAGGGAACGCAGGCGGGACACGAGCGACGAGCTTAGCACGCGGCCCTGGCGGGCCACGGCCGGGCGCGTGCTCGCGGCCGGGATCGCGATCGCGTCCGTGTGCCTGGTCGCGCCGGCGCGGGCGGCGCTGGTCGCGATCGAGCCGGCGGTGCCGTCGGTCCTCTTCGTCTGCGCGATCGCCTGGTTCGTGACGGGGCTCGCGCTGCGCGGGCGCTCGCGCCGCCGCCTCGCCCGCACGGAGGGCCTCGCGCTGCGCGCCCTCGATCGCTGGGGGTGGGCGCTGGCCGTGCTCGCGTTCGTGGCGCCCCTGCTGGCCGCGTGGGACCTGCGTCCCTCGTCCGGCAACGCCGCGTTCGCGGCGCTGTTCGGCCGCATCCCCTGGGGCGACGCGCACGGCCACTTCGAGGGGGCGCAACGGCTCCTGGCCGACGGCGCGTTCTCCTTCTTCAGCGGGCGGCGGCCCTTGAACGCGGCCTGGCTCGCGGTGCGGCTGGGCCTGGGGGGCGGGAGGCTGGAGGCGGCCCTCTTCGCGCAGGCCGTGCTGCTCGGCCTCGCCGTCTTCGCGGCCGCGCGCGCGATCGCCCTGCGGCGAGGACTGGCGCCGGCGCTGGCCTTCTTCGCCCTGGTGCTCGGCCTCACCAGCGACTACCTGCCGTCGGCGGCGACCGAGCCGCTCGGCATCACGCTGGCCTGCGCGTCGCTCGCGGTGATGTGGACGCCGGGCGCGCGCGGACGCCTCGTCCCCGCGCTCGTCGGCCTCTGGCTCCTCGACCTCGCGCTGCAGGCGCGGCCGGGCGCGCAGTTCCTGCTCCCCTGCTTCGGGCTGTGGGTGGTGTGGACCTGTCGCGCGCGCTGGCGGGCCGCGCTCGCGGGCGTCGCGCTGGTGGCGGCCGCGGGCGCGCTCACGAGCGCCGCGCTCAACGCGCTCTACGGCACCAGCGACTCGTCCGCGTCGTCGGCGGGTGCGTATCCGTTCTACGGCCTGGTGAGCGGCTCGAACTACCGGCAGATCCGCGAGGACCTGGGCGAGGAGCTGGCGCGCCTGCCCGACGAGAAGGCGCGCACGCGGCTCATCTACCGGCGCGGCTGGGAGCGCTTCCGCGCGGAGCCGGGCACGGCGTTCCTGACGCTCGGCCGCAACCTGCGCAAGTTCGTCGGCAAGGCCCCGCCCGTGCTCTACGGCGTGGTGAGCCCGCAGGCGCTCGTCCTCTCGCCGTGGGAGCGCGCGCTGCCGGCGCCGGAGGTGCTCGCGCGCGACCGCTTCTGGGGCCGCGCGCTGCTCGGTGTCGCGCTCGCGGCGCTGCTTCGGTACCTGTGGCGCGCGGACGCGGGCGAGCGCCTGTTCTGGCTGGCCGCGACCTCCGGCATCGTCCTGTCCGCTCCCGTCGTGTACGGCGACGCCGGGCTGCGCGGGCTGGGCGCCTCGTTCCCGCTGCTCGCGGGCCTGCTCGGAATCGGCCTCGGCCGCGGGCCCAGGCGGCCGCGGGAGGCGCGCGCCATCGAGTCGCAGGTGCAGCGGGTGCTCGCGTGGGGAGCCGCGGGGCTGCTCGTGATCGCGCTGGCGGGGCCCGCGATCGCACATGCGGCGGTGCCGCGGCCGGGAGGAGACGCTCTCGCGTCGCCTGCACCGGACACGCTCGTGGTGTGGCTGCACCACGCGCCGGCGATCCTGGTCTCGACCCGGCCCCGCCCCGACGTCGACGCGCCGGCGCTGCCGCGGCGGCAGTACGAGCGCCACCTGGAGCTCGCGAACGTGTCGGCCTCGGGTTTCGACCGGCCCGACCCGCCGTTCGCGCTCGTCTCGGCGTACGACCGCGTCTCGCGCCGGCAGCGCGTGCTGGTGGTGGCGCCGGAGGCGCTCGCGGCGCGCGGCTTCCTGCGCGTGCAGGCGCGGCCCGCCGCCGGGGACGACAACCTGCTGATCGTGTCGGAGTGGGAGCCGGTCGACTAGCTGAGACGTCCGATCGCGACGAAGCGCTCCCCGTAGAGCGCGACCGCTCGCCAGCAGCCCCAGGCGACCACCCACCCGGCGGTCGCCACCACGATCGGACGGCCCCAGCCCCGCGTCCACAGCCAGGCCCACCCCGCCGCCATGGCCACCGCGACCGGCGCGGCCAGCAGCTCCACTTCCTTCGCGTCCCGGAAGAGCGCGGGCAGCGCGTAGCGCAGCGCCAGCAGGGCCAGGCCCGCCGCCAGCGCGACCCGCCACGCGCCACGGGCGCGACCGCCGCCGCGCAGGGACAGCAGGCCCAGGACCGCGAGGGCGGGATGGACGTGGTCGAAGAAGATCGTGAGCCGCCGCAGCGCGGCCACGATCCCCGGCTCCGCGGCCTCCGCGCGCGCGGAGGCGTACGGGAGCACGTCGCGCCAGAGGATGGCCAGGAAGGGCCGGTACTGCACGAGCACGACCGCGGCAGTGGCCAGGGCCCACGCGATCAGCAATCGTGCGGCGCTCGAGCGGCGGCCCTGCGCGGCCTCGGCGATCGCGAGGCCCACGACGATCAGGGGCACGCTCAGCAGCGACCCTGTGTAGGCGGCCTGCACCACGGCCACGGCGCCGAGCGCCATCGCGGTCTCGCGCGCACGCAGCAGCGGAAGCATCCGGGCCAGGGCCAGCAGCAGCAGCAGCTCGAGCGACTGCGCGAGGAGCGTCGGGTAGAGGGCGAGCGTGAGCCGCGACGCCGTCACGGGCAGGACGCACACGACCGCCTGGGCCACCACCGCCCAGGCGGGCGCGAGACCGACCGCACGGGCGAGCAGGTGCGCGAGCAGCAGCGTCAGGCCCAGGGCCCCCACGGCCAGCGTCTTGATCGCGGACACCGAGCCCACCACGCGAGCCAGCGGCCGGGCCAGCACGTGGAACGCGGGCGAGTAGGGGAACGGGACCAGCCGGCCGCCGAGGCCGCGCGTCCAGGCGCTCGTCCGCATCTGGTAAGGACGCGGGTCGAGGGCCAGCGAGGGCTCGTCCTCCAGCGCGTCCACCAGCTTCGCGTGCGTGTCGACGTCGGGGTAGTAGAAGGCGGGGTGCGACAGCGCGACCATCGCGAGCACGACGGCGCCCGCCGGGACCCAGGCCGCGTGGGCGCCGCACAGGTGCGGCCAGCGCTGGGAGGCGGCGCGCGCCAGGCCCAGCAGGACCAGGACGAGCAGGACGGCGGGGACGGCCGCGCTGCCGAGCGCCAGCAGCCCGCCCAGCCGGTCGAGCAGCACGGCCCCGACCGAGGTGGCGGAGACCGCCGCCGAGGCGAGCGCTCCGGCGCGCACCGAGCGCGAGATCAGCCCGACCGCAAGGGGCACGCCGAACCACAGCAGCAGGAGGCGCGCGAGGAGGCCGGGCCTCGGCCACACGCGCCGGGCGCCCTGGACCTTGACCCAGTCGAGCGCGATCCCCAGCGGCTCGCCGTCGTCCGACGTCGTGCGGAACTGGAGCGTGAGCGGTCCGTCCCAATCCGGCACGTCCAGCGTGCGCACGCGGAAGCCCAGGGGATGCTGCGTGTAGCGTCCGACCTCGTGTCCCTCGCGCCAGACGACGACCTCGGCCGGCGTCCTCATGAAGCGGGCGACGTGCAGGCGGAGGCGCAATGGGCCCTGCATGCGCACGGGTACGATGACCTTGGCGCCGTCCTCCGTCCAGTGGAAGGCGGTCTCACCCGCGCCGGTCCGGCCGTGGTACTCCCAGCCGGTACGGAAGCCGCGCGTGAACGGCTCGTCGCCGGGCCCGAGGTCCACCAGCAGCGGAGCGTCCCGGGAGGTGAAGACGAGGAGCGGCAGGACGGCCGCGGCGATCGCCAGGAGGACCGGTATCGTGGTGCGCCGCGTGCCTTCTGTCACGGATGCCGCCGACCTTAACATGTGCCGTGGCGGGCCCGGACGTGGACCCCCCGGACGGCTGGAACTCTTTGGGTCGTTTGGGGTTCCTGTGGTAACCTGCCGCGTTTGGCTGGACCCCGGATATGGCGACAATGACGACCCCCGATCGTGTGTCCGTGGCCCGGCACGAGGCCTCCGACCAGGAGGACATCTTCCGCTTCTACGCCGAGACGTTCGGACAGGACCTGACCGAGGGCAGCCGCCGCCGCTGGCAGTGGCAGTACGCCGAGAACCCCGAGCGCGAGCGGGAAGGTCCCGCCATCTGGGTCGCGCGCGAGGGCGAACACGTCCTGGGCCAGTACGCGTCCATGCCGGTGCGACTGTGGTGGGGCGGCAGCGAGGTCCGCTCGTCCTGGGGCATGGACGTCTTCCTGCGGCCGGAGGCTCGCGGCAAAGGGGTGGGCGCCCGGTTGTTCACGGCCTGGAGCGACCACGTCGAGGTCGCGCTGGGCCTCGGCCTCACGCCGTCGTCGTACGGCCTGTTCAAGAAGCTGCGCTACCACGACGTGGGGCCCGTGCCGTTCTTCCAGAAGCTGATGGACGCGCGCGCGGTGGCCACGCGGCGGCTGGGTGAGCCGCTGGGCACGCTGGCGGGGCCCCTGCTCGCGCTGGGCTGGTCGGCCCTGCACCGCGAGAGGGCGCGCCGCTCGGCCGTCACCGTGGAGCCGATCGACTCGTTCGGGCCCGAGTTCGACGCGTTGTGGGAGACGGCCCGCACGTCCTACACGATGTGCGTGCGGCGCGACGCCGCGTATCTCACGTGGAAGTACCTGCGCTGCCCGCATCGTCGGTACACGCTGCAGGCGGCGCGGCGGGAGGGGCGGCTGGCCGGCTTCGCCGTGAGCCGGGAAGAGGACTACCGCGGGCTGCGCCTGGGCTGGATCGTGGACCTCTTCGCCGACGCGGCGGATCACTGCGCGAAGGACGCGCTGCTGGGGGCGGTCCTGGGCGGCTTCCGCGAGGCGGGCGTCGCGCGCGCCCAGGCGTTCGCGCTCAACCGGCCGCTGCGGGACGACCTGCGGCGCCGCGGCTTCCGCGAGGCCCGCTCCCCCATGCAGTTCTGCGTGCGCACGCGCGTGTCCGAGGCCCCCCTGGGGGACCGCGGGCGCTGGCACGTCGTGTTCGGCGACAGCGACATGGACCGATGAGCGTCAAGCCCGCCGTCATGATCGGCGTCGACACCGAGGCGGACGACCAGTGGTCGGACGAGGGCCGCCGGAGCCTCTCGGTCCGCAACGCCGAGCGGCTGCCCGGCCTGCAGGAGCTGTGCGACCGCTTCGGCGCGCGGCCCACCTACCTCGTGACGTGGGAGATGGCGACGCTCGAGCCGAGCGCGTCCATCCTGCGCGACCTCGGCCGCACCGGACGCGCGGAGATCGGGACGCACCTGCATCCCTGGACGTCGCCGCCGTTCCGCCCCGAGGACCTCGCGGCCCACACCTACCCCCACAACCTGCCGGACGAGCTGCTCGAGCGACAGATCACGGAGCTCACGGGCGTCATCGAGGAGCGCCTGGGCACGCGCCCGACCACCTACCGCGCCGGCCGCAACGGGTTCGACGGCCGCACGCTGCCCATCCTGGAGCGGCTGCGATACACGGTGGACACGAGCGTCGACCCGCTCTTCAACGAGACGCGCAAGCGGGGCATGTCGTTCGCGGGCGCGCCGCGCGAGCCCTACCACCCGGGCTACCGGGACGTGCGCCGGTCGGGGGCGTCTCCGATCCTCGAGATCCCCATCACCTCCGCGACCGTGCCGGCGCTGCCCAAGCGGCTGGAGTCGATGTACACGAGCCTCAAGCCGATCCCCTGGCGCGGCGCGCTCAAGCGGCTGGGACTGCGCGCGGCCTGGCTGCGCCCGTCGTACACGCCCCGCGCGGACATGCTCGCGTTCGCGACACGGCTCCAGGCGGAGGGCGCCACCAGCTTCAACATCATCTTCCACTCGAGCGAGCTGCTCCCGGGCGGCAGCCCCTACACGCCGGACCAGCCAAGCGTCGACCGCTTCCTGGACGACCTGCGCGCGCTGCTCGACCACCTGACGGGCACGCTGGGCGTCGTGGGCCGCACCTACGCGGAGTTCGCGCGCGACTGGCACGCGGGACGCGCGACGGCATGAGGCTGCTCATGGTGACGCCGCACCTGCCCCCCTACCAGGCGGCCAACGCCATCCTGCCCGACCTGCTGGGCCGGGGGCTGCGCGAGCGCGGCCACGCGGTCGACTTCCTCGCGTTCGAGGACGGCGAGGAGCGCGAGGGCGTCGCCACGGTGCGCCGGCGCCAGGGCTCGCGGCGCACGCGCGTGCCGCAGGCGCTGGAGGCGGCCGAGACGTGGTGGAAGGCCTCGCCGCTGGTGCGCCAGGCCGACGTGGTGCACGTGCACTCCTCGACCTGGATGAACCAGGTGGCGGCGCGCCTGGCCCACCGGCACCGCCGCGCGTACGTGCTCACGCACTACGGGACCGAGATCTGGCACCACGACGGCAAGGACGCGCGGTTCCGCCGGATGAACCGCGAGGCGCACCACGTCACGTTCTACAGCCAGGCCCTGCTGGCCCGGGCGCGCGACCTCTCGGTGCCGCTCGCGCGCGCCTCCGTCGTGTACCCGCCGGTCGCGGACGAGTTCCATCCGCTGGCGCCCGCGGAGCGGCAGGCGGTGCGGGAGCGGTACGGGATCGGCGAGGGGCCGCTGCTGCTGAACGTGAAGCGCCTGCACCCGCTGGCCGACCAGGCGACGCTGCTCGATGCGATGGACCGCGTGCGCCGCGAGCGGCCCGACGCGCGATTGCTGATCGCGGGCACGGGCGAGAGGGAGCAGCCGCTCAAGGCGCAGGCCGAGCGCCTGGGCCTGGGCGAGTCCGCGCGGTTCCTGGGGCTGGTGCCCAACGCCGAGGTGGCCCGCCTGCAGGCCGCGGCCGACCTGTTCGTGCTCTCCTCCGAGCTGGAGGCGACACCCACCGTCGCGCTCGAGGCGCTCAGCTGCGGCACGCCGGTCGTGTCCACCGACAACCCCGGCGGAGTCGAGCTGTCCGCGATCTTCGGCGACGACGTCCGCGTGGTCCCGCGCAAGGACCCCGAAGCGCTGGCGGCCGCGGTGGTGCGCCAGCTGGCCGAGCGGCGGCGCACGCTGTCGGCGTCGGCCGACGCGATCGCCTCCCGCTTCCGCCTGCCCGGCGTGGTCGAGCGCTACCTGGCCCTCTACGAGGAGGCGCGCCGCGGGTGAGGACGATCGACCCGGGCGCCATCGACGCCGCGGCCGCCACGCGCTTCCGGAGCGAATACGACTACGCGGTCTGGGAGTACCTGCGCAGCGCCAAGGTGATCGAGGCGCTGGAACGGGCGGGCGCGCGCGTGGGCGGACGCGTCCTCGACTCCGGCTGCGGTGGCGGCGGCACCGCGCTCTCGCTGGGCGAGGAGGCGTCGCTCGCCGTCGGCCTGGACCTGGACGGCCGCTTCTTCGGCTCGGGCACCCGCCTGCGCGCGGAGAAGCAGGTCGCGCGCGCGGGGTTCGTGCAGGGCGACGGGCAGCGCCTGCCGTTCGCGTCCGCCTCGTTCGACCTGGTGCTCAGCCACTCGGTGATCGAGCACGTGATGGACGCCTCGGCCTACCTGCGCGAGTGCCACCGCGTCCTGCGTCCGGGCGGCGTGCTGTACCTGTCCACCGCCCCGTTCCTCTCGCTCTCCGGCGCGCACCTGCCGCGCCTGCGCGTGCCGGTGCCGATCCACCTGCTGTTCGGCCGGCGGATCGCGTTCCGCACGTTCCGCTTCCTGGCGCGCCATGCGCCGTGGACGCTGAAGGAGCAGAAGGAAGCGAACACCTTCATCGCCCTGGCCGCGGAAGGGAAGGAGAAGGAGGACGACCTCCACCAGCGCGTCACGCTGCGCCGGCTCACGGACTGGACCTCGGCGGCGGGCTTCCGGGTCGTGCGCGAGGAGCGGCACGTGACCGGGTTCTTCCGCGCATTGCCGGGCGCGCTGCGACGGCTGCTCGAGCGCACGCCCTTCACCCAGGACGTGATGACCGGGCACGTGCAGTGCGTGCTGGTGAAGGCGTGAGCGGGCTTGAGGTGCTCATCCTCGCCGACGTGCGTTTCCCGCTCGAGCGCGCCAACGGCGTGCAGGTGGTGAAGACCGCGGCCGCGCTGGCTGCGTCCGGCGCGCCCACCACGCTGCTCGTCCGCCAGAGCGACCCACGGCCGACGGAGGAGCTGCTGGCGCTGTACGGCATCGCGCCCTCCGAGCGGCTGCAGGTCCGGCGCGTGGACGTGGGACATCGCACGGGCACGTTCGCCCTGCCGCGTGCGCGCTTCCTGGTGCGCGCCGGCTGGCTCGGCTTCGGGGCGTTGCGGCGGCGGTCGGTCGTCTTCACGCGCGACCTGCAGCTGGCCGACCTGCTGCTGCGCGCGTCCTCGGGACCGCTCGTGTACGAGGCGCACGCGGTGGAGGCGCTCATGTACCGCGAGCGCGGCGCGCTCTACGGCACGGGCGAGGCGCCCGACCCGGCCAAGGCCCGGCGCATCGCCGCGCGCGAGGCGCGCGTGTGGCGGCGGGCGGCCGGCTTCGTGGCCACCACCGCGGGGATCCTCGACTCGTTCGCGGAGTCGCACGGGCCGCGCCCGCGCACCCGGGTCATCCCGAACGGGACGGACGTGCCCGCGGCCCGCGCCTTTCCGGGCCTGCCGGCCGGTACGCCGCCGCGCGTCCTCTACGCGGGCCAGCTGTATCCGTGGAAGGGCGTCGACGTGCTGGTGCGGGCGATGGCGGACGTGCCCGAAGCGCGCCTCGTGATCCTGGGCGGCCTGCGCGGCGAGCCGGACGAGCGGCGGATCGCGGCGCTCGTGGCAAGCTGCGGCCTGGGAGCGCGCACCGAGATGGCGGGCACCGTGCCGCCCGCGCGCGTGGCGGACGAGCTGGCGCGCGCCTCGGTCGTGGTCGCGCCGTTCCTGCACACGGCCATGAGCGAGCGGCACACGTCGCCGCTCAAGGCGTTCGAGGCCATGGCCGCCGGCCGGCCGCTGGTGGCGTCCGACCTGCCGGCCAGCCGCGAGTTCCTGAGGCACGAGCAGAACGCGCTGCTGGTCCCGGCCGGGGACGCTCGCGCGCTGGGGGCCGCGCTGGGCCGCCTCCTGCGCGACCGCGCGCTGGCCGAGGGGATCGCGCGCACCGCGTTCGCGGAGGCGCCCCGCTATTCCTGGGCCGCGCGGGCCGAATCGCTGCGCGGGCTGTTCGACGAGGTGCGCGCATGACGCCGCGGCGCGCGCTGGTGGTGCTGTTCCTGCTCACGCTGCCGCTGGTGACCCTGCGCATCCGGGGCGCGGACGAGATCGAGTACTTCTCGTACCTGCGCTCGCTCGCCTTCGACCGTGACCTCGACTTCGCGAACGAGTACGGCCACTTCATCGAGCGCGACCCGGAGGGGCTGGCGGCCTTCCGCGAGACGTTCCTGGAGCGACGCGAGGCGGCCACCGGGCGCCCCATCAATTTCGCGTCGGTGGGGCCGGCCCTGATGTGGTCGCCGTTCTACGCCGTGGCGCACGCGCTGGTCGCGGTCGCGCGCACGTTCGGCTCGACCGTCCCCGCCGACGGGTTCTCGTGGCCCTACGCCGCCGCGGCCGCGTACGGGTCGGCCGTCTACGGCTTCCTGGGGCTGCTGCTGGCCCAGGACGCGCTCACGAAGCACGGCCGCTTCGGCGAGGCCGCGGCCGCGCTGGCCGTGGCGGGGCTGTGGCTGGGCACGCCGGTGCTGTACTACCTGACGCTCGCGCCCGCCTTCTCGCACGCGTGCTCGCTGTTCGCAGTCTCCCTGATGCTGTGGCTGTGGCTGCGCGCGGCCGCGCGCGACGGCGCGCTCACGGACTGGGTGCTGGTCGGGCTCGCGGGCGGGCTGGCCGGGCTGGTGCGCGAGCAGGACGCGCTGTACCTCGTCGTGCCCGGCGCCTGGGCCGCCTGGACCGCAGTGCGCTCGCGCGACCTCGCCCGCGGCGCGGCGCGGCTGCTGGTGATGGCCGCGACGGCCGCGCTCGTGTTCGTCCCGCAGCTGCTCGCCTACCACGCCGTCAACGGCCGCTGGGGCCCGTCGACGCTGGTCACGCGCAAGATGGACCCATCGAGCCCGCACCTGCTCGAGGTGCTCTTCGACCCGGGCCACGGGCTGTTCGCATGGGCGCCGCTGCTGCTGCTGGCCACGGCGGGCCTGTTGTGGCGCGTCTTCGGACGCGACGCGTTCGCGGCGGTGCTGGCGCTGGGCCTGCTGCTGCAGGTCTGGATCAACGGCGCCGTGGACAGCTGGAGCCAGGCGGGAGCGTTCGGGTCGCGCCGCTTCCTGTCGGCGACCCCGGTGTTCGCGTGGGGCCTGGCCGCCCTGGTGGCCATAGCCCTCCCGCGCGTGCGCGCCCTCGCGGTGGCGGCGTCGCTGGGCGTGTTCGTCTGGTGGAACGTCTCGCTCATGGTGCAGTTCGGGCTGAAGCTGATGGACCGGCAGCGGCTGGAGTGGCCGCGCGTGGCCGTGAACCAGGTGCGCGAGGTGCCGCCGCGCCTGGCGCGCGTGGCCTGGCTGTTCCTGACCGACCGCGAGCGCCTGGTGCGGGAGGGCGTGTGATCTCGGACGCGCTCCTCGCCCGCCTGGCCTGCCCGGTCTGCCTGGAAGCCGCCGGCTGCCCGGCGTGCGCGAGGACCACGCAGGAGCACGAGCGGTGCCGCTCCGAGTACGAGCCGCGCGTGCGCTGCCGCTGCGGCGGCCCGGAGAAGGTGCGCCTCGCGCGCGAGGACACCGGCCTGCGCTGCCCCTGTTGTGGCGTCTGCTACCCGGTGCACGCGGCCGAGGGGTACGTGGACCTGGTGCCTCGCACGTCGGTGGGCGACGTCACGCAGTACGCGGACCACGAGTTCCACGAGCGGCTGGGCGTGACCGACGCCCCGCCGGTGCTCTCGGCGCGCGTGAAGGCGGACATGATGCGGCGGATGCTGGAGCCCGCCGCCGGCGAGCCCGTCCTCGACCTGGGTTGCGGCGCGGGCAAGATGGCGCTCTACGCGGGCGCGCACGGCGCGCAGGCGGCCGGCGTCGACCTGGCGCCCTTCTTCCTCTCGCGCGCCGCCTCGACCGTCGAGCTGGTGCTGGGCGACCTGCGCCGGCTGCCGTTCCGGCAGGGGGCGTACCCGCGCGCGTACTCGCTCGACGTGCTCGAGCACCTCGACGAGCCGGGGGTGGAGGAGGTGCTGCGCGAGGCGCGCCGGGCCATCGGGCCTTCGGGGCGGCTGTTCGTGTACACGCACGCGATGGAGTCGTCGCGGCTGGCGTCCTTCCAGCGCGCGGTCAACCGGCTGGCCAAGCGCCTGGGCCGGCGCGGCCTGATCGACCACGAGCGCGAGGCCATGCGCAAGAGCGACCACCGCAACGCCATCCGCAGCCACGAGCACTTCGACGCGCTGTGTGCCGCGGCCGGGCTGGAGGTGGCGCAGCGACGCTACTACAACGTGGTGGCGAAGGCGGTGGTCGAGGACCTGCTGCTGCGGCTCTACGAGCAGCGGAAGCGCAAGGCGGGCCAGACGGCCGAGGGGCGAGAGCACGAGCACGGCGAGCACACGCACGGGCAGGCCATCGAGGGGCCCCGCCCGGGGCGGATCGCGCTGGGGGTGGCCCAGGTGCTCACCTGGTTCCTGAAGCTGGACGTGGTGCTCTTCGGCGGGATCCGCACCGGGCCGTTCTTCGGGCTGCTGCGTCCGTTGCCTCCGGACGGGTCGCGCAGCGTTCGGCCTTGAAGATCCTCTACGTGGCCTCCGACCAGGTGGTGCCGGGGCGGACGGGCGGCAGCGTCCACGTGCTGGAGGTCGCGCGTGGGCTGGCCGCGCGTGGGCACGAGGTGGACGCGGTGGTGGACGAGGGCTCGACCGCGGCCGACGAGGCACGCCTGCGCTGGCACCCGATCCGCTGGACGCCGCACGTCCGCTTCTTCCGCTTCCGCGCCCGTCCCGCGGTCGAGGCCGTGCTCCGGCAGACGGGTGCCTCGGTCGTCATGGAGCGCTACTACACCTGCGGCGGCGTGGGCGTCGCCGCCGCCGCCCGTGCCGGCGTACCGTCG